>NZ_JBEAJA010000065.1:0-53725 GCF_040064755.1 Klebsiella sp. GB_Kp056 | reverse complement strand
ACGCCAGCACGAACCCCATGCCGAGGCACATCAGGGTGAAGCCTTCACCCAGCAGGACGGCATCAGTCATACTCCACCTCAAAACATGGTAGAAAGAGAGGATATAAATTTAGGTAAGGTGTTAATCAAGGCGACGAGAGTGAGTAACAAACAAAAGAGATAGCTGATCACCATACATATTTGTAATAACCTTGGCGTCTTATATCCTTTATTAATATCCTTTCGCCACAGCAGCAGGCAGATAAACAGACCCGCGACAGGCGTCGACACCGCCGTTGCGACATTCGCTAAGTAAATTAACTGCACCGGAGAGCCGCCGAAGCTAAAGCAAATTAACCCCGCAACCACCAGCACCACCATGGATCCCCACTGCACCGCTTTACTTTCCAACGCAGTAGACTTATTGAACCCCGAATTAAGCAGAACAACCCCACGCTGAGTGTTTCCCAACAATGATGAGAAACCCGCCCCCAATAACGCCACTCCCATAATATATTTCGCGGCACGCCCCATGCTTGGCGTCAACAAATCCGCCAGTTGCGCAGGCGTATTAATCGATATCCCTTGGGGAAAAAGGACGATGGCCCCCACCAGAATAATCGCCCCGCTGATCAGCAGTACGCCGATGATATGGGCGACGGTATCGGCCACCATCACGCCATTAAAAAGATCATCTTTCTTCCATTTTTTCTCTTTACCAAGATAGGTACCATAGATCCCGGTCGTCAGAGAGGCATTGGTGCTAATAAAGCCCAACGCCGCGACTAAACTGCCCGCGGGAAAGATCCAGTGCGTTAATCCTTCGCCACTGGCTTTCCAGTCCGGTCCTCCTGTTCCCACCAGCGTGATATAAAAGGCAAAAATCATTGCCACAATACAAATGGTGATCCCCTTCTCGACTTTGGAATAAACACCTTTAGAAAAATAGCAATAGATCATCACCGCAATCATTATTAGCGCGCCGAGTTTCCAGTCGATGCCGAAAACCAGGTTCATGCCCGCTCCGGTCCCCGAGATATTCCCCATGGTAAAAAAAAGGCAAGCTAAAAAAGTGGCGACGCCGACAAAGCCTGCGGCGACTTTGCCATAATAATGACGGATAGCTTCTATCGACGGCATCCCGGTGAGCATGGAGATACGATAGGTCGTCAACATGAAGGTGATCCCCATAAAGGCAATGGGGATCAGCAGCCATAGCAGGGAATAGCCATAGTCCGCCCCTAACATCGACGCGGTGGTGATGGCGCCGGGACCGACCACTACGCCGGTGAGAACAATTCCCGGACCAATACGGCGAATTAATTGAGAGAAGGGCAGTATTTCTATTTGTGCGGGTACAGCGGTAGATGTTTTTTCTAAATTACTCATGACAGCCTCATTATAGTATCTTTATAAAAGATTATACGGCCACACTGATATACTGAATAAAACCTGATTATCTGTATTAAAATCAACCCGTATTCATAATGAATACGGGCTCGGTATTCAAATAATAAATTAAATAACCGCTTTTTTAATTCCTGCAGCACGGATAGCCGCTTTGATCTCTTCTTCGGCGCCCGGTTCAAGCGGCAGCAGAGGTGAACGAACGGTCGCATGTTCCAGAATGCCACGTTCAACCAGGGCATGTTTCAACGCCACGGTACCTTCCATATGCGATCCGCGATGATAAACGGCCTTAGTAACTGGTAGCAGGCGATCGTGAACCGCTTTAGCCTTCACATAATCCTGCGCTTTACCGGCTTCCAGCAGTTCCAGCAGGAGTTCCGGAGCAATATTGCCATACCCTACAAGGAAACCATCAATATCAAAGGCGGTATGCAGCAGATATTCATCATGACAGCTGAGGATCTGTAAATCAGGGCGTTCGCGGCGAATAACCGGAATTTCCGTATCCCAGCGGCGCATATTACGCACACCATTTTTCATCGCAAAGACCCCGGGTTGCGCGGAAATATCCAGCATCGTTTCGAGGTTATACGTGGCTTTAGTGACATCCGGATACTGGAAGAGAATAAGGGGTAAGCCGCTCTCTTCGTATACTACGCGATAGCGATCCTGCGGAGCGCCTTTTTGATAGCCAAAACGCAGCCAGCCGTGTGAGGGATACAGCAGACCCGCCGAGGCGCCAGCTTCGACGGCGCGCTGCGCTTCCAGCGCCGCCACTTCTGTCCCTTCGCCAGTAATACCGGCGATCACTGGCACACGGCCATCGGTCGAGTCAACAAAACTACGGATGACGTCGGCCTGCTCCTGCTGAGTCAGGAAGGTACCTTCCCCGGCGTGTCCCAGCACCACCAGGCCTTTCACCCCTTTCACGCTGCCAAGCCAGGAACCTAAGCGTTTGATCGCTTGATGATCAACGCGGCCATCACGGGTAAAAGGGGTAACGGGGGCTGGAACAATACCACGCAAATCAAGTGCTTTCATGTTAACTCCTTTCAAATCTCAATAGATAAAGATGATAAACCTTCTTTCTTGAAATCGATTGCAGGAACGATTGCAAGTCAATTGAAATGTCTTCCCTTTACCTCCCAAGATCAAGGGGACTCTGCTAATAAATGCAGTTGGAATCACAAAAATGAGCGGCTTAAATGTTTATCAATCTGCATTACGTGATCTATTTCCCACATTGTTACTTACCACCGCTCGCGCCAATTAAGTTGCGTGGAAGAAATAACTACGAATACAATCTCAGCTGAATTTAAACAGGGAATGGGCCATGGGAAATCAGTCATCTTCAGAACAAAACGGAAGAACAATCACGATGCAGGATGTGGCCCGCGCCGCAGGTGTGAGTGTTTCAACTGTTTCGCGCGTGCTGGATGAACGCCTTCCCCCATCCCGTAGCCCCTCCGCTGAGAAAATACGTGAAGCGGCGAAGCAGTTGGGCTATCGACGAGACTACGTGGCGTCCAGTTTGCGCCGTGGCGATACGGGCACGATAGGCGTTCTGGTCCCGAGATTGACCGATACCGTCACGGCGATGTTCTATGAAGCGGTCTCTCAGGCCGCCGCGCGTCAGGGTTATTTCACGGTGGTAGCAACCTGCGGCAACGATCCGGAAACCGAAGAGCGAGCCACGCAATCTCTGCTTGATCGTCGGGTGGACGGCCTGATCCTTTCCACTTGTCGGCTGGGTGACCGCCTGCCCCAGCAGCTGCGGGAAAAACAGATCAACCATGTTTTAGCATTAAGGACCGACGGCATTAGCCCGTCAGCGGTGGGTGATGACGAACTGGGGGGCTATCTGGCGACCCGCCACTTACTGGATTTAGGCCACCGGGAAATCGGCATCATTGCCGGCCCGAATTTCTCATCGAGTACGTTAAACCGGCAAAAAGGTTTCCTGCGCGCCATGCAGGAAGCGCAGGCAGAGGTGAATCCCCACTGGTGGCGAGATTCCGACTTTACCATTGTGGCTGGTGAAAACGCCGGTTATGAAATACTGAATAGCCCTTCCCGCCCCAGCGCTATTTTCGCCGTCAATGAT
This sequence comes from Klebsiella sp. GB_Kp056, assembly GCF_040064755.1. Taxonomy (NCBI): domain Bacteria; kingdom Pseudomonadati; phylum Pseudomonadota; class Gammaproteobacteria; order Enterobacterales; family Enterobacteriaceae; genus Klebsiella; species Klebsiella sp. GB_Kp056. The sequence goes on along the minus strand of NZ_JBEAJA010000065.1, from coordinate 50,232 downwards.
GACCTGGCTATCGGGGTGATGGCCGCCGCGCACCGGCTTGGCCTGCAGATTGGCAACGACGTGTCGTTGGTAGGCTATAACGACATTCCTTTGGTCAGCCGCCTGCCGATACCCTTAACGTCGGTGAAAACGCCCCTCGATCAGCTTGCCAGCCATGCCGTTGAGCTGCTGCTAAGCAATCACGCGGAAAATCCCCAGCGCTATTCTCTGCCCACGCTGATCCCCCGCGCCTCCACGCGACCATATCGCTAAACGGCGCGCAATCCTGGCCCAAAGGCGTGACTGGGCCAGGGGAAGCAACCAATATTATTTCTTGCGCGTCAGGGTGAGATTAAAGCGTAAACGTCATTCCAATTCGATAACGGGACTCTGAAATTTTATTTTGGCCGTCATGGTAACCCTGTTTCCCGAGATAATCATATTCGATATAGGGACTGAACCAGTCATTCCATTTATAGCGTAGCGTAAAGGCATTTTCTGTCGCCGACGATTTGTCATTCCTGTATTTATAATCGTCATTAACGTGTCGATAAACGGTGCCTTGATATAAGGCGCTCCATTGCGCGTTAAATTTATAGTTAACATAGATATCCAGGCGATTGACGCTGTCCCGATGCGACTCGCCGGCGCTATTGACCGTTTCGTAAGTGTTGTAGTCATAGCGGTAACGCAGGCCAAAGGTGAGGTCTGGCGTGGATTTAACATTAACGCGCAGATAAGGCCGCAGTTGGGTACCTTTGCTGCTCCAGTGATAGATCCCGCCTGGTTGCAACGTCCATTTTTCGGCGAATGGCCAACTATAGTTGACCTCTATTTCATTGTAATCGACCGTACTGTCGCCAAAGGAGTGGGACCCATCGGCTTTATCGGTACCATTTTTTCCCTGGTGGTTATTTTTATTGTTTTTATTATCCATCTCCATACTCGCCCACCAGCCGTTTTGCCACCCCTGACTGACTTTATAGCGAGATTCGTAGGAGTGACTCCCTGCCCGATATCCACCTCTGACATCAAAAGTCAGGGCGTGACTGACTGTAGGTATCCCAAGCGCGCAACATACGATAAAACCGATTTTTTTATGCATATTTCATCCCTAAAATTGATCATTATTCAATGAAACGGAAAATAATATGACGGCACTAATATATTTATAAAATTAATGTGAGAACGTTTGCTATATCGTTTTCATTGGCCGGTATGATTCAATTTCCGAATATAAATGGTCAAGCCGCTAAAAATATCCTTGCTATTGTCCTCACAAATTTTCAGGTTTTTTCATCAGGCACTGCGCATTTTTGTGATCCATGCGCGCCCTCTATTACCAGAGTAGACCTCACCTCTCGCCAGATCATCAGCACGCTTCCTGCTGTAAATAACTATTCACTCTCTTATCATCATATGTACGCTTTTACGATGAGGTGCGGAGGTGAGATACCCGCGTAATTAACAATGATTAATCAATACTCTGGCGATTTTACCGACTGTTACGCTATACTAGCCTCTGAAATTGCCAGCCCGCGCCTGTGGGCGGGTGTTCAAGTAGCTTCCTTTTAGTTCGATCAACTTCCCTTCCGAGGATCTGACCTCAACGGTCAGAAAAGATATGTTAAACAGTATTTTAGTAATACTCTGTCTGATAGCCGTCAGTGCCTTTTTTTCGATATCGGAAATCTCACTGGCCGCCTCACGTAAAATCAAACTGAAACTGCTGGCCGATGAAGGCAACGTCAACGCACAGCGGGTGCTGAAGATGCAGGAGAACCCGGGCACCTTCTTTACCGTTGTGCAGATTGGCCTTAACGCCGTCGCCATTCTGGGCGGTATCGTGGGCGACGCGGCCTTCTCCCCGGCGTTTTATAGCCTGCTCAGCGGGTATATGTCACCGGAGCTCTCCGAGCAGCTGAGCTTCATCATCTCTTTTACCCTGGTCACCAGCTTGTTCATCCTGTTTGCTGACCTGACTCCGAAACGCATCGGTATGATTGCGCCCGAAACCGTGGCCCTGCGCATCATCAACCCGATGCGCTTCTGCCTGTTAGTCTTCCGCCCGCTGGTGTGGTTGTTTAACGGCATGGCTAATATGATCTTCCGCATCTTCAAACTGCCGATGGTGCGGAAAGACGATATCACCTCCGACGATATCTATGCCGTGGTTGAGGCCGGCGCGCTGGCCGGGGTGCTGCGCAAGCAGGAGCATGAGCTGATTGAGAACGTGTTCGAGCTGGAGTCCCGCACCGTTCCTTCCTCCATGACCCCGCGTGAAAGCGTCATTTGGTTTGATTTGCATGAAGACGAGCAGAGCCTGAAGAATAAAGTGGCCGAGCATCCGCACTCGAAGTTCCTCGTCTGTAATGAAGATATCGACCATATTATCGGCTACGTCGATTCCAAAGATCTGCTGAACCGCGTGCTGGCGAACCAGAGCCTGGTGCTGACCGGCGGCGTGCAGATCCGCAACACGCTGATCGTCCCGGATACCCTGACCCTCTCCGAAGCGCTGGAAAGTTTCAAAACCGCCGGGGAAGACTTCGCGGTGATCATGAATGAATATGCGCTGGTGGTCGGGATCATCACCCTTAACGACGTGATGACGACTTTGATGGGCGATCTCGTCGGCCAGGGGCTGGAAGAGCAGATCGTCGCTCGCGATGAAAACTCGTGGCTGATCGATGGCGGTACGCCGATTGATGACGTGATGCGCGTGCTGGATATCGACGAGTTTCCGCAGTCCGGGAACTACGAGACCATCGGCGGCTTTATGATGTTTATGCTGCGTAAAATCCCCAAGCGCACCGACGCGGTGAAGTTCTCCGGCTATAAGTTCGAGGTCGTGGATATCGACAACTACCGTATCGACCAGCTGCTGGTGACCCGCATCGATAACAAGCCAACGGTGCTGGTGCCCAAGCAGTCGGAAGCGGCGGAAAGCCAGAACGCCTGAGCGTCATCTTTTCTCTCTCTTAAGGGCGGATGATCATCCGCCCTTTTTATTGCCCGAATGTGAAGCGGCTCACGCCCCTCTGCCGATAGCAGATTATTACTGCTCCATAGCGAAACGTTCATGACTCCCCCGTGCGCAAAAAGGTAACGTTGCTCGCGTCTACACGATCATATTCCTGAATAAAGGAAGCGAGGGTTACCATGATAACGTCGAATAAAAATTACTTTATCAGCTGTCTGTTTTTCCTGTTTTTCTTTATAGGCTGGGGATGCTGCTACCCCTATTTATCACTGTGGTTAACGGAAACCATCGGTATTAACTACACGGACGTCGGTCTGGTTTATTCTTTCACCGCTATTGTGGCCGTCTGCGTTCAGCCATTATTCGGTTTTATATCGGATAAGCTGGTGTATCGTAAGAATTTGATGTGGATGCTGGCGATCATTATCACCTTATTCGCCCCATACTGGATCTATGTCTTCGCGCCTCTGTTAAAAATAAATGTGTTCCTCGGCGCACTGGCTGGCGGCCTCTATATTGGCATGGCCTACGGCGCAGGCTGCGGGATTTGCGAAGCCTACATCGATAAGGTCAGCCGCGCCTCCGGCTTCGAATTTGGTCGGGCGAGGATGTTCGGCGGCATCGGCGCCGCGATCGGCACCTTTGCGGCAGGAAAGCTCTACGGCATCGATCAGAACATGATTTTCTGGCTGGCCAGCGCGGCAGGTGTCTGCCTGCTGGTGATTGTCTGGAAAATGCAGATCAGCACCCATCAGCAGCAGGGGCTACTGTCTGGCAAAACGTCTCCGGTCACCCTCCGCGATGCCGCCTCGCTGCTGAAAATTAAAAAATTCTGGTTCTTCGCGCTCTATGTGATTGGCGTGGGCGCGGTCTATGAAACCTATGACCAGCAGTTCGCTATCTACTACAGCCACTTCTTTGAGAGTAAAGCCCGGGGCGCAGAAGTCTTCGGTTATTTAACGACAGGACAGATTTTCCTTGATGCCGTCGTCATGTTCTTTGCGCCGTGGTTTGTGAATAAAATCGGCCCCAAAAATGCGCTGTTATACTGCGGGCTGATTATGAGCTTGCGCATTATCGGTTCCGCGTGGGCTATTGGCCCGATATCCATCAGCCTGATTAAACTTCTCCATGGATTTGAAAGCTCGGTGTTACTCGTCGCGGCGCTTAAATATATTACCGCTAACTTTAACCCCCTGCTTTCTGCGACGGTTTACTTAATTGGTTTTCAGTTTTCAAAAAGCTTTAGCTCTATTTTCCTCTCCACCGGCATCGGCCATATGTACCAGAGAATGGGCTTTACCAGCAGCTATATCGTGCTGGGAAGTATCGCCCTGTGCTTCACGCTCATTTCGTTTATCACGCTGGATAAAGCGCGCGTGTTCTCTTCACAACCTGTGCCCGCGAATTAATGTCAGGAGGTAGTCTGCATGTCTCAGTTATTTTATGGCGTGGCGTATTACGATGAATATATGCCGGAAGATCGGCTGGCCAAGGATATTGCCTTAATGCGCGAAACCGGCATTAACGTAGTGCGTATCGCCGAGTCCACATGGAGTACGCTGGAACCCGAAGAGGGCCAGTACAATTTCTACCATATCGACCGGGTGCTGGCGGCGATGCATGAGGCCGGCATCGCGGTCATCGTCGGGACGCCGACCTACGCGGTCCCGGCCTGGCTGGCGGCGAAACATCCCGATATTCTGGTCACCACCGTCACAGGGCAGCAAAAGTATGGCCCACGGCAGATCATGGATATCGTCAACCCGACCTTTCGCCGCTATGCCGAAAAAATTATCCGCACGCTGATGGCGCATGTGCAGCACCATCCGGCAATTATCGGCTGGCAACTGGATAACGAAACCAAGCATTACGACAATATCGGCCGCTATATGCAGGAGGGCTTTGTGCGCAGCCTGCAGGAGAAATATCCTGACCTCCGGCAGCTAAATCACGATTTCGGTCTGGATTACTGGAGCAACCGCATTGACCGCTGGCAGGATTTTCCGCCGGTGGAAAATACCATCAACGCCAGCCTCGCCTGCGCCTTTTTCCGTTATCAGCGCCAGCAGGTCACCGAGTATCTGGCCTGGCAGGCGGAGATCGTGCGCGAGTACGCCCAGCCGCACCAGTTCGTCACCCACAACTTCGATTTTGAATGGCGCGGTTACTCTTACGGCGTGCAGCCGCGGGTCGACCATTTTGCGGCAGCGCAGGCACTGGATATCGCCGGTGTTGATATCTATCACCCGAGCCAGGCGCACCTGACCGGGCGGGAAATCGCCTTCGGCGGCGCCATCACCCGCTCGCTTAAGCCGGGCCAGAACTACTTCGTGCTGGAAACGCAGGCGCAGGGTTTCGCCCAGTGGACTCCCTTCCCGGGGCAGCTGCGCCTGCAGGCGTTCAGCCATATCGCCTCCGGCGCCGCCATGGTCTCCTACTGGCATTGGCATTCAATTCATAACGCCTTCGAAACCTACTGGAAGGGGCTGCTCAGCCACGACTTCTCGCGTAATCCGACCTGGCAGGAGGCCACCACTATCGGGGCTGACTTTGCCCGCCTGTCGCCGCAGCTGGCGGAGCTGAAGGCCGAAAACGACGTTGCGCTGCTGATAAGCAATGAGGCAATGGACGCCCTTAACCAGTTCCGCCCCGGCGACGCCAAGGGCAATATTTATAACGATATTTTCCGCCGCTTCCACGATGCGCTGTATGACCACAATATCAGCCTCGATATCATCCACGACGTCAACGAGGAGACCTCTCGCTACCGGGTGCTGATCGTTCCCGGCCTGTACGCTGCCGATGATGGCCTGCTGGCGCGTATCAACCACTATATCGCCGAGGGCGGCAGAGCGCTTATCGGCTTTAAATCGGGCTTTAGCGATGAAAACGTCAAAGTGCGCCGCAGCGCGCAGCCTGGGATCCTGCGGCAGAGCTGTGGCGTCAGCTACAGCCAGTTCACCCTGCCGGAAGGGACAACGGTAAGCTCATGCTGCGCGGATATTGATTGCCGCAACGACAATCAGGCGGAGCTGTGGATGGAGCTGCTGACGCCCGATGCCGGGACCCGCACTCTGCTGCGCTATCAGCATCCGGCATGGGGCGAGTACGCGGCCGCCACCGAAGCGGATTATGGCCGGGGACGATCGATGTACGTTGGCTTCCTGCCGCAGAAGCGATTGATTAGCCAGCTGTTTGATGTACTCACTGCCGATCTCGCATTGCGCTCGCGCACTTCCGCCTATCGCTACCCATTAGTGGTCAAAAAGATGCGTAATCGCGCCGGGAAAACCATCCACTTCCTGTTCAATTACTCTGGCGAGACGCTCGATTTCGGTAGCGAAACGGCGGGGAACGACCTGCTGAGCGGGGAAACAGTGCGCTGCGGCCAGCCGTTGCGCCTCAGGGCATGGGAATTTACTATCATCGAAAGGTAATGACGCTGCGACGCTCAGGTGGGAGAGAGAATGGAACTTGATATCAATGAGCTACTCAATTTCTCGCCATTGATGAAAACCTTTACCTTCAATGCCTGGGTTGTCGCGGGCTTCACGCCGATAACCCGCGGCTCCAAACTGGACTACTACATTAATCGTCCGCAGGGGATGAAAGGTTACATCATCAATCTGACCCTGCGTGGCCAGGCGCGAGCGAAAGCGGGCGATGGCTTTCTTCTGTGTCGGGAAAACGATCTGCTGCTGTTTCCCCCCGGCGTGCCTCATCATTACGGCAGAGACGAACACAGCGAGTATTGGGACCATCTCTGGATCTACTTTATTCCCCGCCCCTACTGGATAGACTGGCTAAAATGGGACCAAACCACACACGGCATCGGCAAAACGACCGTTGCTGACCCCGACCAGCTCCAGCACCTGCGCGATCTGTTCCATGAAGTGATACGCCACCACTCGGCCTCCGCGCCGCTGTCGGAAGCGCTGGCGATGAACGCCCTGGAAAGGTTGATCCTCCGCTGTTTTCAGCAACAGCCCATCAGCAACCGCCACGCCCACGATCCGCGAATTAACGCCGTCTGCGACTACCTTAACGCCCATATCGCGCAAGAGGTAAAAATCGAGACCCTGGCGGCGATGGTATTTATCTCTCCTTCACGTCTGGCGCACCTTTTCAAAAATGAGCTGGGGCAGACGGTTTACGCCTGGCGGGAAGCTCAGCGCATCAACCGCGCCAGGTGGCTCATTCAGAGCACCACACTCCCGCTTAACAAGATTGCCTTATCGGTGGGTTACAGCGATCCGGTCTATTTCACCCGCTTGTTTCGTAAACATAACGGCATTCCACCGGGGGAGTATCGCAAACGCTATGCGGAGATGAAGGGCTGAAAACATCAACGGCCCCCATCGGGAGCCGTCTTTTACCTACTACGTACTGCTACGTGTCAGGTTATGCCATCTCAGTTTGCAGACGCAACACCTGACGATTGACTTCGGACATCACTGACAGATGCAGCTTGTCCTTGACCTTCGGGATAAGGATTTTGCCCTTATCAAATTCAAATGCGCCAACGTCCTTGATGTACAACCGTCCACGAAACAGGATCTTCACGTACTTCGCCACTTGCAGCGGATTGTAGCGTTGGAAAATTTTCATTCTTCTCTCCTGCCAGGGTTACGCTCCTGTGGTGCCACAGTTAGCCCACGTATCGGGAGCGCAAATTTTAATGCCCTAAAACTATAGTCCAGAATCTCAGAGGGACCCAGTGTGTATAAGTTTATTTACCGTTTGATGACAATAATTCAGAATTTTCGTTTCGGACATACGATGAAGTAAGTATAAGTCGCCGTTTTTCGACTAATTTGTGCGTCAACACGCAAACTGGCATCCTCATTGCGGGTAATCGTCGCCAATCGCACTTATCATTAAACGAGACCAAGTGGTCGGATCACCTGCACAAAAATGATTAAGGATTCCGCATGACCCTACGTAGCATACTGGCCGCCTCGTTACTCCTCTTCCCGCTGCTGGCCTCAGCGCATAACTTTGTCGACGGCCAGCGCGTGGAGCCGGTCGGCGTCGCGGATCGGGGCGAACTTATTCTGGATAATGATAAGTTTAGCTATAAAAACTGGAATAGCTCGCAGCTGGTGGGAAAAGTGCGAGTCATCCAGCACATCGCTGGTCGCTCGTCAGCAAAAGAGAAAAATGCCAACCTGATCGAGGCGATTAAAGCGGCGAGCTTCCCACACGATCGCTATCAGACCACCACCATTGTCAATACCGACGATGCCATCCCGGGCACCGGCATGTTCGTACGCAACAGTATCGAGAGTAATAAACAGCTCTTCCCGTGGTCGCAATTTATCGTCGACAGCAACGGGCTGGTGCGGAAAGCCTGGCAGCTGGACGAGAAGAGCTCCGCGATTGTGGTGCTGGATAAGAGCGGGCGCGTACAGTGGGCCAAAGACGGCGCGCTCACCCAGCAGGAGGTGCAGCAGGTGATCGACCTGCTGCGTAAGCTGCTTAATAAATAGAGACCCGGAAGCCGGGGTTGAGGAAGGATTCACGCGGCGTGTAGTCGAGGGTTTTCCCCTGCCAGTCGTGAACATGCGCCCCGGCGGCGACCGCGACCGCATGGCCGGCGGCGGTGTCCCAGGTGCTGGTCGGCCCGAAGCGCGGATAGAGCTGGGCCTGACCTTCCGCCACCAGGCAGAACTTCAGCGAGGAGCCGATAGAGGTGGTCTGGTGCTCGCCCAGCTGCTCAAGGTACTCCTGCAGCTCCGGATCGTTGCCATGGGAGCGGCTGATCACCACCAGCGGCGGACGGGCATCGCGGACCTGGATCTGCTTGCGCACGCCGCACTCTTCTTTCCAGGCTTTGCCTTTTTCCGCGCTGTACATCACCTTCATCACCGGCGCGTAGACCACGCCCAGCGTCGGCTTGCCGTTTTCAATCAGCGCGATATTGACGGTGAACTCGCCGTTACGCTTAATAAATTCTTTGGTGCCGTCCAGCGGGTCGACCAGCCAGTAGCGCTGCCAGTGCTGACGCACTTCCCAGGCCGGCGGGTCCTCTTCCGACAAAACAGGAATGGTGGCATCCAGCGCCTGCAGGCCGCTGACAATGACTTTATGCGCCGCGATATCCGCCGCCGTGACCGGAGAATCATCTTTCTTGCTGGCGACGTTGATCGGTTGGTTTCCATCGTAAACTTCCATGATGGCATCGCCCGCGTTCCGTGCAAGCTGACATACTTGTTCTAACATTCTCCACCTCGTCTGGTTACAGTGGCGTTAACTCGTTGTTTTATTTATATCGCATCACCGCAAGTTCCGCTATCTGTGATAACGATGGCGGTTTCGCTGCCCACTTTTCTGGCAAGATTCACATTTCTGTAAGCAACAGAATATAAATACATTTTCTTCTGTGCTATCGCTCATAAAAAAAGGACGCCTCTGATGATTAAGTTTAGCGCAACGCTCCTGGCCACGCTGATCGCCGCCAGCGTCAGCGCCGCAACGGTCGACCTGCGGATCATGGAAACCACCGATCTGCACAGCAATATGATGGACTTTGACTATTACAAAGATGCCGCCACGGAGAAATTCGGCCTGGTGCGTACCGCCACCCTGATCGAACAGGCGCGGGCAGAAGCGAAAAACAGCGTACTGGTAGATAACGGGGATGTGATCCAGGGGAGCCCGCTGGGCGACTACATGGCCGCCAGGGGGCTGAAAGAGGGCGATGTTCATCCGGTGTATAAGGCGATGAACACCCTGAATTATGCCGTCGGCAACCTGGGCAACCATGAATTCAACTACGGCCTCGACTTCCTGCACAAAGCGCTGGCGGGGGCGAAATTCCCCTACGTGAACGCCAATATCATCGATGCCAAAACCGGCAAACCGCTGTTCACCCCCTACCTGATTCAGGATACCCCGGTTCAGGACAGCGACGGTCAATCCCACACCCTGCGCATCGGCTATATCGGCTTTGTGCCGCCGCAGATCATGACCTGGGATAAAGCCAATCTTAGCGGCAAAGTGACGGTCAACGACATTACCGAAACCGCGCGCAAATATATCCCGGAGATGCGGGCGAAAGGCGCTGACGTGGTCGTAGTGGTCGCGCACTCCGGCCTCTCCGCCGACCCGTATCAGGCGATGGCCGAGAACTCGGTCTACTACTTAAGCCAGGTGCCCGGCGTTGACGCCATCATGTTCGGCCACGCCCACGCGGTGTTCCCCGGCAAAGACTTCGCCAACATTAAAGGCGCGGATATCGCCAGAGGGACGCTGAACGGCGTGCCGGCGGTAATGCCGGGAATGTGGGGCGATCACCTCGGGGTGGTCGATCTGGTGCTGAACAACGACAGCGGAAAATGGCAGGTGACTCAGAGTAAAGCGGAAGCGCGGCCAATCTACGACGCGGTGGCGAAGAAATCGCTGGCGGCGGAAGACGGCAAGCTGGTGGCGGTGCTGAAAGCCGATCACGACGCCACTCGCGAGTTCGTCAGTCAGCCGATCGGCAAGTCCGCCGACAACATGTACAGCTATCTGGCGCTGGTGCAGGACGACCCGACGGTGCAGGTGGTCAACATGGCGCAAAAAGCCTACGTCGAACACTACATTCAGGGCGACCCGGACCTGGCGAAACTGCCGGTGCTCTCCGCCGCCGCGCCGTTTAAAGTCGGCGGGCGTAAAAACGATCCGGCGAGCTTCGTGGAAGTGGAAAAAGGCCAGCTCACCTTCCGCAACGCCGCCGACCTCTATCTCTACCCCAACACCCTGGTGGTGATGAAGGTCAGCGGGAGGGAGGTCAAGGAGTGGCTGGAGTGCTCCGCCGGGCAGTTTAACCAGATAGACCCGGCCAGCAGCAAGCCGCAGTCGCTGATCAACTGGGACGGCTTCCGCACCTATAACTTCGACGTGATTGACGGGGTGAACTACCAGATCGACGTCAGCCAGCCGGCCCGCTACGACGGCGAGTGCCAGATGATCCATCCGCAGGCAGAGCGCATCAAGGGCCTGACCTTCAATGGCAAACCGGTCGATCCGCAGGCCACTTTCCTGGTCGCCACCAATAACTATCGCGCTTATGGCGGTAAATTCGCCGGCACCGGCGAAAGCCATATCGCCTTTGCCTCACCGGATGAAAACCGTTCGGTGCTGGCGGCGTGGATTGGCGCGCAATCGAAGAAGGATGGCGCGATCCATCCGGCGGCGGATAACAACTGGCGCCTGGCGCCGATCCACAGTAAGACACCGCTGGATATTCGTTTTGAGACCTCGCCTGGCGACAAAGCCGCGGCGTTTATCAAAGAGAAAGCCCAGTATCCGATGCGCCAGGTGGCCGCCGATGATATCGGCTTCGCCATTTATCAGCTGGATTTGAGTCAGTAATGCCTGTTCCCCGGTGGCGCTGCGCTTACCGGGGCTACAAACCGGAGCTGACGGGTAGCCCGGATAAGGCGCCAGCCGCTATCCGGGTACATCTCCCCGGTGGCGGGGCTACAGGGAGTGATACATTTTCACTCCCCGTGGCTCGCCAGCACCGCGGGCAGATTAACCTCGATCCAGTCCGCCAGGGCGGCCACCTTATCGCTCACCTGCAGACCGAGCGGCGTCAGGCTATATTCAACGTGCGGCGGCACCACCGGATAAGAGACGCGGTCGATAAAACCATCCTGCTCCAGGGCCTGCAGCGACTGCGCCAGCATCTTTTCGCTGACCCCGCCCATTTTGCGCCGCAGATCGCTGAAGCGATGGGTCCCCTCGCGCAGCGCCACCAGAATCAACACGCCCCAGCGGCTGGTGACATGTTTAAGCACATCGCGCGACGGGCACTGTTCCGCAAACAGATTGCCGTTGCGCAGTTTATCGCTCAGCGTCGGTTCGGCCATTTTCATACTTACCTTTTTGTACGTACTTACTAAAAGTTAGTTAAGGTGTTAGCTTACCACAACTGCCAATAAACACGAAGGAGAAGCCCCATGATCGCCCTTACCGGTGCCACCGGCCAGCTTGGCCACTACGTTCTGCAAGACCTGCTTAAAACCGTTCCTGCCAGCCAGATTGTGGCGATTGTCCGCAACCCGGCCAAAGCCCAGGCGCTCAGCCAGCAGGGCGTCGTCGTCCGCCAGGCCGACTATAGCGACGAAGCGGCATTGACCGCCGCGCTGCAGGGCGTGAATAAACTGCTGTTAATCTCCTCCAGCGAAGTCGGCCAGCGTGCCGTACAGCACCGTAACGTCATCAACGCCGCCAAAGCCGCTGGGGTGACATTCATCGCCTATACCAGCCTGCTGCACGCCGACACTTCGCCGCTGGGCCTGGCCGCAGAGCATATTGAAACCGAGCAGATGCTGGCCGACTCTGGCATCGCTTACGCCCTGCTGCGCAATGGCTGGTATACCGAAAACTATCTGGCCAGCGCGCCGCCGGCGCTGGAGCACGGCGTGTTTATCGGCGCCGCCGGCGAAGGTAAAATTGCCTCCGCTACCCGCGCGGATTATGCCGCCGCGGCCGCCCGCGTTATCGCCGGTGAAGGCCATGCAGGGAAAGTTTACGAACTGGCGGGCGATAACGCCTGGACGCTGAGCGACCTGGCTGCCGAGCTGAGCACGCACAGCGGGAAAAACGTGGTCTATCAGAACCTCAGCGAAGCCGACTTCGCCGCCGCGCTGAAAAGCGTCGGCCTGCCGGCGGGTCTGGCGGATATGCTGGCGGACTCCGACGTCGGCGCCTCGAAAGGCGGGCTGTTTGACGACAGCCACACCCTGAGTACATTGATCGGCCGTCCGACCACTTCCCTTGCCGAAAGCGTGAAAGGCATGCTGTAACCGCCCCTCTCAGCTTTTGCGGTTGCGTCCCGGCGGTTCCTCTCTCATATTGAAGAGATCAACCGTCGGGAGGCAGGCATGCAGGGCGTACCACCCCAATTTAGTGATGAAAAAGATCGTGCGCGCTTTCGCCATCTCGAACAGCTGCCCGGGGTGGAGCTTTACCACGCCCATATCTCCCGCTACGCCTTTGAACCCCATACTCACGAAGCCTTCGGCATCGGCGTGATTGAGCAAGGCGCCGAGCGCTTTCGCTACCGTGGCAGCCAGCATATCGCCGCCGCCAACGCTATTGTCACCATGAATCCCGACGAGCTGCACACCGGCGAAGCGGAAACCGCCGACGGCTGGCGCTACCGGATGATTTATCTGGAGCCGGACCGTCTGGAGGCCATCACCGGGGTGCGCGACTGGTGGTTCAGCGAGGTGGTCCGCGAGGATCCCCTGCGGTCCCGGCGGATTGGCCAGCTAATATATGGCCTGTGGCACAGCGACGATGCGCTGGCCCAGCAGGGAATGCTGCTCGACCTCATCGACACCTTCCGCCCTCTGGCCCACCATGCCTCGGCGCAGGGCGAGACAGGACATCGCTTCGACCGCGTGCGCGACTACCTGCACGATAACTATATGCGCCCCATCACCCTCGACGAGCTGGCTCAGGTGGCGGCGCTTAGCCCGTACCACTTTCAGCGCCAGTTTAAAGCCCACTATCATGTGACGCCCCATCAGATGTTGATGGCCATCCGCCTGTGGCGCGCCAAGGCGTTTCTCACCCACGGCATGCCCGCCGCCGAAGTGGCGATAGCCGTCGGCCTTACCGACCAGTCTCACCTGACCCGCGCCTTCACCCAGCGTTACGGCATTACGCCGGTACGCTATCAGAAGCAGGTCGCCAGGCGCTGATGCGCAATCTCATACAATATTCCCGCCCGCCCTCCTTCTACACTGCAGACAACAGTGATGACAATGGATGCAATGATGATTAGTGGTGTGTTGTACGCCCTGCTGGCGGGGCTGATGTGGGGATTAATCTTTGTCGGGCCTTTGCTGGTGCCCGAGTATCCGGCGATGCTCCAGTCGATGGGACGCTATCTGGCGCTGGGTCTGATCGCCCTGCCGCTGGCATGGCTCGGGCGCGCGCGTTTGCGCCAACTGAGCCGGAACGACTGGTGGACCGCGCTGGGTCTGACGATGATGGGAAATCTTATCTATTACGTCTGTCTGGCCAGCGCCATTCAGCGCACCGGGGCGCCGGTCTCCACCATGATTATCGGCACGCTGCCGGTGGTATTGCCGGTCTTCGCCAATCTGCTCTACAGCCAGCGCGACGGAAAGCTGCCGTGGCGGCGCCTGTTTCCGGCGCTGGTCTGCATCGCCGTCGGCCTGATCTGCGTTAACGTCGCGGAACTGCGCCAGGGGCTGCCTGATTTTAGCCCGTGGCGCTACGGATCCGGCATCGCGCTGGCGCTGGGGTCGGTGGTCTGCTGGGCCTGGTATGCGCTGCGCAACGCCCGCTGGCTGCGGGAGAATCCGCATCAACCGCCGATGATGTGGGCTACCGCTCAGGCGCTGGTGACGCTTCCGGTTTCGCTGGCCGGTTATCTCGCCGCCTGCGCCTGGCTGCACGGTCAGCAGGCCGGGTTCCCCCTGCCCTTCGGCCCGCGCCCGGCGGTGTTCATTACGCTGATGCTGGCCATCGCGGTGCTCTGCTCATGGGTCGGCGCGCTGTGCTGGAATATTGCCAGTCAACGGTTGCCGACGGTGATTCTCGGGCCGCTTATCGTTTTCGAAACCCTGGCCGGGCTACTGTATACCTTTCTGTTGCGGCAAAGTTTACCACCGCTGCTGACCCTGAGCGGTATCCTGCTGCTGGTGCTCGGCGTGGTCTCCGCCGTACGCGCCAGGCCGGACAAACCGACGTTGCAACCGCTGACGCACGAAAAAAAGTAGCTGGGCCCTCTTAAGGGGTATTCCCTCGCCATAAAGATGCATTTAAAATGCATCTTATATTCCTGATGACGAGGTAACTGCTATGGCTTTCCGTGACCAACCTTTAGGCGAGCTGGCGCTGTCCATCCCCCGCGCCTCCGCCCTGTTCCGTCAATACGATATGGACTACTGCTGCGGCGGCAAACAGACGCTGGCGCGCGCCGCATCGCGTAAAGCGCTGGATGTCGCGGTGATCGAAGCCGAGCTGGCGAAACTGGCCGAGCAGCCCGTCACCCACGACTGGCGCGCGGCGCCTCTCGCGGAGATTATCGACCATATCATAGTTCGCTATCATGATCGGCACCGCGAACAGCTGCCGGAGCTGATCCTGCAGGCCACCAAGGTGGAACGGGTCCATGCCGATAAACCGAACGTGCCGAAAGGGCTGACGAAGTACCTGACCATGCTGCAGCAGGAGCTCTCCAGCCACATGATGAAAGAGGAGCAAATCCTGTTCCCGATGATCAAACAGGGGATGGGCGCCCAGGCCGGGGGCCCCATCAGCGTGATGGAAAGCGAGCATGACGAAGCGGGTGAACTGCTGGAGGTGATCAAACATATCACCCATAACGTGACGCCGCCGCCGGAAGCGTGCACCACCTGGAAAGCGATGTATAACGGTATCAACGAGATGATTGACGATCTGATGGAGCACATCAGCCTGGAAAATAACGTGCTGTTCCCGCGTGCCCTCGCAGGAGAATAACGAAAAAGGCGCCCGCAGGCGCCCTCGACATTGTCCGTCTTATTTGGCCACTCCGGGTGGCCTTTTTTATGACGGTCCGTTGCAAGCAACGTTAAAATGCTCTTTTATTTCGCCAGACGCTTTTTGCCGGCAAACAGCCAGCCCGCACCCAGCAGAACGAACCACAGCGGGGTGACCATCAGCGCTTCACGGGTGTCATCTTCGAGGGTCAACAGCACCAGTACGAAGACGAAGAAGGCCATGCACACCCAGCACATTAATTTGCCCAGCGGCATCTTATATTTGGACTTCTCGTGCAGCTGCGGACGCTTTTTACGGTAGACCAGATAAGAGCAAAGGATGATGGTCCAGACGAACATGAACAGGATCGCCGACACCGTGGTGATCATGGTGAACGCGGCGATCACGCTCGGGTTGACCATCAGCATCACCACACCGCCCAGCAGGCACATGCAGGAGAAGGTTAAGCCCTTCGCCGGCACCGCACGCTTCGACAGCTTGGCGAACATCTTCGGCGCCTGACCATCCTGCGCCAGACCGAATAGCATACGGCTGGTGGAGAAGACACCGCTGTTGGCCGATGAGGCTGCGGAAGTCAGCACCACGAAGTTAATCAGGCTCGCCGCCGCCGGCAGACCGACCAGCACGAACAGCTCGACGAACGGGCTCTTGCTCGGCACCACGGAGCTCCACGGCGTCACCGACATAATCACAATCAGCGCGAAGACGTAGAACATAATGATACGCAGCGGGATGGAGTTAATCGCCCGCGGCAGGGATTTTTCCGGGTCTTTGGTTTCGGCCGCGGTGGTACCGACCAGCTCAATCCCCACGAAGGCGAATACCGCAATCTGGAAGCCGGCGAAGAAGCCGCTCAGCCCTTTCGGGAACCAGCCGCCGTCATTCCACAGATGCGCGAAAGAGGCTTCGACGCCGGTCGGCGATTTGAAATGCATCATGACCATCACCAGGCCGACCACGATCAGCGCCACGATGGCGACGATTTTGATCATCGCGAACCAGAACTCCATTTCGCCAAACATTTTGACGGTGGCAAGGTTCAGGCCCAGCAGCAGCAGGATCACCGCCAGCGACGCGACCCAGTCGGAGAGTCCGGGAAACCAGAACTGCGCGTAGGCAGTGATCGCCACCACGTCCGCCATCCCCGTCACCACCCAGCAGAACCAATAGGTCCAGCCGGTAAAGTAGCCCGCCCAGGGGCCCAGCAGATCGGCCGCGAAGTCGCTGAAGGATTTATATTCGAGGTTCGACAGCAGTAATTCGCCCATGGCTCGCATAACGAAAAACAGCATAAAACCGATAATCATATAAACAAAAATAATGGATGGCCCGGCAAGGCTGATGGTTTTGCCAGAACCCATAAATAATCCAGTGCCGATCGCCCCGCCAATTGCAATCAGCTGAATATGTCGGTTTGTGAGATTTCGCCGTAGCGATTGTTCAGTCGGCTCCTGCTCGACAGCAGCGACTTTAACCTGATCTACCATGTGATTTCTTCCTGTTGTACCTGTCTGTGTTGTTCAGGCTCTGATGGCCTGTCGTCTGTCATTAACCCCAGCAAGGGCTAGTCGATATTAGGTAAGAATCGGAGGGATGAATACTATGATTTAGATATAATGTTAATTTTATGTTTAAAGTGAGTGTTATATCACTCATCTAAAGCGAAATAGCTCACAAAAATACACCCATACGCGATGAATGCAAAACATAATTCCAATTAATTTTTAACTTAAGGATTTTACGCTATTTTTGTGGCTTCCCCCGCCGCCGGGGAAGAGGAAGCCTCTGCTGTTTAGATAATATCCAGCAGTTCAACTTCGAAGATCAGAGTGCTGAACGGAGGAATCGACGCGCCAGCGCCGCGCTCGCCGTAGGCGAGGTTGTGCGGGATGGTCAGTTCCCATTTGGAACCTACCGGCATCAGGGTCAGCGCTTCAATCCAGCCGCCGATTACGCCGGTCACCGGGAACTCTGCCGGTTCGCCGCGGGCGACGGAGCTGTCGAAGACGGTGCCGTCGATCAGTTTACCGGTGTAGTGCACGCGTACGCGGTCGGTACGGGCCGGGATCGGGCCTTCGCCCTGGGTCAGCACGCGGAACTGCAGACCGGACTCGGTGCTGTTCACACCCTCTTTCTCGCGGTTTTCATCAAGGTATTTCTGGCCGTCAGCGGCCATCGCCTGGAAACGCTCGCGACGCACGGCGTCGGCGCGCTCGTGGATTTCACGCAGCGCACGGTGGACGGCTTCTACCGGCACCTGCGGCTGGTTACCTTCCAGCGCATCGGCGATACCCGCCACCAACGCTTCCGGCAGCAGCCCCTGCAGGCCGGATTCGCTCAGCTGTTGTCCAACCTGCAAGCCGATACCGTAACTTGCCTGCGCTTCGATAGTGTCAAAAGTTGGGGTTGCCATCTTTGTTCCTTTTTTGGGTGATAAACATCAAGAGAAAAGCGTCCGGAAGCATAACAGCCATAGCGAAATGGGTAAAACTTTGTCGGCGGATGATGACAAATCTCAGCGAAAAAGAAACAATAGGCGGCATCAGGTTAACTTCACTTTGTTCCGGTCATCAGGACGTTAGCCATCTATACTCATAGGCAGGATAAAAATATGCGGAGCAGGAGGAAAGCCATGCCCGGGCGCTTTGAACTGACATCTACCCTGGCGAAAATCTGGCACGCCCCGGATCATTTTCGCCTCCTGGACCCACTGCCCCCGATGCACCGCCGGGGAATTATCGCTGGCTTCCTGTTGGTGATTATTGGCATTCTGCTTCCCTCAGACGATAGCCAAAACCCGGCGTCCACCAGCCGTGAAGCAAACCTGAATCTGCAGTCGCAGTCCCAACCGCAAGCTGGCGGCAATCAGGCCGTTCCGCTGCCGCCGATCACCAATACGCCTACCGTGAGCGATGCCGACCAGATGGCGCCGGTCGCCCCGGAGCCGATTCAGGATGAGCAGCCGGATCAGGCGCAGACGCAGCAGCCCGCCGCCTCCCAGCCCTATCAATCCTCATCGCAGCAGTCCGCGCCGGGCATTGAGCAGCAATGGCGGACCTATCGCATCGAGTCAGGCAAAACCCTGGCCCAGCTGTTCCGCGATCATGGGCTGCCGGCCACCGACGTTTACGCCATGGCGCAGGTTGAAGGCGCAGGTAAACCATTAAGCACGTTGCAGAGCGGACAGACGGTGCAGATTCGGCAGAACGCCAACGGCGTGGTCACCGGGCTCACTATTGATACCGGCAACGGCCAGCAGGTGCTGTTTACCCGCCAGTCGAACGGCAGCTTTGTGCGTGCGCGCTAGCAGCGAAGACGACAGCGAGCGTTACGCCGCCGCAAAATGAAAGGCGCTAAAAAGCAAAACGCCGGCACAAGGCCGGCGATTTGTTGTTACCAGAACGTCAGAGGCCGATTACTCAGCAACCACGTTGATGATAACTTTAGCGAATACTTCGCTGTGAACCTGGAAGTCCACTTCGTGCTCGCCAACGTTACGCAGAACGCCGTTCGGCAGGCGAACTTCGCTCTTAGCAACTTTAACGCCTGCTGCAGTGACAGCGTCAGCGATGTCGCGAGTACCGATGGAACCGAACAGTTTACCTTCGTCGCCAGCTTTAGACGCGATGGTTACGGATTCCAGGGCGTTGATCTGCGCAGCACGAGCTTCAGCAGCTGCCAGAACGTCAGCCAGTTTGGCTTCCAGTTCAGCGCGACGTGCTTCGAAGAATTCAACGTTTTTCTTGGTAGCAGGAACAGCTTTACCCTGCGGGACCAGGAAGTTACGAGCATAGCCCGCTTTAACGTTAACCTGATCACCCAGGCTACCCAGGTTTGCTACTTTATCAAGCAGAATAACTTGCATTACCTTATCCTCTCAAAGTCGTATTAATGGACCGTGACCGATTACTGATGACGATCAGTGTACGGCAGCAGGGACAGGTAGCGAGCGCGTTTGATAGCGCGAGCCAGCTGACGCTGGTATTTTGCACGGGTACCGGTGATACGGCTCGGGACAATCTTACCGCTTTCGGTGATGTAGTTTTTCAGCGTAGCGATATCTTTATAGTCGATCTCTTGAACGCCTTCCGCGGTGAAACGGCAGAACTTGCGACGACGGAAATAACGTGCCATATGGCTAGTCTCCAGAATCTATCAATTCAATCTGCTCGGCATGCAGAACCATTTTGCTCAAGCCGTTCTTTGCCTTATGGCAAGAGATGAACCCTCGAACGGTTACTGCGCTACCGACCGTTATACTGTGAGTAATGGCCTGGTTCTCGTGACCGCTAATAATAACGGGCATCTGACACCATGCCTGCCGGTGAAAACCGGCTTCCTCCTGCACTGAACGATGCTCAAGCACGAACTGGCAGTGAGGAATTCCTGACGGGCTGACCTTACGAAGTGGAGTCCTGCAAATAATGCCGGACAGCTCCAGACGGTTGGTCATCAGGATTACTCTTCAGAATCCCCAGCTTCAGAATCATCTGCGGTTTCGTTGGCGAAATCTTCGCGACGCTCACGGCGCTCGTCTTTCGCTTTAACCATCGGAGATGCTTCGGTAACAGCGTGCTTAGTACGCATTACCATGCTGCGGATAACGGCGTCGTTGAAGCGGAAGTTAGTTTCCAGCTCATCGATCGCTTCCTGCGGCGCTTCAACGTTCAGCAGAACGTAGTGAGCTTTGTGCAGTTTGTTGATCGGATAAGCCAGCTGACGGCGGCCCCAGTCTTCCAGACGGTGGATCGTACCTGCTGCTGCAGTGATTGCACCAGTGTAACGTTCGATCATGCCCGGAACCTGTTCGCTCTGGTCAGGATGGACCATAAAAACGATTTCGTAATGACGCATCGAATTGCTCCTTACGGATTATTCAGCCTCCTGTCTGGGTCAGCCGCGGCCCATGGAGGCAAGGAACGTGTTAAAGGGCGGCTGAAAAATTGACGCGTCATTCTAATGGCGGCCCCCCAGGAACACAAGCGCATTTGCACAAATAATTCGCACTAAGCGCCAAGTGGCGCTAAGTGGGTGATTTAAAATTAACCAGCAAAGGAAGCGGCATTTTTTTGAACAACTGCATCAGAAAAGGTCGCGATACGCCGTTCAATCAGCGATTACACTTAAATCAGAAACCCAATGACCACAGGAGAGCCCCGAGTCAGCGTCAGGACTGTCAGTCAGGAGCGTAGTATATGAAACTGAAAATCATCGCCATGATGGCTGCGCTTTTCTTCAGCGCCAACGCGTTGGCAGCTATCCAAATCACCGAACGACAGGCCCGCAACATGGACGATGTGCAGAGCCTCGGCGTTATCTATATCAATCACAATATGGCCACTGAGCACGAGGCCGAACAGGCCCTTAGCCAGCTGAGCGATGCGCAGGGGGCGAAATATTTTCAGCCCATCCTGATGCACGAACCCGAAACCAACGGCCCGCTTCGCGCCAGCGCGGTGATTTACCGCTAACGCCAAGTCAATTCTTCGCCTCTCCTCGCGAGGGGCGAAGCAAGGCCAGCGGCTAAACGCAATTGAGAATTATTTTATAAACCAACTTATCAGCGTCATCGCAACCTGATTTAATCAGCCACTCGCCATTTGATATTCAGGAGTGATTGATGGTTCCGCGTTTCGCCACCTTAGGCCGCATCCCCAAAGGCGTTTGGGTACTCGGCGGCGTCAGCCTGCTGATGGATGTGTCGTCCGAGATGATCCACAGTCTCTTACCGCTGTTTATGGCCACCACCCTCGGCGCCAGCGTGATTATCATCGGTCTTATCGAGGGGCTGGCGGAAGCCACCGCCCTGATCCTGAAAATCTTCTCCGGCGCGATCAGCGACTACGTCGGTAAGCGCAAAGGGCTGGCGCTGCTGGGCTACGGCCTGGGCGCGCTCAGCAAGCCGCTGTTTGCCATCGCCCCGACCGCCGGCGTGGTGTTTAGCGCCCGCATGATCGACCGCGTAGGCAAAGGCATTCGCGGCGTGCCGCGCGACGCGCTGGTCGCCGACGTCACCCCACCGGAGATCCGCGGCGCCGCCTACGGGCTACGTCAGGCGCTGGATACCGTTGGCGCCTTTCTCGGCCCGCTGCTGGCGGTGCTGCTGATGTTTATCTGGGCCAACGATTTTCACGCTATATTCTGGGTGGCGGTTATTCCCGCCGTGCTCTCTATTCTCCTGCTGGGTTTTGGCCTGCAGGAGCCAAAATCCGCCATCGACCATAAACGCAGTAATCCGCTGAAGCGCGAAAATCTGCAAAAGCTCTCCGCCGCCTACTGGTGGGTGGTCGCCATCGGCAGCATCTTCACCCTCGCCCGCTTCAGCGAAGCCTTTCTGGTGCTGCGCGCCCAGCAGATGGAGATCCCGCTGTTTACCATTCCGCTGGTAATGGTGGCGATGAACCTGGTCTACAGCGTTACGGCCTACCCGTTCGGCAAGCTCTCTGACAGCATGAGCCACAGCAAACTGCTGCAGTGGGGACTGCTGGTGCTGATCCTCGCCGATATCGTGCTGGCCCTCAGCGCCCACTGGAGCACGCTGCTGGTCGGGGTCGCGCTGTGGGGAATTCATATGGGGATGACCCAGGGGCTACTGGCGGCGATGGTCGCCCATACGGCGCCGCCGGCGCTACGCGGCACGGCGTTCGGTATGTTCAACCTGATGAGCGGCCTGGCGCTGTTGCTGGCCAGTACCGGCGCAGGCGTGCTGTGGGAAACCTTCGGCGCCGCTTCGACGTTTTACGCTGGCGCGATAATTTGCGTGGTCACGCTCATCGGCATGCGCGCTATGCCGTCGGCTTATCGTCAGGGCTAAAAAACGGCTCCGGGGCCAGACCAGTTGCTTCACCATGACGGTGAAAGCCCCGGAGCGCGTCGTTTACTTCTGCCCGTAGTAGGCGTTCGGCCCGTGTTTACGCAGAAAATGTTTTTCCATCAGCCAGCTGTCAATCGGCTGCAGCCGCGGATTAATGCCGCAGGCAATCCACGCCATGCGCGCCACCTCTTCCATCACCACCGCGTTGTGCACCGCCTCGTGGGCGTCTTTCCCCCAGGAGAACGGCCCGTGCTGATAGACGACGATCCCCGGCGTATGCAACGGGTTTGCCTCGCCCAGCGTTTCGATAATCACCTTCCCGGTGTTCAGCTCGTAGGCCTCATCCACCTCCTGCGCGCTAAGCGCCCGGGTGCAAGGGATATCACTGAAAAAGTAGTCCGCATGGGTGGTGCCGAGCGCCGGGATCGCCAGCCCCGCCTGCGCCCAGGCGGTAGCGTGCGTCGAATGGGTATGCACCACCCCGCCAAGGCCGGGATAACGGCGATAGAGCGCCAGATGGGTAGCGGTATCAGAGGAGGGACGCCTGCGCCCTTCCACCACGTTGCCCTGCAGATCGACCACCATCATGTCATCGACGGTCATGGCGTCGTAGGCCACGCCGCTGGGTTTGATCACCACCAGCCCGCGCTGCCGGTCAATCGCGCTGACATTACCCCAGGTGAAGGTCACTAGGCCGTAACGGGGCAGATCCCTGTTGGCCTCGAACACCTGCTGTTTCAGTTGTTGCATTACGCCGCCTCCATCAGTCCGGCGCGGACCATCCGCGCTTTCACCCAGTCGCGCGCCTTCGCCACCTCCGCTAGCGGATCCGCGCTGGTTTCGCTCCACATCTCAATCAGATACGGGCCGCAGTAGCCGGTCTGTTTGAGGGTTTCGAAGCAGCGTTCAAAATCGACGACCCCTTCGCCGAACGGCACGTTTTTAAAGACGCCGGGTCGGGTATCTTTGACGTGCACCGCCACGATGTGCCCCATGCCGGCCTGCAGCTCCATCTGGACGTCGTTATCCCACGCCGACAGATTGCCGATGTCAGGATAAAGCTGAAACCATGGATTATTCAGGTAATGGGCGTAACCCAGCGCTTTGCTGATCGAGTTCATCAGCGGGTAGTCCATAATTTCCATCGCCAGGGTTACCTGGGCCCGGCTGGCCATCTCGACGCTCTCTTTCAGACCATCGCGAAAGCGACGCCGCGTCACATCGTTCGCCTGCTGGTAATAGACGTCGTAACCTGCCAGCTGGATCACCCGGATCCCGACATCCTGCGCCAGCTGGATGGCTTTGCGCATGATTTCCAGCCCCTGACGACGCACCGCGTCGTCTTCGCTACCCAGAGGAAAACGGCGATGGGCGCTCAGGCATATTGATGGCACCCGGACGCCGGTTTCAGCCACCGCCTTGACAAGCGCCAGACGCTGCTCCGGGCTCCAGTCCAGCCGCGCAAGACGAGCGTCCGTTTCATCGAGGGACATTTCCACAAAATCAAAGTCCAGCGCTTTCGCCAGCTGCAGCCGCTCCAGCCAGCACTCCCCGGCGGGGAGTGCTTTTTCATAGATGCCAAGCGGAATTTGTTTCGCCAACATAGCCGCTCCTTAACCCCACAGCTGGGCGATAGAGCGTTTAAACTGGCGCGCCGCTTCCACCGGCGAAGCGGCATCGCGGATGCTACGCCCGGCAATAAAGACGTGGATGGGGATGCCGGCGAACAGCGGCAGGTCTTCCAGCGCCAGGCCGCCGGTGACGGTCACTTTGAAGCCCATATCGGACAGACGCTTAATCGCGCTGATATCCGCCTCGCTCCACGCCACGCCCGCCGCCTGCGCGTCGCGGCTGCGGTGGTAAACTACCTGCTGAATGCCCGCCTCGCGCCATGCCTGCGCCTGCTCCCAGGTCCAGAAGCCGGTTAGCTCAATTTGCACATCGCCGTTGAACTCTTTGGCGACATCCAACGCCCCTTTGGCGGTGTTGATATCGGCGCAGCAGATCACCGTGACCCAGTCGGCGTTGGCTTCAAAACACATCCGCGACAGGATCTTACCAGCGTCAGCGATTTTGGCGTCCGCCAGCACGATTTTATGCGGATACAGCGCTTTCAGATCGCGCACCGCGCGCACGCCTTCCCCGACGCAAAGGATAGTGCCGACTTCAATGATATCCACCTCTTCGGCGATCAGACGGGTGGACTCGTAGGCGCTGGCCAGCGTTTGGTTGTCCAGTGCGACCTGCAACATAGGTAATGACATGATAGTGTTCCTTTTAAACAGCCGCCGCGGTGGCGTTTTTAATTAAATCCAGCACTTCCTGCTCGCTGCGGCAGGCGCGTAAACGGTCGAAATTGGCTTCATCATCAAACAGGTTAACGATCTGCATGATCCCCACCTCCTGGTGGGTGGTGGCGTCAACCGCCGCCATGGTGATCAGAATGTCGACCGGGTCGTTATCTTCATGGTTGAAAATCAGCGGTTTTTTCAGGGTCACTAGCGCAAAACCGGTTTTCCTGACGCCCTCTTCCGGCCGCCCATGCGGCATCGCCAGCCCGGGGGCAATCACAAAATAGGGGCCGTGCTCGGCCACGCCGTTGAGAATGGCCTGGTAATAGCGCGGTTCCACGACGTCGGCGGCCACCAGCAGATCGACGCCGATTTTTATCGCCTCCTGCCAGGTTTCCGCTTCCGCCTGCAGGCGGATGGAGTGGTTCTGCGCCAGCGATTCATGGAGTTTCATGGCCGCTCCTTATTTCACGTCCTGCGGGAAGTGAGTTTTAATCACCTCCAGCAGCTTGGGACCGAAATCCGCCGGCGAAAGCATGTTACGCACGCCCACCACATGTTTATTACCGGAGACGGTAATCTCCCCCGCGATATGGGTTGAAGCGATGATGATATCCGCGCCGTTCAGCTCGCTTTTGTATTCACCTACCGCGCAGCTGTTTACCGTGTGGTCGATGTTGGATTGCGTCAGGAACTGGTCCACCTTCATTTTCATGATCATGGAACTGCCTTGCCCGTTACCACACACAGCCAGAATACGTACGGTCATAATCAGAACTCCTTATTGGGCAGAGGCCTCTGCCAGTTGTTTTTCCGCGTCTTCCTCGGCACGCAGCGCGCGGCCGGCGAAGAACATATAAGCCAGTGCAATCAGGATGATGACGGCCATAAACGCCAGTCCGACGGAGGCGAAGCCCTGCATCATCGGCGGTGCCAGAATCGACCAGTCCGCCATTCCCATCCAGGCGCTCATGCCAGTGAGCTTCACTGCCCATACGCAACCGAAAATTTCAACCATGCCCATCACCAGGCAGATCTTGAGCGCCGCGCGCCAGCCGCCAAAGTGGTTGGCAAAGACGCCAATCGTCGCGTTGGAGAAGAACATCGGAATGAAGCCTGGAATAATCAGAATCGGGGAGCCGACGCCGACCAGAATGCCGACGGCAATCAGCTGACCGATGGTGCCCCACATAAAGCCCCACACCACCGCATTCGGCGCGAAGCTATAGATGGCGGCGCAGTCGATCGCCAGCACCGCCCCGGGGATCAGGCGCTGCGAGATACCGTTGAAGGCTTCGGACAGCTCGGCGACGAACATCCGCACGCCCTGAGTGATGATGAAAATCGCCACCGCGAAGGAGAAACCGGTCTGCAGGATATAGACCGTCCAGTGGGTTTTACCCGCCATCGCCTGCACCACGTCAATGCCGAAAGAGAGCAGGATCGCACCGAAGAAGACGGTCATCACAATCGCGGTGGAAACGATGTTGTCGTGGAAGATGTTCAGCCAGCCAGGCAGCTTGAGGTCTTCGACGCTCTCCTCTTTTTTCCCCAGCCAGGGCGCCACTTTGTAGGCTATCCACGAGGCGAACTGCTGCTGGTGCCCGATAGAGAAGCCGCAGCCGTCGGTGACCAGCTGAGTAGGCTTGTACATCATATTGGAGGTAATGCCCCAGTAGAGTGACACCAGCACCGCCGTGCAGATGATGGTGGTCCACATGGAGTAGCCGAAGATAAACAACGAGACGGCAATCAGCCCCGCCTGCTGAAACATGATATGGCCCGTCAGCATGATGGTGCGGATGCCGGTAATCCGGCGCAGCAGGACGTAACAGATGTTCAGGGCCAGCGCCAGCAGCACCGCGTAGCCCACCCAGCTATAGGCCTCGCCCATCCGGTCGATGGTCGCCATCATCGAGGCATAGGTGTCAGAGATGGCGCCGTTAATGCCGTACACCTCTGACATTTTCGCCACCACCGGTTTAAAGGTGCTGGTGAGGATGCCGGAGCCGGCTTGTAACAGCATGAAACCGATAATGGTTTTGATGGTGCCTTTGATAATCACGCTGACGCTTTTACGCAGCAGGATATAGCCCAGGCAGGTCACGATACCCAACAGCAGCGGGGCATTGGTCATCACCTGATTAAAGAAAACGGTAAAGATGTTGTAGAGGATTGCCATAACACACTCCCGATGGTGAAGGCGCTGAACGCGCCTTACGTTCAGCATTTCTCGCCGCCCACTCTAATAATCAAAAATAATCACAACAAGATTGAATTTGATTAAATGTGACGCACACCGCAATAAACCTTTCCTTCGTTCAGGTTATTTCGATTCATTTATATCGAAACGCAAATAAACATTTCAAATCATAGAGATAAAAATTAAATAAAGGCGCGTAAGCTGCGGAAAAGGCGGGAGAATATGCGCGTCAGCTCGCAAAACCAATGGAAAACATGATTGCAATCCTGGAAGTACAGTGACAACATAAATCAAAACCAATCAAATACTGATTACTTTTGAAAATGCATAAGGAAGACCGCGATGAGTAAAGTACAGACCATCACCCGTGAATCCTGGATCCTGAACACCTTTCCGGAATGGGGCAGCTGGCTGAATGAAGAGATTGAGCAGGAGCAGGTTGCGCCCGGCACCTTCGCCATGTGGTGGCTGGGCTGTACCGGCATCTGGTTGAAATCCGAAGGCGGCGCCAACGTCTGCGTCGATTTCTGGTGCGGCACCGGCAAGCAGAGCCACGGCAATCCGCTGATGAAAACCGGCCATCAGATGCAGCGGATGGCAGGGGTGAAGAAGCTCCAGCCCAATCTGCGCACCACCCCGTTCGTGCTCGATCCGTTCGCCATTCGCCAGATTGACGCGGTCCTTGCGACCCACGATCACAACGATCATATTGACGTCAACGTCGCCGCCGCCGTCATGCAGAACTGCCCGGCCGATGTGCCATTTATCGGCCCGAAAACCTGCGTCGATATGTGGATCGGCTGGGGCGTGCCGAAAGCGCGCTGTATCGTCATGAAGCCCGGCGATGTCGTGAAAATTAAGGACATTGAGATCCACGCGCTCGATGCGTTCGACCGTACCGCGCTGATCACCCTCCCAGCGGATCAAAAAGCCGCCGGCGTGCTGCCGGACGGGATGGACCAGCGCGCGGTCAACTATCTGTTTAAAACACCGGGCGGCAACCTGTACCACAGCGGCGATTCCCACTACTCCAACTACTACGCGAAGCATGGCAACGAGCATCAGATTGACGTCGCCCTCGGCTCGTATGGCGAGAACCCGCGCGGGATCACCGACAAAATGACCAGCGCCGATATCCTGCGCATGGCAGAGTCGCTCAACGCGAAGGTGGTGATCCCGTTCCACCATGATATCTGGTCGAACTTTCAGGCCGATCCGCAGGAGATCCGCGTCCTGTGGGAGATGAAAAAAGATCGTCTGAAGTACGGCTTCAAGCCGTTTATCTGGCAGGTCGGCGGCAAATTTACCTGGCCGCTGGATAAAGACAATTTCGAATATCACTACCCGCGCGGCTTCGACGACTGCTTCACCATCGAGCCGGATCTGCCGTTCAAATCCTTCCTGTAAACCGCCTCCGGCAGGCCCTGCCTGCCGGAAATACCCCGCCTGAGGGTTAGTATTTTCACATGATTTCAAATATCATCTTTGCCGTTCACTTTTAATCGGATTCGCTCATGACGGAAGCGCAAAGGCACCAAATTCTGCTGGATCTGCTCGCCCAAACGGGGTTTGTTACCGTAGAGCAGGTGATGTCGCGGCTCGGGATCTCACCCGCAACGGCCCGACGTGATATCAACAAGCTGGATGAAAGCGGCAAACTGAAAAAGGTACGCAATGGCGCGGAAGCCATTAGCGAGCAGCGCCCCCGCTGGACGCCGATGAACATCCACCAGGCGCAGAATCTGGATGAAAAAGTGCGTATTGCGCGCGCCGCTTCGCAGCTGATCGCCCCGGGTGAGAGCATCGTCATCAACTGCGGTTCCACCGCCTTTCTGCTGGGGCGTGAACTGTGCGGCAAACCGGTGCAGATCATCACTAACTATCTGCCGCTGGCCAACTACCTGATCGACCAGGAACACGACAGCGTGATTATCATGGGCGGACAGTACAACCGCAGCCACGCCATCACCCTCAGCCCCCACGGCAGCGAAAACAGCCTCTATGCCGGGCACTGGATGTTCACCAGCGGCAAGGGGTTAACCGCCGAGGGGTTATACAAAACCGATATGTTGACCGCCATGGCCGAGCAGAAAATGCTCAGCGTGGTCGGCAAGCTGGCGGTGCTGGTCGACAGCAGCAAGATCGGCGAGCGCGCCGGGATGTTATTCAGCCAGGCCGGGCAAATTGACGTGGTGATCACCGGCAAACAGGCCGATGCCGCGATCCTCAAGCAGCTTGAGGATCAGGGCGTCAGCGTGATCCGCGTTTAAAGATGCTGCTGAAAAAAGGCGACCGTCGTGGCCAGCGCCTCCGGGGTGATGCGATGGCGGACGCCTTTCTGCCAGACGCAGGTCAGCCTGGCGGCAAGATCGCCCTGCCTGAGCGCCTGCTCAAGCCGGAAGGTCTCTGCCGGCGGCACCACGTCGTCGGCATCGCCATGCCAGAGCAGCAGCGGCCGCCGGGCGAGCGACGCCAGCTGATGACTGACATCCCACTCGCTGAGGCTGTCGCCATCAAAGCCAGGCGAGGGAAACAGGGTTTGCGACAGCGAACGAAAATAACCCGACCCCATCAGGCAGGCGACGCTGTTCAGCTCGGGATGATGCGTCATGATACCCAGGGCCGTCATTCCCCCCATCGACGCCCCCGCCACCGCCAGTCGCTCTCCTTCCAGCCAGCCTTCGGCGATAATCGCCTCGCGCAGCGCGGGAAACTCTCTGAAATTCTGCTGCAGGATCGGCCAGAAGCGCTGCATCCGCCCGGTCTCATCACCGTGATAGCGCGCGCCATGCTCCGGCGCGTCCGGCATAATCACCCGGAAACCCGCCTGGGCCAGCGCCACTGCAAAGTAGCTGTAAACCAGTTTTGACGAGGTAAAGCCATGATAAAAGACGATACAGGGCAGTGGCTTATCCAGACTCTCCTGCGGGCAGGCATGCAAAATTTCGCCACCGCCGAGGTTGCGCATTTCGAGTGCAATCATTTATCGTCTCCCTTCTCTATTGTGGTTAGGCGGCATGGGAAAATGCATTCACCAGGCAACCCCGTTTGCTACGATTCATAATGTTGAGAACCCGGTTACGCTTTCACAACATTTTCATTCGAAAATCGCGTCAGAGATAACAGTTCGGGAACATTCCCCGGAAATCCTGTTAAGGCTACCACTACACTATCACTATCAGGAAACGAGATATGGTTATGCGCAGGTTTTGTCCGTGGTTACTGGCTATCGTCCTCAGCGGGTGTAGCGCTCTGCAGGGAACGCCGGAAGCCCCGCCGCCCGCCACCGACCATCCGCAGGAGATCCAGCGCAACCAGACGGCTGGCCTGCAGAAAATGGCCACGGTGAGCGTACTGATGTACGGTTCGCCGATGGATGTCGAAGCGGCGCTGAAGGCCAAAGCAGAAGCGGCCAAAGCCGATTACTACGTCATCATCATGATCGATGACACCATGGTACCCGGCCAGTGGTATTCGCAGGCGATCCTCTATCGTCGATGACGAGACGGCGTCTTTAAATCTGCTTTACACAGCTTTGCGTCCATTCACGTTCTCCTGTGCATAATAACGTTCGGCCAGCCACCTGGCAGGACGTTAGCAACGGACTGCCCTTGGGACTACGTGAAATGGAGCTGACGATGAAACGATCTTTTACCCTATCCAGCCTGCTGTTAACCACTGCGACGGCCAACACCTCCGCGCAGTCAGCCGAATTCGCCAGCGCGGATTGCGTCACCGGCCTGAATGAAATCGGTCTGATCTCCGTCGCTAATCTTTCCGGCAGCCAACAGGATGTGGAGCACGCCATTGCCCGCAAAGCGGACGAGCAAGGCGCCTCCTGGTATCGCATTATTCAGATGTACGAGGAACAACAGCCGGACAGCTGGCGCGTGCAGGCCATCCTCTACGCCTGAGGCGCCTGGCGCCCCCGCCCCATGGCCCGCAGCAGCAGGTCGTCGAGGGTCGGCGCGTCAAGACGTATGCCGCCGCGCGTGTCGAGCATCATCCGGCACCAGGCTTCGGCCAGCGGCGGCGAAGCGAAACGCAGCATCTGCGCCCCCGCCCCCAGACGATAGACCAGCCGGGCAATCTCTCTGCCCTGCTCTTCGGCGGGTCGTTTCAGCAATTGCTGCAGCTGACGCCATGCGCGGTCGAGATGGCGGTTCTGTCCTTTCACCTCCGCACACTCCGCGGCCAGCAGCTCCATCGCCGCCGGCTGCTTGCTCAGCACCCGCATCACATCGAGGCACATAATATTGCCGGAGCCTTCCCAGATGCTGTTGACCGGCATCTCGCGATACAACCGCGGCAGCTCACTCTCCTCGCAATAGCCGATCCCTCCCAGGACTTCCATCGCCTCAGCGACGAACGGGATGCCTGCCTTGCAGATGGCAAACTTGGCCGCAGGCGTAAACAGACGCGCCCAGGCGCTTTCCCGGGCATCATCCCGACGGTCCCAGGCCCGCGCCAGACGAAACAGGAACGCGGTTTGTCCTTCAAGACGGAGCGCCATTTGCCCCAGCAGCTGGCGCATCATCGGTTGATCGACCAGATTTTTACCGAACGCCTGGCGCTGTAACGCATGATACAGCGCCACCGAGAAGGCCCGGCGCATCAGGGCATGGCTACCCAGCGCGCAGTCAAAGCGGGTCAGGCCGCCCATCCTGAGGATCTGCCGCACGCCGTCGCCCTCGTCGCCCACCAGCCAGCCGCAGGCGTCATAAAACTCCACTTCGCTACTGGCGTTGGAGCGGTTGCCGAGCTTTTCTTTTAAGCGCTCCAGCCGCACGCCGTTGCGCTGTCCGTCGGGCAGCAGGCGCGGCACAAAGAAGCACGACAGGCCCGCAGGCGCCTGGGCCAGCACCAGGTGGGCATCGCTCTGCGGCACCGAGAAGAACCATTTGTGTCCCACCAGCCGGTAAAACCCTTCCGCCGTTTTCTCCGCGCGGGTGGTATTGCTAAGCACATCGGAGCCCCCTTGCTTCTCGGTCATCCCCATGCCAATCAGCAGGCCGCGCTTCTGGCCGCCCGGCGCGAGGTGGGGATCGTAACGGTCGCTCAGCAGCGGCGACAGCCAGTCGCCAAAAGGCGCAGGCAGGGCGTGCTGCAGCAGGGGCGTCGCGGCGAAGGTCATGGTAATCGGGCACAGCGTTCCGGCCTCTACCTGGGCGTGGAGCAGAAAGCGAGCGGCGCGCGCGACAAACGCGCCTTCACGGGCCTCCTCCTGCCAGGCGAGATTATGCACCCGGTTCGCGCACAGCCCCTGCATCAGCAGGTGCCAGGCGGGGTGGAAGCGAACGTCGTCCAGTCGGGCGCCGGTGGCGTCATAGCGCAGCAGCTCCGGCGGGTTGCTGTTGGCCAGGCGTCCCAGCTCCAGCGATTCTGCGGTCCCCAGCTGCTGGCCAATGCTGGCGAGCAGATCGCCATCCCAGCCGGCGCCTTCACGGACCACCGCTTCACGCAGGGCGGTATCAGACAGGAACAGATTGCTGTTATTCAGCGGGGTCGGTTGATTAAAAACGGTGTGCGTTTGCCAGTGCATCGTGTCTCCCTCCATCAATGGCGATAACCATAAGTATGGTTATCCAGGGAGATACTCGCCCGCGAGAGCGGTCACAAAAAAGCCATCCCGGAGGATGGCTTTTCAGTTCCGTCAGCGGATCAGCTTAGCTGCGCTGGCGTACCGCCTCAAACAGGCAGATGCCAGTGGCCACCGAGACGTTCAGCGAGGAGACGCTGCCCGCCATCGGGATGCTGATCAGCTCATCACAGTGCTCGCGGGTCAGGCGGCGCATACCTTCGCCTTCCGCGCCCATCACCAGCGCCATCGGCCCGGTCATTTTGCTCTGGAACAGCGTATGGTCGGCTTCACCTGCGGTTCCGACGATCCAGACGTTCTCCTCCTGCAGCAGGCGCATGGTGCGCGCCAGGTTGGTGACGCGGATCAGCGGGACGTTCTCCGCCGCGCCGCAGGCCACTTTCTTCGCCGTCGCATTCAGCTGCGCGGAACGATCTTTCGGCACAATCACCGCGTGCACGCCGGCAGCATCGGCGCTGCGCAGGCAGGCGCCGAGGTTATGCGGATCGGTCACGCCGTCAAGGATCAACAGGAACGGCTGATCGAGCTGCGCCAGCAGATCCGGCAGATCGTTCTCCTGATACTGACGCCCCGGCTTCACACGGGCAATGATCCCCTGGTGTACCGCGCCTTCGCTCTTCTCATCGAGGAACTGGCGGTTGGCCAGCTGAATCACCACGCCCTGCGCTTCCAGCGCGTGGATCAGCGGCAGCAGGCGCTTATCCTCACGGCCTTTCAGAATATAAACTTCCTGAAAACGCTCAGGTGCGCGCTCCAGCAGTGCCTGCACCGCATGGATGCCGTAAATCATTTCACTCATTGATGTACTCGTTTTAGGTTCTGTAATCCGCCCTTCACCCCGTTCTGCGTCAGCAGACTTCAGAGTGAAGGGTGGTCAATCACTCGGCGCTCTTCTTCTTTGCCGCGCGCTTGGCTTTGGTCGCGGCGGCGATTTTCTGCGTTTTCGCCGACGGTTTTTTCGCTTTCTTCTCGCCTTTCGGCTTCGCTTTCGCCTGGTCTTTTTCTTTGCGGAACGCGCTGTCCGGCTCGAAGTTCACTTGCTTACCAACCTGACGACGACGGCCGCCCGGTTTGCCGGAGGTGCTCTTTTTCGCTTTCTCACGGGCGGTTTTGCCGACATTACGCGGCGCGCGCTCGCTGGAGATCAGGGTAAAGTCGATTTTACGCTCGTCCATGTTGACCGCTTCCACACGGACTTCCACGCGGTCGCCCAGGCGATAGGTCTGCCCGCCGGACTCGCCGATCAGACGCTGCCCCACCTGGTCGAAACGATAGTAGTCGTTATCGAGGGAGGAAACATGCACCAGGCCGTCGATAAACAGATCGTTGAGACGAACGAAGAAGCCAAAGCCGGTCACGCTGGCGATAACCCCGGAGAAGATATTGCCTACCTGATCCTGCATGAAGTCACACTTCAGCCAGTCGGAGACTTCGCGCGTCGCTTCATCGGCGCGACGTTCGGTCATCGAGCAGTGCTCGCCCAGCTGCAGCATCTCTTCCATGCTGTAGTGCCAGCCGCCGGTCTCCGTGCTATTGCCTTTATGCCCCTGCTCTTTGGCCAGCAGATATTTGATGGCGCGGTGCAGCGACAGATCCGGGTAACGACGGATCGGCGAGGTGAAGTGGGCATAGGACTGCAGCGCGAGGCCAAAGTGGCCGCGGTTTTCCGGATCGTAGACCGCCTGCTTCATCGACCGCAGGAGCATCGTCTGCAGCATTTCCGCATCCGGGCGATCGGCGATGGAGGTCAGCAGTTCGGCGTAATCGCGCGGCTCCGGCTTGTTGCCGCCCGGCAGTTCCAGACCCAGCTCCGCCAGCACGCTGCGGAACGCGGTAATCGCCTCGGTGCTCGGCTTATCGTGAATACGGAACAGCGCCGGCTCCTGCGCCTTCTCAACGAAGCGCGCAGCGGAGATGTTCGCCAGGATCATGCACTCTTCAATCAGCTTGTGCGCATCGTTACGCTGGGTCTGTTCGATACGCTCGATACGGCGCTCGGCGTTGAAGATGAATTTAGCTTCTTCACTTTCAAATGAGATACCGCCGCGCTCTTCGCGGGCGCCATCCAGCACCTTGTAGAGGTTATGCAGTTCTTCAATATGCTTCACCAGCGGCGCGTAGTGCTCACGCAGCTCCTGGTCGCCCTGCAGCATATGCCACACCTTGGTATAGGTCAGGCGAGCATGTGAACTCATCACCGCTTCATAGAATTTATAACCGGTCAGACGGCCTTTTGACGAAATCGTCATCTCGCACACCATGCACAGGCGATCGACCTGCGGGTTCAGCGAGCACAGACCGTTAGACAGCACTTCCGGCAGCATCGGCACCACCTGCGACGGGAAGTAGACCGAGGTTCCGCGGCTGCGCGCTTCAGCGTCCAGCGGCGTCCCCGGACGCACGTAGTAGCTGACGTCGGCAATGGCTACCCACAGGCGCCAGCCGCCGCCGCGTTTCTTCTCGCAGTACACCGCGTCATCGAAGTCGCGGGCATCTTCGCCGTCAATGGTGACCAGCGGCAGGGAGCGCAGATCGACGCGCCCGGCTTTCGCCTCTTCCGGCACCTGCTCTTTCAGGCCGGAAACCTGGTTTTCTACCGCCGGCGGCCAGACGTATGGAATTTCATGGGTGCGCAGCGCCATATCGACGGCCATGCCGGTACCCATGTTGTCGCCCAGCACTTCGACGATTTTCCCCACGGCTTTGGTGCGACGGGTCGGGCGCTGGGTCAGCTCGACCACCACCACGTAGCCCATCCGCGCGCCCATAATCTCTTCCGGCGGGATCAGGATATCGAAGCTCAGGCGACTGTCGTCCGGGACGACGAAACCGACGCCAGCGTCGGTAAAGTAGCGGCCAACAATCTGGCTGGTTTTCGGCACCAGGACGCGGACAATGCGCGCTTCGCGGCGGCCCTTACGGTCCGCGCCCAGCGGTTGGGCCAGCACCTGGTCGCCATGAATACAGGTTTTCATCTGCTCTGACGACAGGTAGAGATCGTCTTTGCGCCCTTCAACGCGCAGGAAACCATAGCCATCGCGGTGGCCGATAACGGTACCTTTGAGGAGATCAAGGCGCTCCGGCAGCGCATAGCACTGACGGCGGGTGAAGACCAGCTGACCGTCGCGCTCCATCGCGCGCAGGCGGCGGCGCAGCGCTTCGGTTTGCTCTTCGCCCTCGATATTTAACTCGATGGCCAGCTCATCGCGGCTGGCAGGCTTTTCCCGTTTGGTTAAATGTTCGAGGATAAATTCCCGGCTCGGGATTGGGTTCGCGTACTTCTCAGCTTCGCGTTCCTGGAATGGATCTTGTGACATATCGGTTCCTCCGTTGTCATCTCCGGCAGAGTGGCGTCACTCCACCAGCAATAATTTATAAAGCGGTTGATTCTTCTCAACCAAATCAGCCAGCGTATAGTTATCCAGTTCCTTGAGAAAACTCTGCGCGGCTTCAGCTAGCGCCTGTTTCAAACGACAGGCTGGTGTAATGTGGCAAAACTCGCTGCTGCAGTTGACCAGCGATAAGGGTTCAAGGTCGCGCACCACGTCACCGACGCGGATCTGTCCTGCTGGTTTGCCGAGGCGAATGCCCCCGTTCTTCCCCCGCACGGCAGTTACGTAGCCCATGCGACTTAACTGATTGATTATTTTAACCATATGATTACGGGAGACGCCATAGACCTCGGTCACTTCCGAGATACTGGTCATCCGTCCTTCCGGCAGCGACGCCATATAAATCAGCGCCCGTAGTCCGTAATCGGTGAAACTCGTTAACTGCACATAAACCTCAGGGAAAAGAAAACAGGGTATGTCGAGCGACATCATTATTATTGATGATAAACCAGCCAGCGCTCAGGCCGCTAATTTATTTAAAATGGGGCGGGCGAACAGCAAAAACAAGGGCGCCCGAACGGCGCCCCTTGCGAGTGATTATGCGTCGAACGGGTCGCGCAGAATCATGGTCTCGGTACGGTCTGGACCGGTAGAGATGATATCAACCGGAACGCCGGTCAGCTCTTCAATACGCTGGATGTAGTTCAGCGCTGCCTGCGGCAGGCCGCTGCGCTCTTTCACGCCGAAGGTGGTTTCAGACCAGCCCGGCATGGTTTCGTAGATAGGCTCGATACCTTCCCAGTTGTCGGCTGCCAGCGGAGTGGTGGTCACTTCGCGGCCATCCGGCATACGGTAGCCAACGCAGATTTTCACTTCTTTCAGGCCGTCGAGGACGTCCAGTTTAGTCAGGCAGAAGCCGGACAGGGAGTTAATCTGCACCGCGCGACGAACCGCGACGGCGTCCAGCCAGCCGGTACGACGACGACGACCGGTGGTGGCGCCGAATTCGTTACCCTGCTTGCAGAGGAACTCGCCGGTTTCATCAAACAGTTCGGTCGGGAACGGACCCGCGCCTACGCGAGTCGAGTAAGCTTTGATGATACCCAGAACGTAATCCACATAACGCGGGCCCAGGCCGGAGCCGGTCGCCACGCCACCGGCAGTGGTGTTGGAAGAGGTTACGTACGGATAAGTACCATGGTCGATATCCAGCAGCGTGCCCTGCGCGCCTTCGAACATCACGAAGTCGCCGCGTTTACGCGCCTGATCCAGCAGGTCGGAAACGTCCACCACCATGCCGGTCAGGATGTCGGCAATCGCCATTACATCGTCCAGCACTTTCTGGTAGTCAACGGCTTCTGCTTTGTAGAAGTTCACCAGCTGGAAGTTGTGATATTCCATCACTTCTTTCAGTTTATCGGCGAAGGTTGCTTTATCGAACAGATCGCCAACGCGCAGACCGCGACGAGCGACTTTATCTTCGTAAGCCGGGCCGATGCCGCGACCGGTGGTGCCGATCGCCTTCGCGCCGCGCGCTTTTTCACGCGCCACGTCCAGCGCCACGTGATAGTCAAGGATAAGCGGGCAGGCTTCAGAGAGCAGCAGACGCTCGCGAACCGGGATACCACGGTCTTCCAGGCCCTTCATCTCTTTCATCAGCGCAGCCGGAGACAGCACGACGCCGTTACCGATGATGCTGGTGACGTTTTCACGCAGAATGCCTGATGGAATAAGATGGAGAACGGTTTTTTCACCGTTGATTACGAGAGTATGGCCGGCGTTGTGACCACCCTGGTAGCGCACAACATATTTAGCCCGTTCTGTCAGGAGATCGACGATCTTCCCTTTACCTTCGTCACCCCATTGGGTGCCCAGTACGACGACGTTGTTACCCATTTTTCAAAATCACCGTTTGCTTAAAAATGGATTCTACCATCGCTTTTTCAGAGTTACAGCACTTTTTGCATCCAAAATAAGGCAAATCCGACCACTTTTTGATCAGCCAATCGATTTCCTCAACATGTAGTAGATCACAATCCCGGCAACCACAAGTCCGCCGCCAAAGCGCCGCAATAAATTATCCGGGAGCTGGCTCAGGCTGGCGACCATCTTGCGCCAGGCGCGCGGATAAAGTAGCGGGCCAAGCCCTTCGAGTACTAAAACCAGCGCCAGCGCCAGCCAAATGGTGGAGTTCATCGTCAACCCTAATTGAAAAGTATCATCGCCGCCTTCGCAGGCGTCATCGGCCAGCACAGTGAATTCATTCACTCATTTCACATTGTCCCGTATTTCAGCTTCATTATGAACCAGCAAAGTGAAACATAATTCACAACCAATTGTATTGATGGATATTTTTTAAACTGTAACTATGCCGTCGCGTACTACAACCCGGTACGTCTACATAATCAGGAAGATTATCATGAGAGAATTAACCGCATTTGAAATCGAAAATGTGAGCGGCGCAGGTTGGTTACAGGATGGCCTGGCCTCCTTAGGTAGCAAGGTCGGCGCCGCCGTATGGACGATGGGCACCGATGCCCTGAGCATCAACCTGCCGCTGATTGGCACCATTAATCTGGCCGATCTGGCGCCGGACCTGGGCAAAACCCTGGGCGAAAGCGTTGGCTCATCTATCGGCGGCACCATCGAGAGTACGCTGGCGAGCCTGCCGGTGATCGGCGGCCTGCTGAACAAGCTGCTCGGCAACTAATTCACGCCGTCGTAGCATAAAAAAAGGCGCCTGTCTCAGGCGCCTTTTTGCATTAACCACTGTAGGTTACTGTCATCTTCGACTTATTTACGCACCGAATCCGGTGAACGCATATAGCGGAAGAAATCGCTATCCGGGCTCAGGACCATGACATCCTGATTGCTCTGGAAGCTCTTCTCATAGGCGCGCAGGCTACGAATAAAGGAATAGAAGCCCGGATCCTGGCTGAACGCGTCGGCAAACAGTTTTGCCGATTCCGCATCGCCTTCACCACGCAGGATACGGCCCTGGCGCTCGGCTTCCGCCAGCGTCTTGGTGACTTCATAGTCCGCGGTCGCGCGCAGTTTTTCCGCCTCTTCCTGACCCTGTGAACGGTGGCGACGAGCAACCGCTTCACGCTCCGCGCGCATACGGTTGTAGATCGCTTCCGACACTTCCGCCGGCAGGTTGATCTGCTTGATACGCACGTCGACGACTTCAATACCCAGCGCCGCCATACTGTTCGGGTTGATCACCTGCACTTTGCCGTTGGTTTCAGCTTCCACGCGCTCTGCCGCTTTGGCAATCGCGTCGTCAGCTGCCGGCGTGCTAACCTCGTCTTCCGTACCGGCCGACCCTGAGTTCAGCGCATCACGCACTTCCAGCGTCAGACGGCCACGGGAGTCGGTGACGATGTCTTTCACATCCAGACGGCCGATTTCAGAACGCAGACGGTCCGAGAATTTACGCTTCAGCAGCACCTCTGCCTGGGAGACGTCGCCGCCGCCGGTGGCCAGGTAGTAACGGCTGAAGTCGCTGATGCGCCATTTAATATAGGAGTCGACGATCAGGTCTTTCTTCTCTTTGGTGACAAAACGGTCAGCCTGGTTATCCATGGTCTGAATACGCGCATCCAGCATTTTCACCGATTCGATAAACGGGATCTTGAAGTGCAGGCCTGGCGCGTATACCAGCGGCTTGTTTTCGTCGTCGCGCAGAACTTTACCGAAACGCAGCGTGATACCGCGCTCGCCCTCCTTCACGACAAAGACTGACATGTAGAGCACTACCAGCACGATGACAATGATCGCGATAACAGATTTACGCATCGTTATTCCCCCTGACGCTGGTAGTCGTTACGCTGCGCGTTAGCGCGGCGTTGGTCCATAATGCTACCCCCGGTTGAGCTCGAGGTTGATGAGGTGCTGGCGCTGCCAGTGCTGGATGCAGGCGGCAGACGCAGCAGATCGCTGGCGTCACTGCTATCGCTCTTTGCTGCCGGCGCAGCGGCGCCTTTCAGCATCTGGTCCAGCGGCAGAACCATCAGATTGCCGTTTTTGCTGTCATTAACCAGCACTTTACGGGTGTGGCTCAGCACTTTTTCCATCGTTTCGATGTACAGACGCTCGCGGGTAATCTCCGGCGCGGCTTTGTATTCCGGCAGGATCTTAGCAAAGCGAGCCACTTCACCCTGGGCTTCCAGGACGGTCTGGGTCTTATAGGCGCGTGCCTCTTCGAGGATACGCTGCGCCTGACCATTCGCGCGCGGCTGGACTTCGTTGGTGTAAGCCTCCGCTTCACGAATGTACTGCTGTTCGTTCTCACGCGCGGCAATGGCATCGTCAAACGCGGCTTTCACCTCTTCCGGCGGACGTGCCGTCTGGAAGTTGACGTCCAGCAGAGTGATGCCCATGTTGTACGGGCGAATCGTCTCTTCCAGCTCACGCTGAGTATCGCTACGGATCACGGTACGACCTTCGGTCAGAATGCGATCCATGGTGTATTTACCGATCACCCCGCGCAGCGCGCTGTCGGTGGCCTGACGCAGGCTGTCGTCCGCGCTGGTGACGCTAAACAGATAGCGCTCCGGATCGGTGACGCGGTACTGCACGTTCATCTCAACGCGCACCACGTTTTCGTCAGAGGTCAACATGACGCCGGACGCCGCCAGTTCACGTACCGACTCCACGTTTACTGCCTGCACGTTATCGATAAAGGTCGGCTTCCAGTTCAGGCCCGGCTCAACCAGATGGCTGAACTTACCAAAACGGGTGACCACGCCGCGTTCGGCTTCTTTAATAGTATAGAAACCGCTGGCCGCCCAGATAATCACTGCCGCCGCGGCAACGATGCCGACAATACGCCCGCCCATCGGTCCGCGAGGTCCCTGCGCGCTATTACCGCCGCCCAGTCCGCCCTTGCCGCCGCCGAGCCCGCCAAGTTTTTTACTTAACTTGCGGAAGATATCATCCAGATCCGGCGGCCCCTGCTCGCGACCGCCTTTGTTGCCATTTCCCTCAGAGTTGCCGCCAGGTTTGCTGCTCCCCCACGGGTCGCGGTCCTGTCCGTTATTACCGGGCTGATTCCACGCCATGTATATGCTCCATATTTGTTTTTGATATCCCCACAGGGGTCAATATCTTCAGGCAAGCTGCAAGGTCAAACCACATAGTCAACAAGCGTTGGCTCTTGCTTACAGAGGCGCCGCCAGTCAACGATCGGCATGCGCACCTGCAGACTCACGCTGCCGTCATCCTCCATCCACTCTTTTTCTATCGCCTGAAGCTGATAGAAACGGCTTCTCAGTCGCCCTTCTTTCGGCGGTAAGCGCAGCGTATGCTGGGCCACTTCACCGGAAAGGCGCTCCGTTAACGCCTGAAAAAGCAGTGGTACGCCAACCCCGGTCTGAGCGGAAAGCCAGACCCGAATCGGTTTATTTTCATCGTCGCGATCGATGCGCGGTTCAAAATCGTCCAGCATGTCGATTTTGTTCATCACCAGCAGCGCCGGGATCTCATCGGCCTCAATTTCAGCGAGAACCGTATTTACCGCATCAATGTTTTCCTGCACGCGGACATCCGCCGCGTCAATCACATGCAGCAGCAGCGTCGCCTGACGCGTTTCCTGCAACGTCGCTTTAAACGCGGCCACCAGATCGTGCGGCAGGTGGCGAATAAAGCCGACGGTATCGGCCAGCACCGTTTCGCCGACGTCAGGGACGTCAATGCGGCGCAGCGTCGGGTCCAGAGTGGCGAACAGCTGGTTCGCGGCATAGACCTCGGCGGCGGTGATCTGGTTAAAGAGCGTTGATTTTCCTGCGTTGGTGTAGCCCACCAGCGACACGGTTGGAATATCGGCTTTCGCGCGCGACCGCCGCCCCTGCTCACGCTGTTTTTCGACTTTTTCCAGCCGCGACAGGATCTGCATGATGCGGTTACGCAATAAACGACGGTCAGTTTCGAGCTGGGTTTCACCCGGGCCACGCAAACCGATCCCGCCCTTTTGTCTTTCAAGGTGGGTCCAGCCGCGGACAAGGCGGGTCGCCATATGGCGCAGCTGCGCCAGCTCGACCTGCAGTTTCCCTTCATGGGTGCGCGCGCGCTGAGCGAAAATATCTAAAATAAGACCGGTACGATCGATAACCCGGCATTCGCACAGGCGTTCCAGGTTGCGTTCTTGCGCCGGACTCAGGGCATGATCGAAGAGCACGACCGAAGCGCCGGTCGCTTTAACGGCTTCCGCAATTTCGACTGCCTTACCTTCACCAACAAAGTACTTCGGGTGCGGTGCTTTACGGCTACCGGTAATCACCTGCATTGCTTCGACACCGGCGGAAGAGGCCAGAGTTTCAAACTCCTGGAGGTCTTCCATATCTTTGTCTTGCGAAAAATAGATGTGTACCAGTACCGCCTGCTCACCGGCGTCATAACGGTCAAACAAGCGTAAACCCCTTATAAAATACCAGCGGGGAACGCAGAAAACCTGGCTCCCCGGCGTGGAAAAACAGCACTAGCCTTATTCGGCGTCGTCGCTGTCTTGTTGTGGCGCAGAAGAGCCCTGCGCGCTACCACCGTGGTGATAGTTACTGGAACCGCCGCCAGCATTGTTGCTGTGGTGAGACACCGGGCGAGACGGGACAACAGTAGAAATTGCGTGCTTATAGACCATCTGGCTGACCGTGTTCTTCAACAGGATCACGAACTGATCGAAAGACTCAATTTGCCCTTGCAGCTTGATACCATTCACCAAATAAATAGAAACCGGAACGCGTTCCCGACGCAAAGCGTTCAGGAACGGATCTTGTAAAGATTGCCCCTTAGCCATTCTCTCTTTTCCTTATATGTATGCTTGTTTTGTACTCAGAACCTTACGATTCTCAAAAAAAATTACGCACGATACCGTTTAATTGTACACGTTCAGTTCTGGCTCGCACCAACAACCTGTAATACTTTGTTGAGCGCTTGTTCAGGTTGTTCACTGTCTAACCAGTGCACACCTTCCCAACCGCGCAGCCAGGTGACCTGACGTTTGGCTAACTGTCTCGTGGCGCAAACACCTCGATAAACCATCTCATCATATGGGATCTCGCCATTGAGATATGACCACATCTGGCGGTATCCGACACAACGGATGGAAGGCATATCCGTATGCAAATCTCCGCGGGCAAAAAGCGCCCGTACTTCTGCTTCAAAACCTGAAGCTAACATCTGATGAAAACGCTGTTCTATGCGTTGATGGAGCAGTTCACGGCTCGCCGGGGCGATGGCGAACTGATGCACCTGATATGGCAGAGCGTCTCCTGACGTTTGCGTCAGTTCCGTTAAAGTTTTACCCGAAATGAAAAAAACTTCCAGTGCCCGGGAAAGCCTTTGCGGATCATTTGGATGAATACGCGCAGCCGCCACGGGATCGATCTCCTGTAACTGCTGATGTAACGCGTTCCACCCCTGCTCTGCGGCCTGTTGCTCAATCCGCGCTCTGACCTCTGGGTCAGCGGACGGTAAGGGCGACAATCCTTCCAGCAACGCTTTGAAATACAACATCGTCCCGCCGACTAACAGCGGAATTCGCCCGGCGGCGACAATTTCCGCCATCGCCGCCAGCGCATCGCGGCGAAAATCCGCCGCGGAATAGGCCTCTGCAGGATCCAAAATATCCAGCAGCCGGTGCGGCGCGGCGCTCAGCTCTGCGGCATCCGGTTTGGCGGTGCCAATATCCATTCCCCGATAAATGAGGGCGGAATCAACACTAATCAACTCTACTGGCAAAACTTTACGTAAGGCTATCGCCAGCGCGGTTTTGCCGGAGGCCGTCGGGCCCATTAAAAAAATTGCCTTGGGCAGGCTCGCCTCGGTTACATCATTCATCTTTCAGGGCATTCATCGCCGAATGGAGATCTACAGGTTGTAACAGGCCACCCGGCGGCGTTCTCACCAGCTGCGGGCAAAGACGCTCAACGTCCGCCAGCAGCGCAATCGCCTGCGCCATATTCCATGACGTCTGTTCGCTCGTCAGATTACGCGCCATCCATTGGGCGATATTGCCGACGTCGAATGCGTTTTGCTGCGCCAGGTAGCCTATCAGTTCAGGAATCAAGATTTGTAAATTTTGTTGTCTTAAGGGTAAAGGGACCGCGCGCACCGTCACGTGCAGGGCATCGGTATGCATATCGATCCCCAGCTGCGTCAGCGCAGGCTGCGCGGCGGCCAGCGCCTGTTTTTCCCCTTCCGTCACTTTTAACCGCAAGGGGATCAGCAGCGGCTGGGCACAGACGGCCTCTGCTCCCGGGGTCAACTGCGCCTGACGCAGCCAGCGCTCGGCAACGGTCAACGACAGCAGCGCCAGGCCGCCCTCGCGCTCCAGCAGCGCGCAGTCGCGGCTCACAATCGTCAGCACTCTGCCAAAGCTCTGGCTGTGACCGGCCAGTTCCGCCGTGCCCGGAGTCTGTAACGCGGGCTTTGGCGCCGTTGGCGTGTCGAGCAACTGACGATAAAGCGCCCCTTGCTGCTTCTGGTAACCCGGCTGCGCGTGCGGCCAGCTCGCGCCGCCCGGCCTGCCGCTGGAGGCCGCAGGCTCACGCGATGGCGTGATGCTGAAACGGGTTGCCGGTTCACGCGCTTCCGACGGCCGCGCAAACTGGTTGCCGCCCGCCGCGATCCGGTTCTCCGGCATCGCACGGGGCGCCGGCGGGTCGTCTTTTTCCGCCAGCGGCGCGTCAAGTTGCTGCTGCAGCACGCTCAGTACGCCCTGGTAGATAAAGTCATGCACCAGGCGCGACTGATGGAAACGCACCTCATGCTTGGCCGGGTGGACGTTCACATCCACCTGATGGGGATCGATCTCCAGATACAGCACAAACGCCGGCTGCTGATCGGCCCCCAGTTTGTCTTCACAGGCCTGGCGGATAGCGTGGTTGATCAGCCGGTCGCGCATCATCCGCCCGTTAACGTAGCAATACTGAATTTCCGCCAGCGCAGGGGTGGTATGCAGCGGATCGGCGACCCAGCCGCGCAGGGTCAGATCGCCATGCTGCCACTCAATCGCCAGGGCATGTTCAAGAAAGG
Source organism: Klebsiella sp. GB_Kp056 (assembly GCF_040064755.1). Lineage (NCBI taxonomy): Bacteria > Pseudomonadati > Pseudomonadota > Gammaproteobacteria > Enterobacterales > Enterobacteriaceae > Klebsiella > Klebsiella sp. GB_Kp056. The sequence continues at coordinate 5,482 of NZ_JBEAJA010000065.1, read as the reverse complement.
CGGCGCCACAGATGGTTCCCAGCCGCCGCTCCCGTTGGCCATCCTGAGCGACTGCCCGATACTGGCGCATCACCTTGCCGTTATGGCTGAGGTTGATGGTGACGTCGAAGCGCGCCAGCGCAATGCGGCGGACCACCTCGTCAATGTGGCCGAACTCAGTCTTTTCGGTACGCATAAATTTGCGCCGCGCCGGGGTATTGTAGAACAGATCGAGGACTTCCAGGGTGGTGCCGACCGGGTGCGCCGCCGGCTTCACCGTCACCGCCTGATCGCGGCCTTCGGCATACGCCTGCCAGGCTTCCTGCTGTTCCGCCGTGCGCGAGGTGAGCGTCAGACGCGCCACCGAGCTAATACTGGCCAGCGCTTCGCCGCGAAAGCCGAGGCTGATAATGGCTTCGAGATCGTCGAGCGAGGCGATTTTGCTGGTCGCGTGGCGAGCCAGGGCCAGCGCCAGCTCGTCTTTTTTGATGCCGCAGCCGTTATCGCGAATGCGAATGAGCTTCGCGCCGCCGCGTTCGATATCAATATCAATTCGCGTGGCGCCCGCATCAAGGCTGTTTTCAACCAGCTCTTTCACCACCGACGCGGGCCGTTCCACCACTTCGCCGGCGGCAATCTGGTTGGCGAGCTGCGGCGGCAGAACCTGAATCGGCATCCCCTGCTCCTTAGTTAATCAACATCCCGCCTGGCGCTGCGGCGCTGGCGGTCTGCGCCGCCTCGCCGCGAGGCGCAGACTGCAGCGGATGCTGCATAAAGTAGTTGCGCAGACCGTTGTAAATCGCCTCCGCAATCTGCTCCTGGTAATCATCGCTCCCCAGCAGCCGTTCTTCCCCGTTGTTACTGATAAAGCCTGTTTCCACGAGGATCGACGGAATGTCCGGCGAGCGCAGTACGCCGAGGCTGGCATGCTCAGGACGGCGCTTATGCAGATTGCCAATCCGCTGCAGCTGGCTGAGCACGTTAGTCGCCACATCGTAGCCGACGCGCTGGGAGTGACCGAACTGCAGATCCAGCACCGCCTGGCTCAGGTAGGGATCGGCCTGGCTGTTCGCCAGCACATCGCCCGCGCCGCCGAGCAGTTCAGACTGCTTCTCATGCTGCTCCAGCCAGCCGGCCATTTCACTGTTGGCGCGACGGTTCGAGAGCACCCATACCGAGGCGCCGGTGGCATCGCGGTTTGGCGCGGCGTCGGCATGGATTGAGACGAGGAAGTTGGCGTTTTGCTTACGCGCCACATCCGAGCGCCCCATTACCGAAATAAAGTAATCCCCGTCACGGGTCAGCACCGGTTTAAACTGCGGATCGGCGTTCAGCAGCGCCCGCAGCTTGCGCGCGATAGCGATAGTCACGTTCTTCTCTTTGGTGCCATTCGGGCCAATCGCGCCAGGATCCTGACCGCCGTGCCCGGCGTCGATGGCGATAATCACCTTATCCTGCGCCGACACCGTGCGGGCCGCCGGACGGGTCACGGTCTGATTGTTGGTCATCGCCGGCTGAGAGGGGGTCATCACCGTCTGCCGATCGTGGCCCGACGAGCTAAACGGATTGCGTCCCGCCGTCGCCGTCCGGGAAGGCATTACCGGCGGCGGGTCGGCCCGTTTCACCACCACAGGAGGCGGCGGCGGTGGCGGTGGCGGCGCGTCGGCGTTGATGGTAAAGACCACCGTGTAATTCGCCCCGTTCTGCTGCTTCACCGCCCGGGTTTTGCCATCTTCCGTCAGATCCACCAGCAGACGCAGCGTCTGCGTATCCTGCGGCGTACCGGCGCGAATACTCTTCACCAGGTTGCTGCCGCTAAACTTCAGCGGCAGTCCCTGCAATACGCCGGTCTGCTTGATATCCAGCGCCACCAGTCGTTTGCCCTGCGGGGTAAAGGAATACTCCGGTTCACCGACAAAGCTAAGAGTTATACGGGCCTGCTGGTCTCCGTTGGAGACCTGGATATCGGATAAACTCGCCGCAGTGGCGTGAAGACTCGACAGCATCAGCGCAGCGGCAAGCCAGGTGGTTATGCGATACTTCATCCCGTCATCCTTCAGGCTAAATGGCTAAACGCGCCAGTAAAGACTCACCCCGTGAGGAGATCGCGGTAATGCGCGCCTCACGCCCTTGTGCCTGGTAATCAAGGTGAATTTCAACGTCCGGGTCAGGCAGGACACCTGCGCCTTGCTGCGGCCATTCCACCAGGCAGATGGCATCGTCGGCAAAATAATCGCGGATCCCCATAAATTCCAGCTCCTCAGGATCCGCCAGGCGGTAGAGATCGAAGTGATACACCATCAGTTTGTCGAGGGTGTACGGCTCCACCAGGGTATAGGTTGGGCTTTTGACATTGCCGCGGTGACCGAGCGCCTGTAAAAAGCCGCGGCTAAAGGTGGTTTTCCCCGCGCCTAAGTCACCATACAGGTAAATCACGGTGGCGCCGGTACAGGCCTGCGCAATACGGTCGCCCAGGGCCAGCGTGGCCTGCTCATCGGGTAAAGGAATCACTCGGTTAATCATGGTCTACGTCAATCACATCCGGGTTAACAACACGCCTGAGCGTGGAAAAGAGATCGGTCGCCAGCATGCCGCGGGTGCCCTCGCGGGCGGCCAGTCGGTCGGCGGCATCGCCATGCGCGACGCACCCGGCACAGGCAGCATCATACGGCGTCAGGTGCTGTCCTAACAATGCGGCGATAATGCCAGTGAGCACATCGCCCATTCCGCCGCTGGCCATCCCGGCATTGCCGGCGTCGATAATGCCCATCGCCCCGCTTTCACTGGCCACCACCGTGCCCGCGCCTTTTAGCACGACCACGCCGCCATACCGTTTTACCAGACGCTGCGCAGAAAGTAAGCGATCGCTTTCAATTTCTGCCACGCTGACGTTCAGCAGACGGGCCGCTTCGCCGGGGTGCGGCGTCAGCACGCGATTGTGACGTTTATCGGGATTGAATGCCAGCAGGTTCAGCGCGTCTGCGTCCCAGACCATCGGTTTGTTAACACTTTCCACCATGCGCAGGGCGCTGCGTCCCCACTCGTTCTGCCCCAGTCCCGGGCCAATCGCCACCACATCCGCCCATTCCAGCGCGGCTTTCAGGGTCTGCGGCGTCAGTTCATCCACCATTAATTCCGGCCGGGCGGTGACAATGGGCGCCACATTCTCAGGGTGAGTGAGCACTCGCACCAGCCCTGCGCCAGCGCGTAAAGCCGCTTCACCGCACATGCGAATCGCGCCTGCCGTGCCGCGATCGCCGCCGACGATCGCCAGCTTGCCGTGATCGCCCTTATGGGAGGTAGCCCGGCGCGGCGGCAGCCAGTCGGCAAGGTGGGCGGCGCAAAATCGCGTCAGGGGGGTACTTTGTCCGGCGAGCCAGCGCTCAAGCCCCAGCGCATGATGGTGGAGCTGCCCGACGACATCCCGCGCCTTGCCGGTCAGCAGCCCCGGCTTGAGCGCAATAAACGTCAGCGTATGGTCGGCCTGAATGACCGCCCCCGGCGTCGCGCCGGTCTGCGCATTCAGGCCGGAAGGGATATCCAGAGCCACCACCGGCGCAGGATGGTGGTTCGCCTGGTGGATGAGCGCCGCGATGGATTCGCGCGGCGCACTGCGCAACCCGGTGCCGAGCAGGCCGTCAATAATCAGTGAGATATCGTCTGGCCAGGGGACAGTGTCCGCATGGATCACGCCGCCGGCGTTAAGCCATGCCTCCCGCGCCGCCTGCGCCTCTTCCGGCAGCGGGTTGTCACTCTCCACCGCCAGCAGCGTCACCCGCCGCCCGGCGGCCTGGGCCAGACGCGCGACGACATATCCGTCGCCGCCGTTGTTGCCATGCCCGCAGAGGATCAGCCAGTGCGCGCTGTCAGGAAAAGCGCGGCTGGCCAGCTGGAACGCCGCCTCGCCCGCGCGCTGCATCAGTTCAAACAGCGTCAGTCCCAGGCTGTCCGCCGCCTCTCGTTCGGCCAGGCGCAGCGCCTCCGCAGGCCAAATGTTGTATGGTATACTGTCAGGGTTTTTCGTCATTGTATGGTCCATCATGTCACAGCCCCTCGATCTCGTTCAGTTAGCGCAACAAATCAAACAATGGGGCACAGAGCTCGGGTTCCAGCAGGTCGGTATCGCCGATACCGACCTTAGCGCCAGTGAACCCAAACTGCAGGCATGGCTGGATAAACAATACCACGGCGAAATGGAGTGGATGGCCCGTCACGGTATGATGCGCGCCCGCCCCCACGAACTGCTGCCCGGTACGTTACGCGTCATCAGCGTGCGGATGAACTATCTGCCCGCCAACGCCGCCTTTGCCCGCACCCTGAAAGATCCCGCGCTGGGTTACGTCAGCCGTTATGCCCTTGGGCGTGATTATCATAAGCTGCTACGTAATCGCCTGAAAAAACTGGGTGAGAAGATTCAGGAACAGTGTGCTTCGCTCAATTTTAGACCTTTTGTCGATTCCGCGCCTATCCTGGAGCGGCCCATCGCAGAAAAAGCGGGCCTTGGATGGACAGGTAAGCACTCACTTATCTTAAGCCGCGACGCCGGCTCCTTCTTTTTCCTCGGCGAACTGCTGATTGACCTGCCCCTGCCGGTCGACAGCCCGGTCGCGGAGGAGTGTGGACGCTGCGTCGCCTGCATGACCATCTGCCCCACCGGGGCCATCGTCGAGCCCTATACCGTCGACGCCCGCCGCTGCATCTCCTATCTCACCATCGAACTGGAAGGCGCGATCCCGGAGGAATTCCGTCCGCTCATCGGCAACCGGATCTATGGCTGTGACGACTGCCAGCTCATCTGCCCGTGGAACCGTTTCTCACAGCTCACCGATGAAGAGGATTTCAGTCCGCGCCAGGCGCTGCATGCCCCGCCGCTGGTGGAGCTGTTCGCCTGGAGCGAAGCGTGGTTTCTGAAGGTGACCGAAGGGTCGGCGATTCGTCGCATTGGTCACCTGCGCTGGCTGCGTAATATCGCCGTCGCGCTGGGTAATGCGCCCTGGGATGAAGCCCATCTTCGCGCGCTGGAGAGTCGCCTGGGCGAGCACCCGCTTCTCGACGAACACATTGAGTGGGCGATGGCCCAGCAGCTGAAAAAACGGAGCGCCGACGCCGTTGAAGTACAGCTGCCGAAAAAATTACGTCTGGTCAGGGTGGTAGAGAAAGGGCTGCCGCGCGACGCCTGATTCATTCACAGGCTGTGAATAAAATCTAAAACACATTGCGTTTCAAGGCGCAGACCGAGGTCAAGTGATCGGATTAACATTTCGAAATGAAATTTAATTGTTAAATTTCAATTAGATATAAAGATATTATTTACAAAGCGAAGCATTTACGCCGTCAGAGACGAAACGACAACCTGTGGATAACTCTGTTCACAGTATTTCTGCAGACCAAACGAAAATCATCCCCGGCGCTGGATCGCACTGTGGATAAATAAGAGATGGAAGAAAATTTGGAGCGGGAAACGAGACTCGAACTCGCGACCCCGACCTTGGCAAGGTCGTGC
>NZ_JBEAJA010000064.1:0-60748 GCF_040064755.1 Klebsiella sp. GB_Kp056 | reverse complement strand
CACAGGCATATACCTCGCAGGCCCGGCAAGCGCAGCGCCACCGGGCGATGACAGCAGGCACGGAGCCACTTTTATGCCGGGTGGCGGCTCCGCCTTACCCGGCCTACGGGGTCCTCTCACAGGCATATACCTCGCAGGCCCGGCAAGCGCAGCGCCACCGGGCGATGACAGCGGGCACGGAGCCGTTTTTATGCCGGGTGGCGGCTACGCCTTACCCGGCCTACAGGGGCCGTGCAGCCAGCCGTTAATTAACCCACTTGCGCCACTGAAACTGCCGGTGCTGACGGCCTCAAAATCGCTGAGACGTTCCCGGAAGGCCGGGGCAGCCCGCATGGATGCGGGCTGAGGGCCGTGTTTTGCACGGACGCTGCCTCGGCCCGACCCGAAGCCTGCAGGGATAAGTCGAAGGTACCGCGTAGCGGCGATTTTGCTGGCCGGAGCCCGGGGGTACAGGGGGCGGCGGCGACTGGCCGCCCCCTGTGCGCTCCCTGCACCGTAAGAGACATAACGCAGAAAATTAACCGGGAGCGCAATGTGCGCTGACGCCACACGTGATAAACGCTTTTCCCGGATGAGAAAGGGGCAACCGATGCAGCTTATCCCCCCGTCGTGCGCCAGAACGTCACCCGACGTCCCCTACCCCTTTAACTTCGGATCCAGCGCATCGCGCAGGCCATCCCCCAGCAGATTAAACGCCAGCACGGTCAAGAAAATCGCCACCGCCGGAAACAGCGCCACGTGCGGAGACATCACCATATCCGCCCGCGCCTCGTTGAGCATGGCACCCCACTCCGGCGTGGGCGGCTGCGCGCCGAGGCCGAGAAACGACAGACTGGCCGCCGAAATAATCGATACCCCAATGCGCATGGTGAAATAAACCACGATTGACGACACCGTCCCCGGCAGGATGTGGTGGAATAGGATGGTGGCATCGCTGGCGCCAATGCTGCGCGCCGATTCAATAAAGGTCTGCTGCTTTAATACCAGGGTGTTGCCGCGCACCAGCCGGGCGAACGCCGGGATCGAGAAGATCGCCACGGCGATAATCACGTTGGCCATCCCGCTGCCCATGACGGCGACCACCGCGATCGCCAGCAGGATCCCCGGAAAGGCGAACAGCACGTCGCACAGACGCATAATCAGCCGGTCCCACCAGCCCTCATAGTAGCCGGCCAGCAGCCCAAGCACCGTACCGATGGCCGCGCCAATCAGCACCGCCAGCACCCCGGCGGCCAGCGAGATCTGCGCGCCCACCAGCACCCGGCTGAAAATATCGCGCCCCAGCGAGTCGACGCCGAACCAGTGCACCAGCGAAGGCCCCTCGTTAAGCCGGTCGTAGTCAAAATAATTTTCCGCATCGTACGGCGCTATCCATGGGGCGACGATGGCCACCGCAATCAGCAACAGCACAAAAATACCGGCGCCCATGGCCACCGGCTGACGCCGAAAGCGCCGCCAGAACTCATGCCAGGGGGTATGGATCTCGCCGGGCCTGATGCCCGGCATGGCGTTCAGCGCCGCCTGCCTTCTCCAGTTAAGCAATCGCACCTTACTTATACCTGATAGCCGGGTTTATGGCCGCGTACAGCACATCCACCACTAAATTGATAAGAATAAACTCCAGCGAAAAGAGCAGCACTTCCGCCTGAATCACCGGGTAATCGCGCATTTCTACCGAATCGACCAGCAGTCGCCCCAGCCCCGGCCAGTTGAAGACCTTCTCCACGACGATCGAGCCGCCGAGCAGAAAGCCGAACTGCAGCCCCATCATGGTGACGACCGGGATCATCGCATTGCGCAGACCATGCTTGAGCACCACCCGCGTTTCGCTCACCCCTTTCGCCCGGGCGGTACGCATATAGTCTTCATGCAGCACATCGACGAACGACGCGCGGGTAAAGCGCGCCATCACCGCCGCCACCGCCGCGCCAAGGGTCAGCGAAGGCAAAATATAGTGCCGCCAGCTGTCGGCGCCCACCGTCGGCAACCAGCCCAGCTCAACCGAAAACACCTGCATCAGCAGCATGCCGAGGGCAAAGGCCGGAAACGAAATGCCGCTCACCGCCAGCGCCATTCCCAGACGGTCAGGCCAGCGATTGCGCCACACCGCCGCCGCGATCCCCGCCGCCATGCCAAACAGCACCGCCCAGCTCATGCTGGCCAGCGTCAGCCACAGGGTGGGCATAAAGCGGCTGGCTATCTCACTGGCAACGGGACGCCGCGAGGCCATGGACATGCCAAAATCGCCGCGCAGCACGTTGGTGATGTAGTGCCAAAACTGGACATGCAGCGGCTGGTCAAGCCCCAGCTGCTGGCGCACCATCGCCACCACCTGGGCGTCGGCTTCCGGTCCGGCAATCAGCCGCGCCGGATCGCCGGGCAGCATATGGACGAAGAGAAACACCAGCACCGCGACGATTAGCAGGGTGGGGATCAGCCCCAGCAGGCGCTTAATCACATAGTTGAGCATCGTACCTCCACCACCCGCCCCGCGGAAAAACCGCCCTCCTCCCACCCGTGCCGGAGGGCATCATCTCGACCTTCACGGTGTTAAATCTGCCTGTTCGAAGCTGAAGCCGGTGTCCGGCTGGATATAGAAGCCAGTGAGATTCTTGCTGTGGGCAGAGACCAGTTTCTCCACCACCAGCGGCACCCACGGCGACTCTTTCCAGATAATATCCTGCGCCGCTTTATAGAGTTTGGTTTTCTCTTGCGGATCGGTGGTTTTCAGCGCCTCGCTCAGTGCGCTATCCACCTGCGGGTTGCTGTAAAAGGCGGTGTTGAACAGGGTCGGCGGCCAGTTTTGGGAAGCAAACAGCGGCGACAGCGCCCAGTCGGCTTCGCCAGTGGAGGCGGACCAGCCGGTATAGAACATCCGTACCCCGCTCTCTTTCTGCCCTTTACCTTCCACTTCCGCCGCTCGCTGACCGGCATCCATCGCCGTCACCTGCGCCTTAATGCCCACCTGCGCCAGCTGCTGCTGGGTAAACTGCAGCACTTTCTGCGCGGTGCTGTGGTTATGTGACGACCACAGCGTCGTGCTAAACCCGTTGGGGTAGCCGGCCTCTTTCAGCAGTTGGCGCGCTTTCGCCGGATCGTAAGGCCACGCTGGGTAGCTCTGGGCGTAGGCAATCGACGGCGGCACCACGCCGGTCGCCGGGGTGGCATAGCCGGCAAACGCCACCTTGACCAGCGCCTGGCGGTTGATGGCGTAGTTGATCGCTTCGCGCACCTTCGGATTATCGAACGGTTTCTGCGTCACGTTCATGCTGATGTAACGCTGCATGATCGACGGACTGGCCACCAGCTCCAGTTTGCTGTTTTTCGCCAGCAGCGGCGCCTGCTCATAGGGGATCGGGAAGGCGAACTGCGCCTCGCCGGTCTGCAGCATCGCCGCCCGGGTATTGTTATCGACCACCGGTCGCCAGGTAATGGAATCCAGCTTCGGCAGCCCCGGCTGCCAGTAGCCATCGAATTTGCTGACCTTCACGAAGTCGGTCTGGTTCCAGGTATCGAGCTTATACGGCCCGGTGCCCACCGGGTGGAAGCCGATATCTTTGCCATATTTTTTCAGCGCCGCCGGCGAAATCATCGCCGTCGCGGGATGGGCGAGAATATTAATAAACGCCGAGAACGGCTGCTTGAGGGTAATTTTCACCGTGGTCGGATCGACCGCCTCGGTGCTGGCGATATTTTTATACAGGTTATAGCGCTTAAGATGGTTTTCCGGGTTGCTGGCGCGGTCGAGGTTAGCTTTGACCGCCTCGGCGTTAAAGTCGGTGCCATCCTGGAATTTCACCCCACTGTGCAGCTTGATGGTGTACACCAGGCCATCCGGCGACACGGTGTAGCTCTCGGCAAGGACATTTTGCAACTTCATCTCTTTATCAAGGCCGAACAGGCCTTGATAAAAGGACTTCGCCACCGCCTGCGACAGGGTATCGTTGGCATCATAGGGGTCGAGCGTCGTGAAGTTAGACCCGACCGCCACCACCACATCTTTGGCGGCAAAAGCGGGGGCGCTCGCCAGGGCCGCCGCGATACTCAGCGCCAGCCACCATTTGCGTGAAACAGGTTGTGTCATCGTGTTCTCCTGAAAAGGTGCGTTATGTGTTGTTATGCTCTGCCCAGCACATCGGCGGCGTCGCGGGCGACGAAGTGGCCCGGCCCAACCTGCTGCAATGGCGGGCTGGCGATCTCCTCGCCCCGCTTATAAATATTGCCCGGAACGTCATCTGACAGCAGGACCCGTTGCGGATGACGGTAGGCCGGGTCGGCCACCGGTACGGCGGCCATGAGCTTACGGGTATAGGGGTGCTGCGGGTTTTCAAACACCGCGCGGCGCGGGCCGATTTCGACAATCCGGCCGCGATACATCACCGCCACGCGGTGGCTGATGCGCTCCACTACCGCCATATCATGGGAAATAAACAGAAACGCGATGCCCATTTCGCGCTGCAGGTCGAGCATCAGATTGATAATCTGCGCCCGAATGGAGACATCCAGGGCCGACACCGACTCATCGGCAATCACCACCTTCGGATTAAGCGCCAGCGCGCGGGCAATGCAGATCCGCTGCCGCTGGCCGCCGGAAAAGGCGTGGGGGTAGCGCCAGGCATGCTCCGGCTGCAGCCCCACGCGCTTTAGCAGCCAGGCGACCCGCTCGCGCGCCGCCTCCCTGTCCAGCAGGCCATGTACCCGCAGCGGCTCCATAATCGAATCGCCGACCGTCTGGCGCGGATCGAGCGAGGCGTAAGGGTCCTGAAAAATAAACTGAATATTGCGCCGCAGGGACTGCAGCTTGCTGCCGGAGAGGGTATCGATCCGCTGACCATCGAAGGTAATGGTGCCCCCCTGGGTCTCAACCAGCCTCAGCAGCGCCCGGCCGGTAGTCGACTTGCCGCAGCCGGACTCCCCCACCAGCGACAGGGTCTCTCCCGGCCAGAGATCAAAACTCACCTTCTCCACCGCATGCACTTCGCGCGTCACGCGATTGAGCACTCCGCCGCGCACCGGGAAACGGGCCACCAGATCGCGCACCTGCAGAATAGGCTCCCCCGCCACCACCGTGTCTGGCGTGTCTGTCTCCGCCAGCGGCTGCCCCGGTAGCGGAAAGCGGCGAGGCAGATCCTGACCGCGCATCTCCCCCAGCCGGGGTACCGCCGCCAACAGCGACTGCGTATAAGGGTGCTGCGGTGAACGGAAAATCTCCTCGACGCTGCCGGTCTCCACCGCCTCGCCGCGATACATGACCAGCACCCGATCGGCGATATCGGCCACCACCCCCATGTCGTGGGTGATAAAGATCACCCCCATCGCCATCTCCTTTTGCAGGACGGCGATAAGTTGCAAAATTTGCGCCTGAATGGTGACATCCAGCGCCGTGGTCGGCTCGTCGGCAATCAGCACCGCCGGCCGACAGGAGAGCGCCATGGCGATCATCACCCGCTGGCGCATACCTCCGGAGAGCTGGTGCGGATAGCGTGAGAGCATCTCTTCCGCCTGGGGAATACGCACCTGGTCGAGCATCTTTTTCGCCGCGCGCAGCGCCTCTTCGCGCCCCAGCCCCTGGTGCAGGCGCAGGGATTCGGCGATCTGCTCGCCGATGGTGAATACCGGGTTCAGCGAGGTCATCGGCTCCTGAAAAATCATCGCCAGATCCGCGCCGCGTACCCGGCGCATTTCGGCCTCCGATTGCTCATTGAGCGCGATCACCTGCCGGTTGCGCCGTCGCAGCCACAGCCCCTCGCTGCTCACCTCGCTGCTGGCGGCGTCAAGCAGACGCATCAGCGCCAGCGCGGTGACCGATTTTCCCGAACCGGACTCCCCGACAATCGCCAGCGTCTCGCCGCGGCGCAGGCTGAAGGAAAGCTGACGCACGGCCTGCACCTCTGGCGCATCCTGCTGGCGGAACGCCACGTTCAGGTTGCGCACCACCAGTACTTCGCAGGTATCCGTTTCGTGAGTTTGCGGCACTCTCCTCTCCCTTGTTCTATTCGCGATAAATGCCAATGGTCGGCGTATCGCCGGCATAGCACCAGGCGCGGTACATGCCTTCGCTGTTAAACGGTAAAACGACGTTGCCTTCGCGATCGACGGCAATCAGCCCGCCGCTGCCGCCGAGGGCCGGCAGCTTCTCCATCACCACCCGCTCGCAGGCGGAATAGAGACTGAGCTGACCGTACTCCATCAGGGCGGCGATATCGTAGGCCGCCAGGGTACGCATAAAGACTTCGCCGGTGCCGGTGCAGGAGACCGCCACGCTGGCGTTGTTGGCGTAGCACCCCGCGCCCGGCAGCGGGCTGTCGCCGACGCGTCCGGGCAGTTTGTTGGTCATGCCGCCGGTGGAGGTCGCCGCCGCCAGATTGCCGGCCAGATCGAGCGCCACCGCCCCGACGGTGCCCATTTTCTGCCGTTCATCGAGCGGAGCGGCGTGATGGTCAAGGATGATCTCGCCGCCCGCTTTCGCCTCCTGCAGCTGCAGCAGACGCTCGGGGGTGGAAAAGAGATCGTTATCGACGCGCGCCATTCCGTGGGAGAAGGCGAAATTTTCCGCCCCCTCGCCGATCAGCAGCACGTGCGGGCTCTCCTCCAGCACCAGACGCGCCGCCAGCACCGGATTACGTAGATGTTTGACCCCGGCCACCGCCCCCGCCTGCAGGCTGTAGCCGTCCATCACGCAGGCGTCCAGCTCGTGGGTTTGATCGTGGGTAAATACCGAGCCCATCCCGGCGTTAAACAGCGGACACTCCTCCAGCAGACGGACGGCCTCGGTCACGGCATCCAGCGCACTGGCGCCTGCAGCCAACATTTTCTGCCCGCTTTCGACGATAGCCGACAGCGCCGCCACGTACTCCCGCTCCCGCTCCGGCGTCATCTGCGCGCGAGAAATCGCCCCTGCGCCGCCGTGAATTGCTATAACCGCCTTGCCCATTTCGCCAGTCCTTAACGATGAAGTGGATAGCCCCCGCCCTGTCGTACCGCGTCGCGGCGCCGGTCACGTCAGGAATTAGGGTATTGATATCATTATATTGCTGAATGTCTTATACAATTTTTGAATATAGAAAGAGCGGCGGGCGATGTAAAGCCTCGTACCCAGGTGGCATACAGCCCGCGCCGCTTTTCTGCCATAATAGGCGTTTTCGCCGTTTTGCCCGCAGGAGTGACCCATGGATTTTACCGCCGGACTGATGCCGCTCGACACAGCCCTCACCCAGATGCTCGATCGTATTACGCCGCTGAGCGCGACGGAAACAGTACCGCTGTTGCAGGCCTTCGCGCGCGTCACCGCCCATGACATTATCTCCCCGCTGGATGTCCCCGGCTTTGATAACGCGGCGATGGATGGCTATGCCGTCCGGTTGAGCGACCTCAACGACGGCGCGGCCCTGCCGGTCGCCGGGAAGGCCTTTGCCGGCCAGCCGTTTCACGACGCCTGGCCCACCGGCACCTGTATCCGCATCATGACCGGCGCGCCGGTGCCTGCGGGCTGCGACGCGGTGGTCATGCAGGAAGAGACCGAACAGACCGACGTCGGCGTGCGCTTTACCGCGCCGGTGAAAGCCGGGCAGCATATTCGCCGCCGCGGGGAAGATATCGCCCACGGCGCGGTGGTCTTCCCGGCGGGAACGCCGCTGACGGTAGCCGAGCTGCCGGTGCTGGCCTCGCTGGGCATTGCCGACGTCGAGGTGGTGCGCAAGGTTCGCGTCGCGGTCTTCTCGACCGGCGATGAGCTGCAGCTGCCGGGTCAACCGCTCGGCGACGGCCAGATTTACGATACCAACCGCCTGGCGGTGCATCTGATGCTCGAACAGCTGGGCTGCGAGGTCATTAACCTCGGCATTATTCCTGACGATCCGACGCAACTGCGTGAGGCCTTTATCGCCGCCGACCAGCAGGCCGACGTGGTCATCAGCTCCGGTGGCGTCTCGGTGGGCGAAGCCGACTACACCAAAACCATTCTAGAAGAGCTGGGGGAGATCGGCTTCTGGAAGCTGGCGATCAAGCCGGGCAAACCCTTCGCCTTCGGCAAGCTCAGCAGCAGCTGGTTCTGCGGCCTGCCGGGCAACCCGGTTTCCGCCACCGTCACCTTCTGTCAGCTGGTACAGCCGCTGCTGGCGAAGCTCTCCGGTAAGCACGGTCCGCTTCAGGCGACCCGCCTGCGGGTGCGGGCCGCCGCGCGGCTGAAAAAGTCCCCGGGCCGCCTCGATTTTCAGCGCGGTATTCTGCAGCGCAACCCGGACGGCGAGCTGGTGGTGACCACCACCGGTCATCAGGGCTCGCACATTTTCAGCTCTTTCAGCCTCGGCAACTGCTTTATCGTGCTGGAGCGCGAGCGCGGTCACGTTGAAGCGGGCGAATGGGTCGACGTCGAACCGTTCAGCCATCTGTTTGGGGGGCTGTAATGGCCGTGGAGCTGAGCGATGAAGAGATGCTGCGCTATAACCGGCAGATTGTTTTGCGCGGTTTTGATTTTGACGGCCAGGAGCGGCTCAAGGCCGCTCGCGTGCTGGTGGTCGGCCTCGGCGGACTTGGCTGCGCCGCCGCGCAGTATCTGGCCGCCGCCGGGGTGGGACAGCTCACCCTGCTCGATTTCGACACCGTCTCGCTCTCTAATCTGCAGCGCCAGACGCTGCACAGCGACGCCGCCATCGGCCAGCCGAAGGTGGACTCCGCCCGCGAGGCGCTGGCGCGCATTAATCCGCACGTTCATCTGGCGCCGCTCAATGCCTTACTGGACGAAGCGGCGCTGGCGGGGCAGATTGCCAGGCACGATCTGGTGCTCGACTGCACCGACAACGTCGCCATTCGTAACCAGCTCAACGCCGGCTGCTTCCGCCACCAAACCCCGCTGGTTTCCGGGGCGGCGATCCGTATGGAGGGGCAGATCAGCGTCTTCACGTATCAGGAGGGCGAACCCTGCTACCGCTGCCTGAGCCGCCTGTTTGGCGAAAACGCCCTCACCTGCGTCGAAGCCGGCGTGATGGCCCCGCTGGTGGGCACTATCGGTTCCCTGCAGGCGATGGAGGCCATTAAGCTGTTGACCGGCTACGGCACGCCCGCCAGCGGGAAAATCGTAATGTACGACGCCATGACCTGCCAGTTTCGTGAAATGAAGCTGATGCGCCACCCGCAGTGCGAGGTATGCGGTACGCGCTAACGTTCAGCCGCCGGCGAGGGTCGTCGCCGGTGAAGTTGTGACCTCTGCCGTTATTCTATCCCCTGGCGATTATCGCCATCCCGCTTGTTGATTTGCGTCAATATAACTTTCATTCGAAAGTGTTTTTATATTCATACGCAAACAAGAGGGTAAGCCATGATCTTCAATATCCAGCGCTATTCCACCCATGACGGCCCAGGGATCCGCACCGTCGTCTTCCTGAAAGGCTGCTCGCTGGGCTGCCGCTGGTGCCAGAACCCGGAGAGCCGCGCCCGCAGCGAAGACCTGCTGTATGACCCGCGCCTGTGCCTGGCCGGCTGCGAGCTGTGCCAGCAGGCGGCGCCGGCGGTTATCACCCGCACCCTCGAGGGTCTGATCATTCACCGGCAACACGTTAACGACAGCCATATCGCCGCGCTGCGCGACTGCTGCCCCACCACAGCGCTCACGGTGTGCGGCGAGGAGAAGAGCGTCGAGGAGATCATGGCGACGGTGCTGCGCGATAAACCCTTTTACGATCGCAGCGGCGGCGGCATCACCCTTTCCGGCGGCGAACCCTTTATGAACCCGGCCCTGGCGCAGGCGCTGTTGGAGGCCAGCCATCAGGCGGGTATCCATACCGCTGTGGAAACCTGCCTGCACGTACCGTGGAAATACATTGAGCCGGCTTTACCCTTCATCGATCTGTTTCTCGCCGACCTGAAGCACGTCGACGAGGCCGTTTTCCGGCAGTGGACCGACGGCAGCGCCCGCCGGGTGCTGGACAACCTGCAGCGCCTGGCGCAGGCGGGGAAAAACATCATTATTCGCGTGCCGTTAATCCAGGGATTCAACGCCAGCGAAGCCGACATTACCGCCATCACTGATTTTGCCGCCGACCGCCTGCGGGTCAGCGAAATCCATTTCCTGCCCTACCACACGCTGGGAATGAATAAATACCAGTTACTCAGTCAGCCCTACACCGCACCGGACAAACCGCTGGATGCTCCCGAGCTGCTCGCCTTTGCGCAGGATTATGCGCGGAGCAAGGGGCTAACGGCGATCTTACGAGGATAACCCCTATGACTACCCTGAAACTCAACACCCTCAGCGCCCGTATCCAGGCCCATAAAATGGCGCTGGTGCATATCGTCAAGCCGCCGGTCTGTACCGAACGCGCCCGACACTATACCGAGATGTATCAGCAGCATCTTGATAAGCCGATCCCGGTGCGCCGCGCTCTGGCCCTGGCTCACCACCTGGCCGAGCGCACCATCTGGATCAAGCACGATGAGCTGATCGTCGGCAACCAGGCCAGCGAAGTGCGCGCCGCGCCGATCTTCCCGGAATACACCGTCAGCTGGATCGAGAAAGAGATCGACGATCTCGCCGACCGCCCCGGCGCCGGCTTCGCGGTCAGCGAAGAGAACAAGCGCGTACTGCACGAAGTGTGCCCGTGGTGGCGCGGCCAGACCGTGCAGGACCGCTGCTACGGCATGTTTACCGATAAGCAGAAAGCGCTCCTCGCCACCGGCATTATTAAGGCCGAGGGCAACATGACCTCCGGCGACGCTCACCTGGCGGTCAACTACCCGCTGCTGCTGGAGAAAGGACTGGACGGCATGCGCGCGAAAGTCGCCGAACGCCGGTCGCGCATCAACCTGACGGTGCTGGAAGACCTGCACGGCGAACAGTTCCTGAAAGCGATTGATATTGTGCTGGCGGCGGTCAGCGACCACAGCAAACGCTTTGCCGCGCTGGCGCGCGAGATGGCGACGGCAGAATCCCGTGACGCACGCCGCGATGAGCTGCTGGCGATTGCCGAAAACTGCGACATCATCGCCCATGAGCCGCCGAAGACCTTCTGGCAGGCGCTGCAGCTGTGCTACTTCATTCAGCTGATCCTGCAGATTGAATCCAATGGCCACTCGGTCTCCTTTGGCCGCATGGACCAGTACCTCTATCCGTACTACCGCCGCGACGTTGAGCTGCAGCAATCGTTGGATCGCGAACAGGCCATTGAGCTGCTGCACAGCTGCTGGCTGAAGCTGCTGGAGGTCAACAAGATCCGCTCTGGCTCGCACTCCAAGGCCTCGGCCGGCAGCCCGCTGTACCAGAACGTCACCATCGGCGGCCAGAACCTGGTGGACGGCCAGCCGCAGGACGCGGTCAACCCGCTGTCGTACGCCATTCTGGAATCCTGCGGTCGTCTGCGCTCGACCCAGCCGAACCTCAGCGTGCGCTACCACGCCGGAATGAGCAACGACTTCCTCGACGCCTGCGTCCAGGTGATCCGCTGCGGCTTCGGCATGCCGGCGTTTAATAACGACGAGATCGTGATCCCGGAATTTATCAAGCTGGGAATCGAGCCGCAGGATGCCTACGATTATGCGGCCATCGGCTGCATCGAAACCGCGGTCGGCGGTAAGTGGGGTTATCGCTGCACCGGCATGAGCTTTATCAACTTCGCGCGGGTGATGCTGGCGACGCTGGAAGGCGGCCGCGATGCCACCAGCGGCCAGGTGTTCCTGCCGCAGGAGCACGCCCTGTCGAAAGGCAACTTCGCTAACTTCGACGAGGTGCTGGCCGACTGGGACCGCCAGATCCGCTACTACACCCGTAAGTCGATTGAGATTGAGTATGTGGTCGATACTATGCTGGAAGAGAACGTCCACGATATTCTCTGTTCGGCGCTGGTGGACGACTGCATCGAACGGGCGAAGAGCATTAAGCAGGGCGGCGCTAAGTATGACTGGGTGTCCGGCCTGCAGGTGGGCATCGCCAACCTCGGCAACAGCCTGGCGGCGGTGAAAAAGCTGGTCTTCGATCAGGGCGTTATTGGCCAGCAGGAACTGGCGAAGGCGCTGGCGGAAGATTTTGACGGCCTGACCCACGAGCAGCTGCGCCAGCGGTTGATCAACGGCGCGCCGAAGTACGGTAACGATGATGACAGCGTGGACGCGTTGCTGGCGCGGGCCTACCAGACCTATATCGACGAGCTGAAGCAGTATCACAACCCGCGCTATGGCCGCGGCCCGATCGGCGGCAACTATTACGCCGGCACGTCCTCTATCTCCGCCAACGTTCCGTTCGGCGCGCAGACCATGGCGACGCCGGATGGCCGTAAAGCGCACACTCCGCTGGCGGAAGGGGCCAGCCCGGCCTCCGGAACCGACCATCTGGGGCCGACGGCGGTCATCAGTTCGGTAGGTAAACTGCCCACCGGGGCGATCCTCGGCGGCGTTCTGCTAAACCAGAAGCTGAATCCGTCCACCCTGGAAAACGCGTCCGACAAGCAGAAGCTGATGGTGCTGCTGCGCACCTTCTTCGAGGTGCATAAAGGCTGGCATATCCAGTACAACATTGTCTCGCGCGACACGCTGCTGGAGGCGAAGAAACATCCTGATCAGTACCGTGATTTGGTGGTGCGCGTCGCCGGGTACTCGGCGTTCTTTACCGCTCTGTCGCCGGATACCCAGGACGATATTATCGCCCGTACCGAGCATACGCTGTAGCCCTTCAGGCCCGCTGGCGCGACGCTTAGCGGGCCTCCCCTGTTCTGCTGGCCGGGAAAGGCAATGCCGCCTCCCGGCATTTTCTGAATGCGTGAACTTTCATTCGAAATAAATTTGTGCTCCCCATCACATTGTAATTAGAATGTTACTGGTCGAAGTTAAGCCAGGAGCATCCCCTTATGACCGTTAAAGTTATCGTCACCGATATGGACGGAACTTTTCTCAATGACGCCAAAACCTACGACCGCTCACGGTTTCTGGCGCAATTCGCCCAGCTGCAGCAGCGCGGCATTGAATTCGTTGTCGCCAGCGGCAACCAGTACTATCAGCTGATCTCCTTCTTCCCGGAGATCCGCGAGCAGATCTCGTTCGTCGCCGAAAACGGCGCGCTGGTCTTTGAGCATGGTAAGCAGCTGTTCCACGGCGAACTGACCCGCCACGAATCGCAGGTGGTGATTGGCGAATTACTCAAAGATCCGCAGCTGAACTTCGTCGCCTGCGGCCTGCACAGCGCCTACGTGAGCGATAACGCCCCGGACGCCTTCGTCGACCTGATGTCAAAGCACTACCACCGTCTGCAGCGGGTAAGCGACTATCACGCCATCGACGATACGCTGTTCAAATTTTCTCTGAACCTGCCGGACAGCGAGATCCCGCAGCTGATCGATAAACTGCACGTCTCGCTCGACGGCATTATGAAGCCGGTCACCAGCGGCTTTGGCTTTGTCGATTTGATTATTCCCGGTCTGCATAAAGCCAACGGCATCAGCCGCCTGCTCAAGCGCTGGAACCTGTCGCCGCAGCAGTGCGTGGCCATCGGCGACAGCGGCAACGACGCCGAAATGCTGAAGCTGGTGAAATACGCTTTCGCCATGGGTAACGCCGCCGACAGCATCAAAGCTATCGCCGGATACGCGACCGACGATAATAATCATGACGGCGCGCTGAACGTCATTCAGGCCGTCCTCGATAACCGCGCTCCCTTCAACGCCTGACCACTCTCCGGGGCTGCGCGCCCCGGCTTGTCCATTTTGTGCGCCGCAGCAAGATTTTAAACTTGCATTAACTCCATTTTAACTTAAATTAACGTTTGTAAGATTTAATACTTTCGAATGAAAGATACAGCGAGGTTATTATGGCAGCTCTCCCGACCCACGAAACACTCCCCGCCGACCACAAAGCGGCGATTCGCCAGATGAAGCAGGCGCTGCGGGCGCAAATCGGCGACGTCCAGGCGGTGTTCGATAAGCTCTCAGCGCGCATCAGCGAGCGCCTGCAGGAGATTGAGACGCTGAAAGCCGCAGGCCAGGAGGTCTGGCCAACCATTCCGTTCCGCGATATCGCCGAGGGAACCGTGAGCGATGCCCAGCGCGCGGCCATTAAGCGCCGGGGCTGCGCGGTGATCAAAGGCCACTTTCCGCGCGAACAGGCGCTGGCCTGGGATACCGCGATGCTGGAATATCTGGATCTGAACCATTTTGACGAGGTCTACAAAGGGCCAGGCGACAGCTTCTTCGGTACGCTTGAGGCTTCGCGGCCGGAAATCTATCCCATCTACTGGTCGCCCTCGCAAATGCAGGCCCGCCAGAGCGATGAAATGGCGGCGGCGCAGTCCTTCCTTAACCGCCTGTGGCGCTTTGAGCAGGACGGCAAGCGCTGGTTCGATCCGGACGTCAGCGTCATTTACCCCGACCGCATTCGCCGCCGTCCGCCGGGAACCACCTCGAAAGGGCTGGGCGCGCATACCGATTCCGGTGCGCTGGAGCGCTGGCTGCTCCCCGCCTACCAGCAGGTCTTCGCCAACGTCTTTAACGGTCATGTCGACGCTTACGATCCGTGGGACGCCGCGCACCGTACTGAAGTGGAAGAGTACACGGTCGACAACACCACCAAGTGCTCGGTGTTCCGCACTTTCCAGGGCTGGACCGCGCTGTCGGATATGATCCCGGGTCAGGGACTGCTGCACGTGGTGCCGATCCCCGAGGCGATGGCCTATGTGCTGCTGCGCCCGCTGCTTGACGATGTGCCAGAGGATGAGCTGTGCGGCGTCGCGCCGGGCAGAGTGCTGCCGATCTCTGAGCAGTGGCACCCGCTGCTGATCAAAGCCCTCAGTTCGATCCCGGCGCTGAACGCTGGCGATTCCGTCTGGTGGCACTGCGACGTCATTCACTCGGTGGCGCCGGTGGAAAATCAGCAGGGCTGGGGCAATGTGATGTACATTCCGGCGGCGCCGATGTGCGAGAAGAACCTCGCCTACGCGCAGAAAGTGAAAATCGCTCTGGAAAAAGGGGCCTCGCCGGGTGATTTCCCGCGCGAGGACTATGAGGCCAGCTGGCAGGGGCGCTTCACCCTGGAGGATCTGAACATCCACGGCAAACGGGCGCTGGGTATCGCGGTTTAATCGTCATACAGCCCCTGCGGCTCCACGGCGGTATGGCCTTTGCCCGGCCGGATCCGCCGTACCGAATCGCGCACCACCAGCGTGCCGTGCAGCAGCAGCGAACCGTGCGGCGCCTCCGGACGCAGCAGGCGCTGCTGCAGGAGGTGCACCGCCTCGCTGCCCAGCTCATCCCGCGGCACATGCACCGCGGTCAGCGGCACCTCCTGGATCGCCGCCAGATTAAACCCGTCGATGCTCATCACCGAGACATCCTGCGGCACCCGCAGGCCGCGCTTTTGCAATGCGCTGACCGTGCCGGCGGCCATAAAATCGCCGCCCACCAGGAAAGCGGTGGGCAACGGCCTGCCCTGTAAGCCATCAAGCCAGGCTCCCACCTGCTCTTCGGTCTCTCTGGCGCTAAAGTTGGCGACGCTGATGAGATCCCGGCTGGCGGTAAAGCGCAAATTGCGCGCGCGCCACGCCTCCTGGATCCCCCCCAGCCGCAGCTCCATGGTATAGCGGCGCAGGCACATGACGTTCATCACCACGCGATGCCCCATATCAAACAGATAGCGGGCGGCGCACAGGCCAATCAGACGATGATCGGGGGCAATGGACGGCAGCCGCATCCCTTCATCCCGACAGTTGATCAATACGCAGGGTTTGCCCAGGTCCGCCGCCAGGCCATGAATATGCGGATCGTCGATCCCCAGCAGCACCGCGGCCTGGGTCTCCGCTTCGTTCATGCGGGCAAGAAACAGATTGGCGTCGCTGTCGTTCTCGTCCAGCGCGCAATAGCGCAGGCGCACTTCATGCGCCGCCAGCGCGTTATTGATGCTCTGGATCACCCGGTAGTAGAAGATATCCGACCGCTCATCGAAGGCGCGCTGTGGGGCAAACACCAGCAGATTATTGAGCAACAGACGTCCGGCGGCCAGTCCCTGCATGACCCCCAGCTCGCGGGCGCACTCCAGCACCGCCCGGCGCGCCTTGTCGCTGGTATTCGCCTTCCCGGCCAGGACGCGCGAAACGGTACTGGCCGACAGCCCGGTGCGGGCGGCGATTTCGGCGACGCGCAGCTTTTTATCCATTTTGTGATCCAGCTCCGATTGGAAAATGAAAGAATTTTCATAATCGCCAAAGCGCTACCTGTAAGCAAATGACAGCGCAAAATTTGAGATCCCGGTCATTTCATGAAAAAACTTGCATAAATAGCGCTTTGCCCGACGTTTTTTCTCCCTTAGCCTGAATTGGTCCAACATCTCCCATACTAGTTATACCAATGGTGTTGAGATAAAAAAATAGACTATTCAAATAGTTAACAACACTACGTGACCGCTCACGGATTGAGAACGTCACTTTCCCCCTACTAACGTCATGTGGAGTGTGCTATGAGTCAAGGCCTCAACAATGATATCGCGGTCAGCAAAACGCGCCGGGTGGTAAAAAACCTGCGCTGGTGGGTGCTGGTCCTGTTTTTACTTGGCGTCACCGTCAACTACATCACACGCAACTCGCTGGGGATTATCGCCCCGGAACTGAAAGCGACGCTCGGTATCACCACCGAACAATATTCCTGGATCGTCGGCGCGTTTCAGTTGGCTTACACGATTTTCCAACCGCTCTGTGGCTGGCTTATCGACGTCATCGGCCTGAAGCTCGGGTTTATGATCTGCGCCACCCTGTGGGCGCTGGCCTGCATCGCCCACGCCGGGGCCGGCAGCTGGCTGCACCTGGCTATATTGCGCTTCTTTATGGGCGGTGCCGAGGCGGCCGCCACCCCGGCCAACGCCAAGACCATCGGCGAGTGGTTCCCGAAGTCTGAACGGCCAATCGCCGCCGGCTGGGCTGGCGTCGGGTTCTCCATCGGCGCCATGCTCGCCCCGCCGATCATCTACTTCGCCCATGCCTCCTTCGGCTGGCAGGGGGCGTTTATGTTTACCGGCGCGCTGGCCCTGCTGTGGGTGGTGCTGTGGTGGGCCTTCTATCAGAACCCGGAAAAGCACCCCAATCTCAGCAAAAGCGAGCTCGAGTACATCAAGCAGGATAACGAAGCGCCGCCGGTGAAACAGCCCTTCTTTACCGCACTCAAAACCGTCTCGAAGAATAAACGTTTCTACGGGATCGCCATTCCCGCGTTTATGGCCGAGCCCGCCTGGGCGGTGCTGAGCTTCTGGGTACCGCTGTACCTGGCTAAAGAGCACGGCATGGATCTCAAGCAGATTGCCATGTTCGCCTGGCTGCCGTTCCTTGCCGCCGACCTCGGCAGCGTGGTCAGCGGCTACCTCACCCGCCTGTACGTTCGCTGGTTCGGCTGTACGCGAGTCAACTCGGTGATCGCCAGCTCGGTGACCGGCGCGTTTCTGATGATCTCCCTGGCCCTCGTCGCTATCACCCGCGATCCCTATATCACCATCGTCCTGATCTCCATTGGCGGCTTCGGGCATCAGATCATCTCCTGCATGCTCAGCGCGCTGGTGGTGGAGTCGTTCGACAAGGGACAAATGGCGACGGTGAACGGTATGCGCGGATCCGCGGCGTGGATCGCCAGCTTCCTGTTCTCGTTATTAATCGGGGTGACCGCCGACAAAATTGGCTTCAACCCGCTGTTCATCGCCATGGGTTTCTTTGACCTGATTGGCGCCGTTTTCCTGGTGGCATTTATTGCTGAACGTCGCGCCAAGCGCGCCTGAGAGTGGATGTAAGATATGAAGACGTTGAAACACTGGAGTTTGCATCAACAGCTGGAGCATCACGTTGAACTGACGGTCGATGGCCAGCACACCCTGTGCCTGTACGTACTGGAAGAGAATCTATTCCGCGTGCTGCTGAAACGCCAGGGCCAGCTGGCGCTGGATCGCACCTGGAGCATCGCTCCGCAGCAGGATGTGCCGTGGGAAGGCCGCGCCCGGGATGACCTCAGCGGTTTTAGTCTCCCGGCCTGGCAGCTGACCCAGGAGGGCGATACGCTGACCATCGCCACCCGCCAGCTGCGCGTCACCGTCCATCAGCCGCTGTGGCTGGAGTGGAGCTATCGCGACGACGCCGGGGAATGGCAGCAGCTTGCCAACGACCGCCCCACCAGCGCCTATCTGGCCAATGCCCACGGCGACGGCGTCGCCCACTATCTGAGCCGCCGCAAAGACGAGCGTTTCTATGGCCTGGGCGAAAAGGCCGGCGACCTGCAGCGCACCGGTAAGCGTTATGAAATGCGCAACCTTGATGCCATGGGCTACAACGCCGCCAGCACCGACCCGCTGTATAAACATATTCCGTTCACCATCACGCAACGCAGCGACGTTAGCTATGGCCTGTTTTACGACAACCTGAGCAGCTGCTGGCTGGATTTGGGTAACGAAATCGACAACTATCATACCGCCTATCGCCGCTGGCAGGCGGAAGCTGGCGATATCGATTACTACCTGTTCACCGGTAAACAGGTGCTGGATGTGACCAAGGCCTTCGTCCGTCTGACCGGTAAAACCCTGTTCGGGCCAAAATGGAGCCTCGGCTACAGCGGCTCGACCATGCACTATACCGACGCGCCGGATGCGCAAAATCAGCTGATGAACTTCATCCGCCTGTGCGATGAGCACGCTATTCCGTGCGATTCGTTCCAGCTCTCTTCCGGCTATACCTCGATTAACGGCAAGCGCTACGTCTTTAACTGGAACCACGACAAGGTGCCGCAGCCGAAAGTGATGAGTCAGTCGTTCCACGACGCCGGGCTGAAGCTGGCCGCCAATATCAAACCCTGCCTGCTGCAGGACCATCCGCGCTATGGCGAGGTGGCGGAGCGCGGTCTCTTCGTGCGCGATTCGCAAACCGACGCTCCGGAGCGCTCCAGCTTCTGGGACGATGAAGGATCGCATCTCGACTTTACCAATCCGCAAACCGTGGCCTGGTGGCAGGAAGGGGTCACCAGCCAGCTGCTGGAGATGGGCATTGATTCGACCTGGAACGATAATAACGAGTATGAGGTGTGGGACGGCGAAGCGCGCTGCTACGGCTTTGGCCGTGAAATCGCCATCAAGCATATTCGCCCGGTGATGCCGCTGCTGATGATGCGCGCCTCGATGGAGGCCCAGCAGCGCTTTGCGCCGCAAAAGCGCCCGTATCTCATCTCCCGCTCCGGCTGCGCCGGGATGCAGCGCTACGTCCAGACCTGGAGCGGCGATAACCGCACCAACTGGGATACGCTGCGCTATAACATCCGCATGGGGCTGGGCATGAGCCTTTCCGGGCTGTTTAACGTCGGCCACGACGTCGGCGGTTTCTCCGGCGATAAACCTGAGCCGGAGCTGTTCGTACGCTGGGTACAAAACGGCGTGATGCACCCGCGCTTTACTATTCATTCGTGGAATGACGACCAGACGGTCAACGAAGCCTGGATGTATCCGGCCGTCACCCCGGCCATTCGTTCCGCTATTGAGCTGCGCTACCGCCTGCTGCCCTATCTGTACACCCTGCTGTGGCAGGCGCATGCTGACGACGAGCCGATGCTGCGCCCGACCTTCCTCGATCATCAGCACGACGCGCAGACCTTCGCCGAATGCGATGACTTCCTGCTGGGCCGCGATCTGCTGGTGGCCAGCGTGGTCGAGCCTGGCGCCCGCCAGCGTGAGGTGTGGCTGCCGGATAATCAGGCCGGATGGTACGATTTCTACAGCCACCAGTGGTTCGCCGGCGGCCAGTGGGTCACCCTCGACGCGCCGCTGGAAACGCTGCCGCTGCTGGTGCGCGCCGGGGCCGGACTGCCGCTCAGCGAGCGCATCCGTCATGTTGCTGCGCCACAGGACGATCGCCGCGAACTGCAGCTGTTCCCGCTGAAAGGCGTCGGGACCACTTCGGGTCTGCTGTTTGAGGATGACGGCGAAAGCTGGGGCTATAAACAGGGCGATGCGCTGTGGCTGGAGTGGGAAATGGCGTGCGACAGCAGCACTATCAACCTGAAGGTCAACGCCCGCGGCAATTATCGCCCGGCGTGGAAAGCGCTGAAGCTGTCATTACCGGCGGGAGAAAAACGCAAACTGCTGGTGAATGGCGTCGAAGGAACGGAGTGGAGGCTCTGAGCATATGCCTGGCGGCGGCTTACGCCTCGCCCGGCCTGGATTTAATAATGTTCCCGGATGGCGCTACGCTAATCCGGGCTACAAACTGGTGGCCTCAAAATCCCCGGTGGCGCTACCGCTTACCGGGGCTACAGCACTGTGCGGTTTGGTAGCCCGGGTAACGGACAGTTTCAGTAACCATGGGTACAAGATAGAGCTCTTAAGCTCACAATGGCACGGACCGTAGGCCGGATAAGGCGCAGCCGCCATCCGGCGCGAAAGTGGCTCTTTACTCGCGGTTATTGCCCGGCGGCGCTACGCTTGCGCGGGCCTACAGATCACATGCCAGGCGTAGCCCGGGTAAGGCGTAGCCGCAACCCGGGTAACGAAGCGGGATTACTCGATACCTTTGCTGCGCAGGTAATCTTCGTAGTTGCCGCTGAAGTCGATCACCCGTTCCGGGGTAATCTCCAGCACGCGGGTGGCCAGCGAGCTGACGAACTCACGGTCGTGGGAGACGAAGATCAGGGTGCCCTGATACATCTCCAGCGCCATGTTCAGCGATTCGATGGATTCCATATCCAGGTGGTTGGTCGGTTCATCCATTATCAGGATGTTTGGCTTCTGCATCATCAGCTTACCAAACAGCATGCGGCCCTTCTCACCACCGGACAATACTTTCGCCGGCTTCTTGATGTCATCCTGGCTAAACAGCAGTCGACCAAGGATACTGCGCACCGCCTGCTCGTCGTCGCCTTCCTGTTTCCACTGGCTCATCCACTCGAAGACCGTCAGGTCGTTTTCGAACTCGTACTCATGATCCTGCGCGTAGTAGCCGAGTTGCGCGTTTTCAGACCATTTCACGGTGCCGTTGTCCGGCTGCAGTTCACCCACCAGGGTTTTCAGCATCGTGGATTTACCCACGCCGTTGGCGCCCAGAATGGCAATCTTCTCGCCCACTTCCAGCAGCAGGTTGACGTTTTTGAACAGCGGACCGTCTTCAAAGCCTTTGGTGAGGGCTTCCACTTCCAGCGCGTTACGGAACAGTTTCTTGTCCTGCTCGAAGCGGATAAACGGGTTCTGACGGCTGGAGGCTTTAACCTCTTCCAGCTTGATTTTGTCAATCTGACGCGCGCGCGAGGTGGCCTGACGCGATTTAGAGGCGTTGGCGCTGAAGCGGCTAACGAAGGACTGCAGGTCGGCAATCTGCGCTTTTTTCTTGGCGTTGTCCGCCAGCAGACGTTCACGCGCCTGGGTGGCCGCCGTCATGTATTCATCGTAGTTGCCCGGATAGACGCGCAGCTCGCCGTAGTCCAGATCCGCCATGTGGGTGCAAACCATGTTCAGGAAGTGACGGTCGTGCGAGATGATAATCATGGTGCTGTCGCGGTCGTTCAGCGTCTGCTCCAGCCAGCGAATGGTGTCGATGTCCAGGTTGTTGGTCGGTTCATCGAGCAGCAGAATGTCCGGGTTAGAGAACAGCGCCTGCGCCAGCAGGACACGCAGCTTCCAGCCTGGGGCGACTTCGCTCATCGGGCCGTAATGCTGTTCAACCGGAATGCCCACGCCCAGCAGCAGTTCGCCCGCGCGCGCTTCAGCAGAGTAGCCATCCATTTCGCCATATTTCACTTCCAGGTCGGCCACTTTATAGCCATCTTCTTCGCTCATCTCGGCGAGGGAGTAGATGCGATCGCGCTCCTGCTTCACTTCCCACAGCTCGCCGTGGCCCATGATGACCGTATCCAGCACGGTGAACGCTTCAAAGGCGAACTGATCCTGACGCAGCTTACCGATGCGCTCGTTCGGGTCGAGAGAAACGTTGCCCAGCGTCGGTTCGAGATCGCCGCCGAGGATCTTCATAAAGGTCGATTTACCGCTGCCGTTGGCGCCGATCAGACCATAACGGTTGCCGCCGCCAAATTTAACGGAGATATTTTCGAACAGCGGCTTACTGCCAAACTGCATGGTAACGTTGCTGGATACTAGCACGGGGATATCCTGAAAAAAGAGTATGAGGGGTGTGATACAGCAGACATTATGCCAGTAAATGACGCACTTTTCACGGTCTGCGGTAAATTCCGCCGCGGCGCTTGTGCTAAGGTCTTTGTCAGATGCGCCAGAGACCTGCGCGCAAACCGTTATTCTGTACGTGATGATGAGGAGTCCCATGACCACCAGCCAACCGCGACATCCGGCCTTTTTATCCCTGCAGGGCGGCATTAATTTTCGCGACCTGGGCGGCCAGCGCGCCGCCGACGGACGCCGGGTACGCAGCGGCAAGCTGCTACGCTCCGGTGCGCTAAACCGGCTAACGGCAGAGGATCTCGACCACCTGGATACCCTGCCGCTCAGCCGGGTGCTCGACTACCGCGACCCCGGTGAAGTACAGCGCACGCCGGACAAACTGAGCCCGCTCACCCACTATCTCAACGCGCCGGCCAATCCGCCGATCGGCGAGGTCAACGCGAAGGTCACCGAGCTGAATGCCGCCACCCTTAATGCGCTGAACGGCGAGCAGTTTATGCTGCAACTCTATCGCCAGCTGCCGTTTAACAATCCGGCCTATCGCCAGCTCGCCGCATGGCTGACGACCCCTTTCGACGGCGCCTTGCTGCAACACTGCGCGGTCGGTAAAGATCGCACCGGCGTCGGCTGCGCGTTAACCCTGTTCGCCGTCGGATGCGACAGCGAGACGGTGATGGAGGAGTATCTCCTTACCCATGGCATGCTGACGCAGGTGGAGGCCTGGATGCTGGAGATGCTCGGCAACGACCTGACGCCCCAGGGGCGCCAGAGCCTGGCGGACATCCTCACGGTGAAAGAGTCCTATCTCGCCGCCGCGCTGTCGGCTATTCAGCAGCGCTATGGCAATGTCGACGCCTGGCTGGCGGAAGAGTACCAGCTTACCGCCCCGGTCCGCGCGGCGCTGCAGGCCCGGCTGCTGGAAGACTAACCCTCGTCGCCCCGAACGCCAGGGCGCGGCAGCCGAGGAGACAGGGAAAAAAATGTGATTTCGTACACATCTGATTTACCTGTTCAGCGGAATGCACATATAATGCGCTCCCATCTACTGTCTCAATCATTAACAAAGGCCTGTGTGGCGTTGATTTCGCACACGACATTAAAAACTATGAAATTATCTACACTCTTAGCGGCAGCCTTCGCCATCGTAGGCTTTTGCAATACAGCGTCTGCTGTCACCTATCCTTTGCCAACCGATGGCAGCCGTTTGGTTGGTCAGAACCAGGTCATCACCATTCCGGATGATAACAAGCAGCCGCTGGAATACTTCGCGGCGAAATATCAGATGGGGCTTTCCAACATGCTGGAAGCCAACCCGGGGGTGGATACCTATCTGCCGAAGGGCGGTAGCGTCCTGAACATCCCTCAGCAGCTGATCCTGCCGGATACCGTCCATGAAGGGATCATCATCAACAGCGCCGAAATGCGTCTGTACTACTACCCGAAAGGCACCAACACCGTGATTGTTCTGCCGATCGGTATCGGCCAGTTAGGCAAAGACACGCCAATCAACTGGACCACCAAAGTCGAACGTAAGAAGGCTGGCCCGACCTGGACGCCGACCGCCAAGATGCATGCGGAATACGCTGCCGCCGGCAACCCGCTGCCAGCCGTCGTACCGGCCGGTCCGGATAACCCGATGGGCCTGTACGCGCTGTATATCGGCCGTCTGTACGCCATCCACGGTACCAACGCTAACTTCGGTATCGGCCTGCGCGTAAGCCATGGCTGCGTACGTCTGCGCAACGATGACATCAAATTCCTGTTTGAGAACGTGCCGGTCGGCACCCGCGTGCAGTTTATCGATGAGCCGGTAAAAGCCACCACCGAGCCGGACGGCAGCCGTTACATCGAGGTTCACAACCCGCT
This sequence comes from Klebsiella sp. GB_Kp056, assembly GCF_040064755.1. Classification (NCBI taxonomy): domain Bacteria; kingdom Pseudomonadati; phylum Pseudomonadota; class Gammaproteobacteria; order Enterobacterales; family Enterobacteriaceae; genus Klebsiella; species Klebsiella sp. GB_Kp056. The sequence goes on along the minus strand of NZ_JBEAJA010000064.1, from coordinate 36,772 downwards.
GTCGACCACCGAAGCGCAGTTCCAGGGCGGCGAGATCGTGCCGATCACCCTGACTCAGCCGGTACAGGCGATCACCAGCCAGTCTGATGTCGATCAGAACGTGGTCGAGCAGGCTATCCAGAACCGCTCCGGTATGCCGGTGCGTCTGAACTAAGTTCTGCATGACAATAAAAACGGCGGGCCTGATGCCCGCCGTTTTTTTTATCGGTGTTGTGCCGGGCTGCGGCTGACGCCTTGCCCGGGTTACCATACCTGACAACACCCTGGCCCTGCTAAGCGCTGCGCCAACCGGGGCCACCGGTCTAGCCGTTATTCACCAGAATAATCCCGCCGTGGTCGTAGCGATAGTGGCAGTGGGCGTACTCCAGCGGCGTGCCGTCTTCCAGATAGATAACCTGCTCCACCTCCAGCACCGGATCGGTGGGCTCGCAGTGAAGATGCTGTTTATCCAGTTCATCCGGCTTCATCGCCCGCACCACGCGGTAAGATCCCATCAGCTTCAGCCCCAGCGTCTCCTGGATATAGCGAAACACCGAGCTTTCCAGATGGCTTTTATTGAGCCCCGGCACCAGCCCCACCGGCATGACCGTCAGATCCAGCGACACCGGTTCCCCGTTGAGCAACCGCAGGCGAACAAAGTCATACACCGGGGCATCGGCGTCGATCAGCAGCGAACTCTGCTCCTTGTCAGTGGGAAAACGCACCTCAAAGCGCACCACTTCGCTTTGTACCTCGCCAAGATGCTCCCAGGTTTTGGTGGCGCCGAAATAGTCGCTGCCGGGCAGCTCCCACTGCGACAGCTGAAGGAAATTTTTCCGCACAAAGGTGCCCTGCCCTTTGCGGGTATAGATCAGCCCTTCGACGATTAACTGGCGCATCGCCTGCTGGATGGTCATCCGGCTGGTGCTGAACTCTGCCGCCAGCGCAAACTGGTCAGGTAACGGCGCGCTGGCAGGATACTGCTGGCTGATGATCCGTTTTTTTATTTCCCGCGCGATTTGCAGATACTTCGCCGTCATTCCCCGGTCCTTATACATTCAGTGAGTGGCTGGCGGGCAGGATCCACGGCCTGACCGCCAGAACACCATTACATCACGTCGCCATTGCTGTGGATCACCTGCTTCAGCCACGCATAGCTCTTCTTCGGCACCCGCCGCAGATCCTTGAGGTCATGGTTCTCGCGATTGACGTAGACCACGCCGTATCGCTTACGCATATCGCCCTGCGAGCTGAGGATGTCGATTAATCCCCAGCCGAGATAGCCGATCACCTGCGCCCCATCCTCAAACATGGCCGCTTTCATGGCGTTGATATGGTCGCGATGGTAGGCGATGCGGTAATCGTCGGCAACCGGATGTTCACCGTCCCACGACTCAATCACCCCGATGCCGTTTTCAATCGGGAAAACCGGCAGGCGCCAGTCGTTATAATAGCGGGTGATGATGGTCCGGAAGCCCAGCGGATCGATCTGCCAGTTCCATTCTGTCGCGTTCAGGAACGGGTTATCCTGATTGCCAAACAGCATATAGTTGTTGACCGCCGTTCCCGGCGGGATCGCGTCGCTGTTCAGCGTCCGGCTGGCGTAATAGCTGAACGCCAGATAATCGACCTTCACCGTCGCCATCAGCGCGAGATCCTCCGGACGATAGATATCATCGAACCCTTCTGTGGCGACAAAATGCATCACCTCCGGGCTGTAGCCCTCCCCGGCGTAAGCCCGCAGCAGGTTCTGGTTTAAAAACTCGTCCAGCTGCTGGGCGCACAGGATATCGCGTGGTTTGCAGGTCGCCGGATAAACCAGGGCGTGGGCCAGCATCCCGCCCATCAGACACTGCGGCTTCGTCTGATGCAGGTGATCGGTCAGATGGACGTGCGCCATCATCACATGATGCTGGATCAGGTACAGCTCGCGCAGGGTCTTCTCCCCCTGCAGGTAGCCGGAAATCAGAAACGCTTCCGGCGAATGGTACAGATTCTGTTCATTAAAGGTGAGCCAGTATTTCACCTTGTCGCCATAGCAGGCGATCATCTTCTGGCCATAGCGAATAAAGGCGTCCATCACCCGGCGGTCGGTAAATCCGTTGTAGCGCTCCGCCAGCGAGAGCGGCATATCGAAGTGGTACAGACAGATCATCGGCTCGATGCCGCGGGCGATCAGTTCATCAATAAACTGATGGTAGAAGGCGATGCCCGCTTCATTGAACTCGCCGTCTCCCTCAGGGCACACCCGGCTCCAGGCGATCTGAAAACGGTAGCAGTTCATGCCCAGATCCTGCATCAGATCGAAATCTTCCCTAAAGCGATGATAGGAGTCGGTCGCCACCTTCCAGTCGGAAGCGAATTCTGCCGGTTGCCGGATATCGTACACCGACATCCCCTTGCCGCCCTCGTTCCACGCCCCCTCCGTCTGCATGCTGGAGACGGAATTACCCCATAAGAAATCTGCCGGTAGTCTGTTGTTCATCCTGCGCCTCGATATATGACTAGTCATTTAAATTTCATGACTAGTCATATATCGAAAAGCGAACGGATGCGCAAAGCCAGGGATCGTTTTCTGTGAGCCGGGCAAAAAAAAGATCGCCCCGGGGGGCGATCCTGTCGAACGACGTGGAGGGCGGCGGACTGCTGCGGAAATCAGGCGCAGAGTTTGAAGAGCCAATAGCCGGTGAGGGCCGCCCACAGCAGCATGGGAATGGAGTAGAGGTGGAAACGCCACCAGATCCGCCGATCGCCAGCCATGCGCAGGGCGATGATATTGGCCAGCGAGCCCGGCAGCAGACCAAAGCCCCCCACGTTAACCGCCCAGGCGAGCAGGATCGAAGGTGGAACATAGTTGAGCAGCAGAATAGTCGAGGGCACATTGCTGATCACCTGCGACAGGCCGATGGCGGTCAGCCACAGCCCACCGCCGGAGAGCGTCCCGACCCCGCTCAGCACCTGGTGCAGCGCCGGAAGCTGGGTCAGCAGATGGACGTCGATAAACATCACCATAAACACCAGCAGCAGCGACCAGTCAACATGGACGATCACCGCCCGGGCCAGCGCCAGAAAGCCCAGCAGCACCAGCGCCAGTCCCCACAGCGCCTGATCCATCTCCAGCGCCGTCAGGAACACCAGATAGAGCCCCAGACAGCTCCAGACGAGCTTAGGCTGCCACGATGGCGCCATATCGCTGCTCTGGTAGGTAAGCCGCTTTGCCGGGAAACAGAACCAGCACAGCGCCAGCAGGGTCAGCATCATTGCCGCCGCCAGGGGCAGCATCTGGCCGATAAACCCAGGGAAAGAGAGACCGGAGCGTCCCCACAGCAAGATGTTCTGCGGGTTGCCGATCGGCGTCAGCAGCGACCCGGCGTTCACCGCCAGCGCTTCGAAAATAATCAGCCGGTTTACCGGGATGGCGCACCACTTCTTCAGGGTCAGGGTCAGGGGCACCACAATAAACAGCGCGACGTCGTTGGTGAGGAAGGTGGACAGCAGCGCCGCCGCCAGCACCATAAACATAGCCAGCTGACGCTCGGTGACAAAGCGGCGGGCCATTTTACGCCCCAGCACGTCAAAATAGCCGCTCAGTTCAATTCCCTTAGTCAACAGCATCAGGCCGCTGAGGGTGATGATGGTATGCCAGTCAATGGCCGCCGGCCAGCTTGCCGGGACAAACGGCACCATCACGCTGAGCACGCAGGCGATAATCAGCAGCAGATGGAGAAAACGATCGCGCAGCAGCGACTGGACGAAGGGAAGAGTCATGCTTCCTGAGATCCCTGTGTTTGGGTAAATTTCAGGAACATCGCCAGCGTCTCTTCGCTCACGTGATGCTCCATCCCTTCGGCATCACGACGGGCGATCTCCGGACTGACGCCGATCGCCAGCAGGAAGTTCTCCACGATTTGATGGCGCTCGCGGCTCTCCTGGGCCAGCTTCTCACCCTCCGCGGTCAAGAATATGCCACGCCACGGGATCTGTTCGATAAGGCCGACGCTGGCCAGCCGTTTGAGCATCTTGGCGACGGTGGGCTGCGAGACCCCCAGCCGGGCGGCCATATCCACCTGACGCGCCTCGCCCACCTCGCGGATGAGGTCGGAAATCAGTTCAACATAGTCGTCAATCAGCTCGCGCCGATGCGCTTCCCGCACCTGGCGGAACCCTTCAACGTGCTCTTCAACATTTACTAACTGCGTCACTTTTTTTGTTATTGGCTTACCTGCGCGACGGTTCATTGTGCTTCCTCATTCGTGTGACGCGTCAAGCATCATATAAAAAGATCCACATTGTAATGGATTGCGCCAAGAGCACAAAAATTTAACGTTTTAGCCATAGCTATAAAATATAGCCTGTGCTATATCTGTATATAATGCAAACATCCATCAGGGAGTGATGGAGCGAACAGGCAGGAGGAGAGCAGATGAACGAATTCAAGAGGTGCTTAAACGTGTTCAGCCATTCACCCTTTAAAGTACGCTTAATGCTGCTCGGTATGCTGTGCGAGATGATCAACGGTAAACCGCAGCAGGACAAACCCCATCGCTAAGGCGGCGTCGCGGTACGCCGCTTCATTTTTCCGTCATCATCTGCCGCTAAACTGACCGGTTTATCCCGTTTTCCCCACCTTTTTTCAAGTTTTGTAAGCGTCCTCGCAAAACAATCTGTTATGTCTGGTTGACCTTACCATTTACAAGCCCTATCTTTGCACAGCCCTGCCACATTCGCGGCTCGCAGAGACCCTCTTCACGCACTGTCCAGCAGGTTTTACCCCTTGAAGCCAGGGGATGCGCATGGCCTCTTTTTGATTGTTTACTATGAATGTCACCACCCTGAAAGATACGCTGGTCGCCCGCCGACTGGCACTGAACCCATGGACAGGATTCTACTTTTTACAATCGCTGTTGATTAACCTGGCGCTGGGCTATGAATTTAGCCTGCTCTATACCGTGGCATTTACCTGCGTGTTACATCTTCTGTGGCGTGCCTTTCCGCGCGTGCAGAAAGCAGTGGTCGGCGCTTATTCTCTGCTGGCGGCCCTCTACTACCCGTTTGGCCAGGCTTACGGCGCGCCCAACTTCAATACCTTGCTGGCGCTGCACGCCACCAACGTGGAAGAGTCCACGGAAATCCTCACCATTTTCCCGTGGTACAACTATCTGCTGGCGGTATTTATCTTCGCGCTGGGGATCATCGCGGTCCGCCGCAAGATCGTCGAGCAGACCCGCTGGGGAAAAATGGAGACCCTGGGCCTGCTGTTCAGCATCGGGATCTTTTTTCTCCAGCCGGTGCAAAATCTCGCCTGGGGCGGTGTATTCAAGGTAATCGATACTGGTTACCCGGCCTTCCGTTTTGTCAAAGACGTGGTGGTGAATAATAACGAGGTGCTGGACGAGCAGGCGCGGATGGCACAGCTGGCCGGCATGAAAGATAGCTGGCACGTGCTGGCGGTGAAGCCGAAGTACCATCTCTATGTGGTGGTGATCGGTGAAAGCGCCCGCCGCGACGCCCTCGGCGCCTTCGGCGGCCACTGGGACAACACGCCGTTTGCCAGCTCGGTGAACGGGTATCTGTTTAACAACTACGTCGCCGCCAGCGGCTCGACGCAAAAATCCCTCGGCCTGACCCTTAACCGGGTGGTCGATGGCAAACCGCAGTTTCAGGATAACTTTGTCACCCTCGCCAACCGCGCCGGTTTCCAGACCTGGTGGTTCTCCAACCAGGGGCAGATCGGCGAGTACGACACCGCTATCGCCAGTATCGCCAAACGGGCGGATGAAGTGCAGTTCCTGAAAAACGGCGATTTCGAAGCCAATAAAAACACCCAGGACGAGCAGTTACTGAAGCTGACCGAGCAGGTGCTCTCCACCCAGCGTACCCAGCCGCAGCTGATTGTTCTGCATCTGATGGGCTCGCACCCGCAGGCCTGCGACCGGACCAAAGGCAAATATACGGTTTTCGTCCAGTCGAAAGAGACCTCCTGCTATCTCTACAGCATGACGCAAACCGATACCCTGCTGGCTAAGCTCTACAGCCAGTTGCAAAATTCCGGCGACACCTTTTCCCTGACCTACTTTTCCGATCATGGTCTGGCGTTCAAGGAGCGAGGCAAAGAGGTGCAGTATCTGGCGCACGACGATAAGTTCCAGCAGAACTTCCAGGTGCCGTTTATGGTGCTCTCCAGCGATGACAAAGCGCATAAAGTCATTAAGGCGCAGCGCTCGGCGAATGATTTCCTCAGCTTCTTCTCGCAATGGACCGGCATCAAGGCGGCGGAAATCGCCCCGCGCTATCGGTTTATCTCTGAGCAGAAGGCCGGCCCGGTGTATATCACCAACTTCCAGCTGCAGAAGGTGGACTATTCACACCTCGGCAGCGATGAGTTCACCATCAACTAAAACGACGCGGTCAGCGCCGGCCAACCGGCCGGGCTGGCGGTCAGCAGGCAAAAAAAATCCGCCCCAGGAGGCGGATTTTTTATATCACCGGAGTGATTAGAAGCGGTAACCCACGCCAGCGATCCAGGTGCCGACGTCAACGTTACGAATACGAGACTGCTCGTAGGAGAAGTCCAGGGCAACGTTTTCGATCGGGTTGAACTGCAGACCAGCACCGTAGGAGAAACCGTAGTCGCTCATATCGGATTTATTAGGGAAGTTGTTGTTCTGGAATTTACCGTAACCAACACCCACTACGCCGTAGATGCTTGCCCAGTCGTTCAGACGGTAAGCCGGACCAGCGGTGATGCCGTAGTACTGACCTTTGTTGTAAGTACCGTTGCTGTTATTATCCTTTTCGGTGTAGGTGAAGGAACCGATAACGCCCAGCGGGTTGTTATCTTGCTCGTAACGGTATTTCAGGTTGAAACCGCCAGCTTTGTTCGCTTTACCCTGCATGTCGCTCTGCGCGTAACCGCCGGTTACGGTAGAAGTTGCAGCAAATGCAGTAGTACCTACGGATGCAGCCAGAACAACGGCCAGTGCTGAAAGACGTGCAATTTTATTCATAACCACCTCAAATGTGTTTCTAATAAGTCCTAAGCTTTAAATATATCAAAAACTTTTGGGAAACTCTTTGGAGTTTACATTGTCTAACATACTTTTTCATGTAACCAAAAGTTTCCATATTTCTATAACAATATGGAAAACAACAGTTTTTGGCGTTAACTTACAGTTTAACGCTCATTAAGAAATTCGCAAGCATCCAGATTAATCCTAATCACCTGGTGAATTTCTCAGCAACTTTCGCCATTGTACTGTTTTTGCCCCTGTTTTTTTCAACATTAGCTCAACCGCCAGCAGCTAATTCCAGTACACTGGAACTTTTACCCCTTTTGACAAAAATTGACAGGAGAAAGGATGCCCGGTCCATCCCGAAAAGCGGCGGCATGGTTGCCGATAGTGGTGATTTTAATCGCTATGACCTCGATTCAGAGCGGCGCATCGCTCGCCAAATCGCTGTTCCCGGTGGTCGGCGCCCCGGGAGTTACCGCCCTGCGCCTGGCGCTCGGGACGCTGATCCTGGTGGTGGTGTTCAAGCCCTGGCGGCTACGTTTCTCTCCGGCGCAGCGCGTGCCGCTGCTGCTGTACGGCCTGGCGCTCGGGGCGATGAACTATCTGTTTTATTTATCCCTGCAGCGTATTCCGCTCGGCGTGGCGGTGGCCCTCGAGTTTACCGGCCCGCTGGCGGTGGCGCTTTTCGGCTCGCGCCGCCCGCTGGATTTTGTCTGGGTGGCGCTGGCGATCCTCGGGCTGTGGTATCTCCTGCCGCTGGGGCAGAATGTGGCGCAGGTGGATTTAACCGGCGCGCTGTTCGCTCTCGGCGCCGGGGCCTGTTGGGCGGTCTATATTCTGACCGGCCAGCGCGCGGGCGAGGAGCATGGTCCAGCCACGGTGGCGATGGGGTCGCTTATCGCCTCACTGGTCTTTGTCCCGTTAGGTATGGCGCAAGCCACCGATACGCTGTGGCAATGGTCGCTGCTGCCCCTGGGGCTGGGGATTGCCATTCTCTCCACCGCACTCCCCTACTCCCTGGAGATGATGGCCCTGACGCGCCTGCCGACGCGCACCTTCGGTACGCTGATGAGCCTCGAGCCGGCGCTAGCCGCCCTGTCCGGTATGATCTTCCTTGGCGAAACCCTGAACCTCTCCCAGACCCTGGCGCTGGGCGCGATTATCATCGCCTCAATGGGCGCCACGCTGACCATGCAGCGGCAGAGCAAAATCAAGCAAGTCGATATCAATTAACATTCTGTTACGGCGGCGGCACGCGCCAGTTGCGGGCCTGCCAGCGTTCGCTAACCTTCTGATTGGACTTGTTTTTTCAAATAGCCAACCACTTTGCGCTATCGGAGTGATATGGCCTGCCGATGCCTCATACTTTAAAACCCTTGCTATACTTAGTCCCGAAGTTACCTGGGACAACGCTCCACATCATTCAGTTTTGAAGTGTGACGAGCATCAATATCAAGAGGATATGAAACGATGAGTACCGCTAAACTGGTTAAATCAAAAGCATCTAATCTGGTCTATACCCGCAACGATGTCGCTGACAGCGAAAAGAAAGCGACCATTGAGCTGTTGAATCGCCAGGTGATCCAGTTCATTGACCTGTCCCTTATCACCAAGCAGGCACACTGGAATATGCGCGGTGCGAACTTTATCGCCGTGCACGAAATGCTGGACGGTTTCCGTACTGCGCTCACTGAGCATCTGGATACCATGGCGGAGCGCGCCGTGCAGCTGGGCGGCGTCGCCCTGGGCACCACTCAGGTGATCAACAGCAAAACCCCGCTGCAGAGCTACCCACTGGATATCCATCATGTTCAGGATCACCTGAAAGCGCTGGCTGACCGCTACGCAGTAGTGGCTAACGATGTGCGCAAAGCGATCGGCGAAGCTAAAGACGAAGATACCGCAGATATCTTCACCGCCGCTTCCCGCGACCTGGATAAATTCCTGTGGTTTATTGAAGCGAATATCGAGTAAGGCTTTGCCGTCGGCCGCAGCGCGGTCGACGGCGCCTTTGCTTTCCCCACCCAGCCCTTGTTGTTTTTCCCTCCTCCGTTTTCCCTCACCCGCTGGCCTTGCACCATTTCAGGGCGTCAAATTGATGAAAATGCGCACAAAAGTAAAACAATTGTAATAATCACCTCACACAATCGTTACGGCGAGATTGTTTTCCCATCAGGGTTTGCGCTAAAAATGGGCTCGTTATTCAGCGACCTGAGGATGCACCAAAATAACGCCCCGTTATGGTGCGCTCTTTGCCTGAAACGATCGATATTGTGCAACGGCTACCGCTTCGTTTGTTGAAAAACAACAGCTTGTAAAAGTGGCACGATTTTTTCATTAGGCTAGTCGTTCTCGCAGGGGATCGTCCCGTGGATATAAAAGGAAATGCTATGAAGTCTGTATTTAAAGTTTCACTGGCTGCACTGACCCTGGCTTTTGCGGTTTCTTCCCATGCCGCCAATAAGACCCTGGTTGTCGCCACCGATACGGCGTTCGTCCCGTTCGAATTTAAGCAAGGCGATAAGTATGTGGGTTTTGACGTTGACCTGTGGGCGGCCATCGCCAAAGAGCTGAAGCTCGATTACACCCTGAAGCCAATGGACTTCAGCGGCATTATCCCGGCGCTGCAAACCAAAAATATCGATCTGGCGCTGGCGGGGATCACCATTACCGACGAGCGTAAAAAAGCCATCGACTTCTCTGACGGCTACTACAAGAGCGGCCTGCTGGTGATGGTCAACGCTAATAATAACGACATCAAAGATGTGAAAGATCTGAACGGCAAAGTGGTCGCGGTGAAGAGCGGCACCGGCTCCGTTGACTACGCGAAAGCCAATATCAAAACCAAAGATCTGCGTCAGTTCCCGAATATCGATAACGCCTACATGGAGCTGGGTACCGGCCGCGCGGATGCGGTCCTGCACGATACGCCGAACATTCTCTACTTCATCAAAACCGCGGGCAACGGCAAATTCAAAGCGGTAGGTGAATCACTGGAAGCGCAAAACTACGGTATCGCCTTCCCGAAAGGCAGCGACGAGCTGCGTGAGAAAGTGAACGGTGCGCTGAAAACGCTGCGCGAGAACGGCACCTACAACGAAATTTATAAAAAATGGTTCGGCACTGAACCAAAATAATAAAAACGTACATCGCCGGGCGCAGGCCCGGCGACATCACAACGGTCTTCCGGCACATACGTTGCGGGAGACAGTATTTTGGCGGAGGCTTTCCTCTGCTCTCGACACGGTAACAGGAACGTATTATGCAGTTTGACTGGAGTGCCATCTGGCCTGCCATTCCGATTTTGTTGGAAGGCGCCAAAATGACGCTGTGGATTTCCGTCCTCGGCCTGGCCGGCGGCCTGATCATCGGTCTGGTGGCCGGTTTCGCCCGCTGCTTCGGCGGCTGGATCGCCAACCACATCGCGCTGGTGTTTATTGAAATCATTCGCGGCACCCCGATTGTGGTGCAGGTTATGTTCATCTACTTTGCGCTGCCGATGGCTTTTAGCGATCTGCGCATTGACCCCTTCTCCGCGGCGGTAGTGACCATCATGATTAACTCGGGCGCCTATATCGCGGAAATTACCCGCGGCGCGGTGCTCTCCATTCATAAAGGCTTCCGCGAAGCAGGCCTGGCGCTGGGCCTGTCGCGTCGCGAAACCATTCGCCACGTGATCCTGCCGCTGGCGCTGCGCCGCATGCTGCCGCCGCTGGGCAACCAGTGGATCATCAGCATCAAGGACACCTCGCTGTTCATCGTCATCGGCGTCGCCGAACTGACCCGTCAGGGACAGGAGATCATCGCCGGCAACTTCCGCGCGCTGGAAATCTGGAGCGCCGTTGCCGTGATCTACCTGATCATCACCCTGGTCCTGAGCTTTATTCTGCGTCGTCTTGAAAGAAGGATGAAAATCCTGTGATTGAATTTAAAAACGTCTCCAAGCACTTTGGCCCGACCCAGGTGCTGCACGATATCTCTCTGAAAATCAATCAGGGTGAAGTGGTGGTCATTATCGGCCCGTCCGGCTCCGGTAAATCGACGATGCTGCGCTGCATCAATAAACTGGAAGAGATCACCAGCGGCGATCTGATTGTCGATGGCCTGAAGGTCAACGATCCGAAGGTGGACGAACGTCTGATTCGTCAGGAAGCCGGGATGGTGTTCCAGCAGTTTTACCTGTTCCCGCACCTCACGGCGCTGGAAAACGTGATGTTTGGCCCGCTGCGGGTACGCGGCGCCAGCAAGCAGGCGGCGGAGAAGCTGGCGAAAGATCTGCTGGCGAAAGTCGGTCTGGCAGAGCGCGCGCATCACTATCCGTCTGAACTCTCCGGCGGCCAGCAGCAGCGTGTGGCCATCGCCCGCGCGCTGGCGGTGAAGCCGAAGATGATGCTATTTGATGAGCCCACCTCCGCGCTCGACCCGGAACTGCGTCATGAAGTGCTCAAGGTGATGCAGGATCTGGCGGAAGAGGGCATGACGATGGTGATTGTGACCCACGAAATCGGCTTTGCCGAAAAAGTGGCCTCGCGACTGATCTTTATCGACAAGGGACGAATTGCCGAAGACGGCAACCCACAGGAGCTGGTAAACAACCCGCCAAGCCCGCGTCTGCGGGAATTCCTGCAGCACGTCGCCTGACCCACAACGGCTCTCTCCGTCGCGGAGAGAGCCGCTTTCCAGATTCCTCTTCCCTCCCCTTCCGCCATCGGCTTCTATACTTACCCGTTTACGTTGCAACGGAGGTGCCCATGCCGTGGATCCTGCTTTTGCTCGCTGCGCTGTTTATTCCCCCGCTTTCCGCCGCCGCCCTGCCCGGCGTGCCGACCGCTAATGCCGATAAAACCAGCGCCAGCGAACCCGATGTAGAACAGAAAAGAGCGGCCTATGCCGCGCTGGCCGACGTGCTGGCCAACGACTCCGCCCGCCAGGAGCTCATTGACCAGCTGCGTAAAGCGGCCGCCACGCCGCCGCCCGACAGCACCCCGACGCTGACGCCGCCGGCGGTGAAAGAAGAGACCACGGTGCTGGAGAACGTCACGCAGATCAGCCGGGAATATGGCGATGAGTTCTCATCGCGCTTCTCCCAGCTGTGGCGCAATATTACCGGCTCGCCGCATAAGCCCTTTAATCCGCAAACCTTTACCAGCGCCGCCTGGCATTTTTTACTGCTGGCCGGGCTGGTGTTTGCCTTCTGGTGGCTGGTACGCCTCGCGGCGCTGCCGCTGTATCGTAAAATGGGCGAATGGGGACGGCATAAAAACCGCGATCGCGGAAACTGGCTCCAGCTGCCGTTGACCATCGCCGGGGCGTTTATCATCGATCTGCTGCTGCTGGCGCTGACCCTGTTTATCGGTCAGCTGTTGAGCGATCGCCTGAATGGCGACAACCCTACTATCGCCTTCCAGCAGAGCCTTTTCCTCAACGCCTTCGCGCTGATCGAATTCTTTAAAGCCATACTGCGGCTCATTTTTTGCCCGCGCATCCCGGCGCTCAGGCCCTTTAACCTCAGCGACGAGGCCGCCTCCTACTGGAGCCTGCGCCTGAGCGCCCTCAGCAGCCTGATCGGCTACGGCCTGATCGTCGCGGTGCCGATTATCTCCAACCAGGTGAATGTTCAGGTCGGCGCGCTGGCTAACGTCGTCATCATGCTGTGCATTACGCTGTGGGCGCTGTATCTGATTTTCCATAACAAAGCGGTGATTACGCAGGGGCTAATCCATCTGGCTGACCGCTCGCTCTCCTTCTTTAGCCTGTTTATCCGCACCTTCGCTCTGATCTGGCACTGGCTGGCCTGCGCCTACTTTGTGGTGCTCTTTTTCTTTTCCCTGTTCGACCCTGGCAACAGCCTGAAATTTATGATGGGCGCCACCCTGCGCAGCCTGGCGATTATCGGCGGCGCGGCACTGGTGTCCGGCATTCTGTCGCGCTGGATAGCCAAAACCATCACCCTCTCCCCTGCCACTCAGCGCAACTATCCTGAGCTGCAAAAGCGGCTGAACGGCTGGATCTCCGCGTCGCTGAAGGCAGCGCGTATTCTCACCGTCTGCGTCGCCATCATGCTGCTCCTGAGCGCCTGGGGGCTGTTTGACTTCCGCGAATGGCTGCACAACGATGCCGGGCAAAAAACGGTGGATGTGCTGATCCGTATCGCCCTTATCCTCTTCTTCTCCGCTATCGGCTGGACGGTGCTGGCCAGCCTGATCGAAAACCGGCTGGCTTCGGATATCCATGGCCGCCCGCTGCCCAGCGCGCGGGCCAGGACGCTGCTGACGCTGTTTCGCAACGCGCTGGCGGTGGTGATCAGCACCATCACGGTGATGATTTTGCTCTCGGAGATTGGGGTCAATATCGCGCCGCTGCTGGCGGGCGCCGGGGCGTTGGGGCTGGCCATCTCGTTTGGCGCGCAAACCCTGGTCAAAGACATTATCACCGGCATTTTTATCCAGTTTGAGAACGGGATGAATACCGGCGATCTGGTCACCATCGGTCCTTTGACCGGCACGGTGGAACGGATGTCGATTCGCTCAGTGGGGGTGCGCCAGGATACCGGCGCTTATCACATTATCCCCTGGTCCTCGATCACCACCTTTGCCAACTTCGTGCGCGGCATTGGCTCGGTGGTGGCCAACTATGACGTCGACCGCCATGAGGATCTGGATAAAGCCAGTCAGGCGCTGAAGGCGGCGGTGGACGATCTGCTGGACCAGGAGGAGATCCGCGGCCTGATCATTGGCGAACCGTCGTTCGCCGGGCTGGTGGGGCTGAGCAATACCGCCTTTACGCTGCGCGTCAGCTTCACCACCCTGCCGCTGAAGCAGTGGACGGTGCGTTTTGCCCTCGACACCCAGGTGAAAAAGCACTTCGACCGCGCCGGGGTTCGCGCCCCGGTACAAACCTGGCAGCAACTGCCGATGCCGGGCGCCGACAGCCCGGCCGCGGAGTAGTTAGAACGGACGGCGGCGTTTGGCGTCGTCCATAAAGCTCCAGGCGATAAAGCGGCTCTGCTTTTGCCCCTGGGCCATCTCTTTTTTCACCACTTTCACTGCCCCGACCTCGGTCAGCAGGCGGTAGAGCGGCGGCAGATTGTCGCCGCGCGACACCAGCGAGGTAAACCATTTCACCTGGCGGGCGAAGGCCTGACTTTCGCGGATCATCTGCGAGATAAAGGCCACTTCGCCCCCTTCGCACCACAGCTCCTGCTGCTGACCGCCAAAGTTAAGCCCGCTGTCGGCGCCGAGTCCGAGATTGCGGCGCTTGCGCTCACCGCCCGCCCGGGCGCTCTCTGCGGAGTCATGGAACGGCGGATTACACAGCGTGGCGTCATAGGTCTCGTTTTTGTGGATCACGCCGAGGAAGATAGCCTGGCTCTCTTTTTGCCGACGCAGACGGATCTGCCGGGTCAATCCCGGGTTGCCATTGACAATCGCCTGCGCGCTGGCGAAGGCTTCCGGACTGATTTCGCTGCCGGTAAAGCGCCAGCCGTACTCGTGAACGCCGATCAGGGGATAAATGAGGTTGGCGCCGGTGCCAATATCAAGGATCGTGGCTTGCTTCGGCACTTCGCCGCTGTCCCCGGCCAGCAGATCCGCCAGATGATGAATATAATCGGCCCGCCCGGGCACCGGCGGACAGAGAAAACCATCAGGAATATCCCAGTGTTTGACCGCGTAGAAATGCGCCAGCAGCGCTTTATTCAACGCCTTTACCGCCTGCGGATTGGCAAAATCAATAGTCTGCTCACCCAGCGGATTGAGCGTAATGTATCCCTGCAGGTCAGGATGCGCCTGGCAGAGCGCGGGCAGGTCGTAGCGTTGATGGTGGCGGTTACGCGGGTGTAACCCCGGTTTCTGGGCTTTCATGACAATCTCCTTTGAACAGCCGCGTAAGATACCCGTTGACGGCCGCTCGGTAAATAAGGGAGTCTGGATATCTCCTTTATCCGTGACAGGTGCAGCATGTACTTTTATCAACCTTCGCAGGGCCACGGCCTGCCGCATGACCCGCTCAACGCAATAATCGGGCCTCGCCCGATAGGCTGGATCGCCTCGCAGGACGACGAGGGCCAGCGTAATCTGGCGCCATACAGCTTTTTTAACTGCTTTAACTATCGCCCGCCGATCATTGGTTTCGCCAGCAGCGGCTGGAAAGACAGCGTGCGAAATATCGTCGAAACGAAGGAGTTCGTCTGGAACCTGGCGACGCGCCCGCTGGCCGCCGCGATGAACGAAACCTCCGCCTCGATCCCGCACCATGAGGATGAATTCGTGCGCGCCGGACTCACCGCCGCCGCCAGCCGCCTGGTCAAGGCCCCCCGGGTGGCGGAGAGCCCGGTGAACTTTGAGTGCCGCCTGTCGCAATGTATTCAGCTCACCACCGCCGACGGCAACCTTGTCGATACATGGCTGGTGCTCGGCGAAGTGGTCGCCGTGCATATCGATGAATCACTGCTGGAGAACGGCATCTATCAAACCGCCCGCGCTCAGCCGATCCTGCGTGCCGGGGGGCCGAGCGCCTATTACAGTATTGATGACAGCCTGCGTTTTGACATGATCCGCCCGGATGCCCGCTAAATAATATCCCTGGCGCGGGGACCGCTACCCTGCGCCGGTTGCGGGCGAAACGCCTTGTTTTTGCATAAAAAATTCCCTACCGCGCGGGCTGGAAAGGCCTACACTTAAGCTATGTCCCATGCTGTTTATGAGGATATGCTGATGAAAATCACCTCGCTGCTGTTTGCCGCTGCGCTTGCCGCTCAGGCCGACGCGGCCTCTTCCCTGCCGCCGCCCCCCGTACTGCCCTATGACGGGCCGCTGCGTCCTGTCGGCACCGTCTCCGCCTCCGGCGCCCGCACCCTTGACGACCTGGTGGCCGCCCTCGCGGATAAGGCCCACCGTCGTGGGGCGATAGCCTGGCGGGTCAATGCCGCCAGCAGCGGTAACCGGCTGTACGGTTCAGCTATAATTTATCAATAACCTTTTTACAGGAGGCAGACAATGGCATCAGGTTGGGCAGGCGACGGCGCCGTACAGGATCAGATCGACAGCACCATTGACGATGCGGTAGCTCGCGCCCGCCGCGAGCTTCCGCACGGCGAAAGCAACAAATTTTGTGATGAATGCGGAGAGCCGATTCCGGAGGCGCGCCGACAGGCGATACCCGGGGTGAGATACTGCGTGAAGTGCCAGCAGGAGAAAGATTTACATAACAATACATTTTCAGGATATAATCGTCGTGGTTCCAAGGATAGCCAGCTACGCTGACTTTCCTTTACCGTTCATGACAGCCTTTCGCATTATCTTTTCGCGCACACTTTTTGGCGATAAATGTCGCAATATGTGCCCTTAAGCGTGCCGGTCTCCCTCGCTCCGCCATCAGACGAAAAGAATGAGAAATAATTTATTAATAATCAGTAAATTATTAATCATTCAAAAAATTAGATGAAGACTGTGAATTTCCTTCGATTTTATCTCCCGCAAAAAAGCGTGATACTTATCACATCGACGGAACATCGTCCCCTGAACAGAACAACCTGCGAGAGATTAACTATGAAAAACATCAAATATGCTGCCGCTGCCATCGCTCTGACCGCCCTTTCCTTCGGCGCCTTTGCCGCCGAGCCGGTTACCCCCGCTCAGGCTGAAAGCATGAATAAGATCGGCGTGGTGTCTGCGCAAGGCGCAACCACGTTAGATGGTCTGGAAGCGAAACTGGCTGCTAAAGCCGAAGCCGCTGGCGCAACCGGCTATAGCATCACTTCCGCTAACACCAACAACAAACTGAGCGGTACCGCGGTTATCTATAAATAATCGCAGCTCAACCCTGTAAGCCACTGAATTAACCCTGAAAAGACCTTTAATACCCTTGCCTTGCCCGTCCGAGCCACCGGACGGGCTTTTTTTTATTCTGCCGAGCCAATCACCAGCAGTCGTTGACGCGGCTGAGCCCCTGCTCCAGGGTTGAGACCTCCCCGCAGGCCAGCAGACAGCAGGCAAGCTGGATCTTCAGCGAGTGGGGTACCGGTTCGACGCCGGCGACGCAGCGCTCGATCCAGCGCGCGGTCACTTCGGGATCTTTCGAGGCCGGCAGAATGACTTCCTCCGCCGCGGCCTCGGTCTGACGGTCGCACAGCGCCCGCACGCCCTGGTCATCGATCAGGCTGATCTGCGGGCAGCGCTGCGGGTTGGCGTACACTTCGCCTTCGGTACCGTGCATCAGCAGCGCGCGGCCACCGGTCTCGCGAAAGAAGCTCGCCACCCTGGGAACATATTCCGGATGCGATACGCTGGAGAGACGTAACGCCTCCCCTTCGCCAAACGGCGTGGCCAGTTTGGCCAACGTATGGGCGCTGTTGCGCACGCCCATCCGCCAGCGCATCGCCAGCTGTTTCTCCAGCGGCGGGCAGAAGGCGCCCACCGGAATATATACCGGTTCATGCCCCTCCAGCTGCGCCTGAGCCTGGCCGGCATGCCGGGTAGCCGGAATGTCCAGCAGGGTAAAAATGGTCTCGGTCAGCACCCGGGTCGGATCGTGACTGACGCCGTGAACCACGACCGGAAACCCCAGCTTGTGCAGGAGCATCGCCAGCAGCGGCGTCAGGTTCGCCTGCTTGCGCGCGCCGTTGTAGCTGGGGATAACGATCGGCATCGGCTTGCCTGCCGGCGGGGTCAGGCGCAGAGTATGCTGCTGCATCGCGGCGTAAAAGCCTTTCATCTCCGCTTCGCCTTCGCCTTTGATGCGCAGGGCGATTAATATTCCCCCCAGCTCCAGCTCCGGCACCTCGCCGTTCAGCATCCGCGCGTAGAGCGCACGGGCGGTCTCTTCATCCAGGTCGCGGGCATGATTCTTACCGCGGCCCACCTCTTTTATAATTTTGCTGTACTCCATGGCTCCCCCTGTTGCGTCACGCGCCGGCGTCAACGACGTTTGCGGCCTGTCTGTTTTGCTGTCTGTTTTGCTTTACGTTTTACTATAACCTCCGGGACGCCCGGTTGCTCTATGGGAAAAACAGGTAACGCGTTCAGTAGACGCGCACCGTAGTTTTTGGTCAACAGACGCTTATCGTAAATCACCACCTCTCCCCAGCAGTGATGGCTACGGATCAGACGCCCCACCTGCTGAATAAGATTAAAGGAGGCGCTGGGCAAACTCTGTACCTCGAAGGGATAACGATTGAGGCTTTTCAGCCATTCGCCTTCGGTGATCACTACCGGGCTGTCGATGGGCGGAAAGGCGATTTTATGGATATGCACCTGGCTTAACAGATCGCCTTTTAAATCGAGACCTTCGGCAAAGGACTGCAGGCCCACCAGCACGCTGCGCTCGCCGCTTTCCACCCGTTTGCGATGCAGCTCCACCAGCCGGTAGCGCGGCTGGTCGCCCTGCACCAGCAGCATCAGGCGCAGATCGGTCACATGCTCCAGGAAGCGATTCATCGCTCGCCCGCTGGCGAACAGCACCAGCATCCCGAGATGTTTCTTGCTCTCCACCTGCTGGCGAAAATAGGCCGCCATCTCGGCGATGTGCTGCTCTTCGTTATCCATCAGCGGTTCATAGCGCATTTGAGGAATAATAATTTTCCCCTGCTCTACGTGGTTGAACGGCGAATCCAGCGCCACGAAGCGGTCGCCCGCTTTCTCCTTCAGGCCGCTCATCTCCTGCAGGCGCGAGAAGCTGTTTAGAGAGCGCAGCGTCGCTGACGTCACCACGATATGCGGCACGCTGCGCCACAGCAGTCGTTCAAGCTGATCGCTGACGCGGATGCCGACGCAGTGGAACCAGACGTGGATCTGGCCGTCGCGCACCACCCGCGTCGCCCATTTGGTCACCGGCGCGCCAGAGGACTGCGCCAGCGACGCCAGACGCCACAGCTTGCTTTGGCTTTCAAACATGCCGAGAGCGCGGTTCATCTGCAGCAGCACCCGATGCAGGCGCACCACGTCATGGCTGCCGGTCTTTTCGCTGAGATCGTTAAGAAACAGCTCCGCCAGCCCGCGCAGCGTCTCGGTGAGCTTCGCCAGCCGCTGGCAGATCTCCATCACCTCCTGCGGCAGTTCGCCCATCGGGAAGCGATGCTCCGCTTCCTGACCGGCGGGCATATAGAGATTGAGAATATTATTCAACGACGCAATCAGCTCGAACAGCTCTTCGCAATGGCCGGCGAGCCGCTCCGCATTGGCCAGCGGCGGCGTGGTTTTCGGGCGGAACTGCTCCATGCAGGTAGCCACCAGCTTGCAGAACAGATCCAGCTGCAGGCGAAACCAGGGGGCGGTGATCTCAGCGCTCATCTCCAGCGCGTCGCGGGCGACGTCCGGCAGATGATGGCCTTCATCGAGGACCAGCAGCAGGTTTTTCGGCTCCGGCAGCACCGCCTCGCTCTCCATCGCCGCCATCACCAGCGCATGGTTGGCCACCACCACTTCCGCCTCCTGAATTTCCCGCCGCGCCACAAAGAACGGACACTCCCGATAGTAGTGGCAGTTGCGGTTCAGGCAGCTGGCCTTATCGGTGCTCAGCCGGCTCCACAGCCCATCGTCGATGGCTTTGTCGGTATGGTCGCGCAGGCCGTCCCAGCGGTAGCTGTCGAGATCCTGCTTCAGCGTCGCGCACAGCTTCTGCTCGGCCTGGTTGTTCGGGGTGAGATCGTCGTCGAGGAAGGCCAGCAGATCCTGCTGCGTCGGCTCGGTGCTGGCCAGCGCCGTCAGATTGCGCGGGCAGACGTAGCGTCCGCGACCGAAGGCGGCGGTGAAGCGCAGGTCGGGGATAATCTTGCGCAGCAGCGGCAGGTCTTTACTGTAGATTTGATCCTGCAGGGCGACGTTGGCGGTGCTGACCACCAGCGTTTTTTGTTCCTCACGGGCGATGGCAATGCCGGGGATCAGATATGACAGCGTTTTACCCACGCCGGTCGGCGCTTCGATAGCCAGATGCCGGCCCTCATCCCCGGCGAGGGTTTTCGCCACATCAGCGATCATCTGCCGCTGCGGGGGGCGGGGAATAAAGTCCGGGATCTGTTCCTGAAGCGCCTTATACCAGGCGGCGATTTGCGCTTTCAGCGCAGCGGTCAAAGCCATGAGAAAACCTGAATACTGTATAAACAGCCACTATTGTGCCATTTTTGCCCGCCCGGAGGTATTGCTTTCTGCTCAGTGTGGAAGCGTGCTCGACAAATAGTGTAATGGAAAGAAAAAGGCCCGCCGCCGCGTAGCGGACAGACGGGCCTGAGCCGTGCTTAACCGCATTCTCGCGGTCCGGGCATCAGCCTGTTATTCGCCAGCCGGTTTACGCGGGCGACGGCGGCGCGGCGGTTTGCCGTCCTGAGTGCGCGCTTTCGGCGCCTCGCCGTCCTGACGACGCGGGGCGCTGCTCTGGCTGCGCGGCTGTCCGCTGCGCCCCTGGCCCTGGCCGCCGCGTCCCTGACCCTGACCACGACCGCCGCCGCGCTGCTGGCGACCGTTCTGGATAGGTTCGGCTTTAATGGACGGATCCGGCTCATAGCCGGCAATCGCGATGCGCGGGATCTCTTTCTTCAGCAGGCGCTCGATATCGCGCAGCAGCTTGTGCTCATCCACGCACACCAGCGATAAGGCTTCGCCGGTGGCCGCGGCGCGACCGGTACGGCCGATACGGTGGACATAATCTTCTGGCACGTTCGGCAGCTCGTAGTTCACCACGTGCGGCAGCTCTTCGATATCCAGACCGCGGGCGGCGATATCGGTCGCCACCAGCACGCGAATGCCGCCGGATTTAAAGTCGGCCAGCGCGCGGGTACGCGCCCCCTGGCTCTTGTTGCCATGGATCGCCGCGCTGCGGATGCCGTCTTTGTTGAGCTGCTCCGCGAGGTGGTTGGCGCCATGCTTGGTGCGGGTAAAGACCAGCACCTGCTGCCAGTTGCCTTCGCCGATAAGCTGCGACAGCAGTTCGCGCTTACGGTTTTTGTCAACAAAATGCACGTGCTGGGTGATCTGCTCGGAGGCCGTGTTGCGACGCGCCACTTCCACTTCCAGCGGGTTGTGCAGCAGTTTCTCAGCCAGGCCTTTGATCTCGTCGGAGAAGGTCGCCGAGAACAGCAGGTTCTGCCGACGCGGCGGCAGTTTAGCCAGTACGCGGCGGATGTCATGGATAAAGCCCATATCCAGCATGCGGTCCGCTTCATCCAGTACGAGGATTTCCACTTTATCGAGGCTGACGGCGTTCTGGTGTTCCAGGTCCAGCAGACGGCCCGGGGTGGCGACGAGGATATCGACGCCGCCGCGCAGCTTCATCATCTGCGGGTTGATGCTCACGCCGCCGAACACCACCAGCGAGCGAACATTCAGATATTTGCTGTAATCCCGCACGTTCTCGCCCACCTGCGCCGCCAGCTCGCGGGTCGGGGTCAGGATCAGCGCGCGCACCGGACGACGACCCTTCGCGTGCGGCTCGTTCTGGATCAGGCGCTGCAGCAGCGGCAGAGTAAAGCCCGCCGTTTTACCGGTGCCGGTCTGGGCGCTGGCCATCAGGTCGCGGCCCTGCAGTACCGCCGGGATCGCCTGCTGCTGGATAGGGGTCGGCTCAACGTAGCCCTGCTCAGCGACAGCGCGCAGGATATCGGGATTCAGGCCAAGGGAATCAAAAGACATAACAACTCCGAACCGCCCCGGCCCGGTGAAGGGCGTAGTTTTCAGGGAGATTATTGCGATAAGAGATGGCAAAAACCACAATGCCATGAAGGGGCGCAGTCTAGCAGATTTTGTGACAGGCCGCATAAAATCTGCAAAAGAATGCCGCCCCTGGCTGGCGGGGGGAAGAAGGCCGCTGAGGGCGCTCAGCGGCCAGGCGGGTCGCCGCAGCGCGGTTAACGCAGACGATACTTAATTTTTTCAACGATCTTCGCGGTGGAGATGCCGTAGCGATCGTGGAGGGTCGGCAGCGCGCCGGCTAACAGGAACGCGTCAGGCAGCCCTACGGTATCCAGCTCGCAGCGAACCCCTTTGCGCATCAGCAGGGCGGCCACCGCCTCTCCTAACCCGCCGACCGCGGTGTGGTTTTCGGCGGTGACCACCAGGCGACCCGGCTTCGACGCCTGTTCAATAATCGCTTGTTCATCCAGCGGTTTGATGGTCGGCACGTGCAGGACCGCCACGCTGATATTATCGTCCCGCAGCTTTTCAACCGCCTCCAGCGCGCGCATGGTCATTAGCCCGGAGGAGATAATCAACACGTCGTTGCCGTCCTCCAGCAGCTTCGCTTTGCCCAGTTCGAACTGATAGTCGTATTTATCCAGCACCAGCGGCACCTTCCCGCGCAGCAGGCGCATATAAACCGGGCCATGGTGATCGGCAATGGCCGGTACCGCCTGCTCAATCTCCAGCGCATCGCAGGGATCGACGATGACCATTCCGGGGATACCACGCATGATCGCCAGATCTTCGGTGGCCTGATGACTGGGGCCATAGCCGGTCGTCAGGCCCGGTAGCGCCGCGCAAATCTTGACGTTCAGATGCTCTTCAGCGATCACCTGATGAATAAAATCATAGGCGCGACGGGTCGCAAAGGCGGCATAGGTGGTGGCGAAGGGAATAAATCCCTCCTTCGCCATGCCTCCCGCCGCCGCCATCAGCAGTTGCTCCGCCATTCCCATCTGGAAAAAGCGATCCGGGAAGGCCTGGGCGAAAATATGCAGGTCAGTATATTTTGACAGGTCCGCTGTCATACCGACGATCGCCGGGCGCTCCGCCGCGAGTTTCGACAGCGCGACGCCGAAGGGCGCAGAGACGGTGACCTGGCCTTCATCGGCAATCGAGGCGATCATCGCCGACGTTTTTAAACGAGGTTTACTCTGGCTCATTACAGCACTCCTTCCGGTTTGTTAGCGTCCAGCACCGCAATCGCTTTTTGCCATTCGTCGGCATCGACGCGAATAAAATGGTTCTTATCGCGGGTTTCGAGGAACGGCACCCCTTTGCCCATCAGCGTGTCGCATAAAATGACCCGCGGCTGGTTGCCGGAATAACTTTTCGCGTTGTCAAAGGCGGCCATCACCGCCGGCAGATCGTTACCGTCTACGCGCTGCACGTACCAGCCGAAGGCGGCCCATTTATCCTGCAGCGGCTCAAAGCCGAGGATTTTGCGTGAATCGCCGTCGGCCTGCTGTTTGTTGACGTCGACAAGGTTAATCAGGTTGGTCAGGCCATAGTGAGCCGCCGACATCGCCGCTTCCCAGGTCGAACCTTCATCCAGCTCCCCATCGGACATCGAGTTATAGACCCAGGCCTTGCTCTGTTTCTGCCGCAGGCCGAGCGCCATGCCGACGGCGATAGACAGCCCCTGCCCCAGCGAGCCGCCGGACATCTCCATCCCCGGGGTGTAGGTCGCCATGCCGGACATCGGCAGGCGGCTGTCGTCGGAGCCGTAGGTTTCCAGTTCCGCTTCCGGAATAATGCCCGCCTCCAGCAACGCGGCATAATAAGCGATAGCGTAATGGCCATGAGAAAGCAGGAAGCGATCGCGCCCCTCCCACTCAGGATCTTCCGGGCGATAGGTCATGGCGTAACTGAAGGCGGTAGCCAGCACATCGGCATACCCCAGCGCCTGGCCAATATAGCCCTGCCCCTGAACTTCCCCCATTTGCAGGGCATAGCGGCGGATACGCCACGCCGCCGCGGCGACTTTTTGTGATTCGGTGATGTTCATCTCTGTGCCTCGCTTAGTGAATTAACATGCCGCCGTTAACGTCCAGGGTGATCCCGGTGGAGTAGGAAGAGAGGTCGCTGCCGAGGAACAGCGCGGCGCGGGCGATGTCCACCGCGTCGCCGAGGCGGTTCATCGGAATGCCGGCAAGAATATTGGCCGTCATGTCGTCCGTCAGCTTGCCGGCGGTAATGTCGGTCTGAATGAGCCCCGGGGTGATGCAGTTAACGCGGACGTTGTCCGGGCCAAGCTCGCGCGCCATCGCCCGCGCCAGGCCGAGCACGCCGGCTTTTGCCGCGCTGTAGTGCGGACCGCCGAAGATACCGCCGCCGCGCTGGGCGGAAACGGACGAGATGCAGACGATGCTGCCGGATTTTTGCGACCGCATCGTGGGGATCACCGCCTGTGACATCAGCAGCGTGCCGCGCAGGCTGACATCGAGCACCGCGTCATAGTTGGCGCGCTTGATGTCCATTAGCTTCAGCGGCTGGGTGATGCCGGCGTTATTGACCAGCACATCGACCCGGCCGTATTTCGCCAGAATCTGTTCGATGGCCGCCTGCACCTGCACTTCGTCGGCGACGTTCGCCGCCAGGCCAAGATGGCCTTCGCCCAGCGCCGCCGCCGCGGTTTTACTGGCTTCGCCATTGAGATCGATAATGACCACTTTCGCGCCGTTTTCGGCGAATAATTTCGCGGTCGCAAAACCCAAACCGCGTGCGGAGGCCGCGCCAGTAATAATGGCGACTTTATCTTTTAATAACATAGTTTCACTCCATGACATTACGTCATATTAATTAACAGGATCTATTTTCGTTATTGTGGCTCATCGAGGAAAAGAATTACCACCAAACCGATTGCGGCGCAGATACCAAAATAGGTAAAGACAGAATTAAAGCTCCCCGTTTTATCCAGTAAGAAACCGGCCACCATCGGCGCCACAAATCCGCCGAGGTTGCCGCCGCTATTAATAATGGAAGAGGCGATCGGATAGGTTTTGCTGTCCGAAACGGCCATACCGTAGGCGGTAAAAGCCGGCCAGCCGATATTCAAACAGAAACCGACAAAGAATAAACCAATACAGACCGCCAGGGTGCTTGCCGGTATATTCAGCATAATTAACATCATGACTACGGTTGATACCGCTGTGAATATCATGGTTGGTTTACGCCGACGGCCTAATAATTTATCCGAAATCCATCCGCCGCCAATCGCGCCAATAAAGCCGCCGATGCACGGCATACTGGCCACGAACCCCATACTCATCACATCGAAACCGCGCTCTTTCACTAAATACAGCGGGATCCAGGTTAATAATCCATATAACACGCTGACCATCATAAAATATGCGAGGCAGTCTCCGAGAATATTTTTTGAGGTAAATAATCCCTTCGCCGTATCCACAGGCGGCATTTTTTTCACCCGGATAATTTTATCCAGCCAGGTGAAGCGATCGGCGATTAATATATTTTCACGTACACCGTCATTATGATGGCTGTCCCGCCCGGCATTAATCTCTGCCAGTTCGCTTGGAGATACGAATCCGCTTTCCGCGGGCTTTGACTTCACCAACAGGTACCACGCTATCGCTGCTACGATCCCGGGAATAGCAAAGGAGAAAAAGACCCACCGCCAGCCCCAGGTCACCGCAATCCACACCGCCAGCGGCGGCACGATAATCGGGGCAAACATGGTCGCCGCGATGTAAACGCCGGTTGCCGTGGCTTTCTCTTTCGGCGGAAACCAGTTGTTTATCGTCGACGCCAGCCCCACCGGGCAGGGACCTTCGCTTAGTCCCAAGCCCAGCCGCACCAGCTTCAGGCCAAATACGGAGCTCACCGTGCCCATCAGCCAGGTAAAAGCGGAGAAACCGAAAATAGATAGCGAAACCAGCCCTCGAGTGCCGCGTCTGGCGATGAAAAAGCCTGCCGGGATCTGGCTGACCGCATAGCCGAGGAAAAACATACTGGCAATCGCTCCGGCCTCAAAATTATTGATATGAAATTCATCAATGATAAACGGCAGTACCGCGCCGATATTCGTTCTGTCGGCGTAATTGATGGCATACACCAGGAAAATCATCGTCAAAACCACAAAACGATATTTTGTTTTCCTGGCGTCAGTACAGACCAGCGTATCTATACGTGACATAGGGTTTCCTCATCTTATACCTCATCCACTTCGCCGTAGGTTGCCGCCTGGGTTCGCCGCGTTTCACGCGCCCTGGCGCAACAAGAGAGACATGTCTTTTCGCACAGCGAAACTGGTGGTTAGGTGTTTTATTATTGCGACCCAAGCGCATCGCAGTTTGTGATCAGGCCTGTGAGGGGAATATAACAACCCCAAAATGAAAAGGTATTCAAAAAAGCTCAATTATGATTGAGAAAAATTGAGTTAGTGACTCCCCGCAAATTTTAGCGTTTACTGAGAGGCGCGATTTAAACGAGATAAATTGTTAAGCCCATCACAAATTAAAAGGTTATTTTCGCTTTTCCCTATGCTGTTCATCACGGCTGCGCCACGCTGTTCGCCATTTTCTTTTATTCGCGCCCCGCGCAGGATGCCGCCATGAGTCAACCGCTGCCCAATAAAAATCTGCCGATGCCCTCTTTACGCAATATCCAGGCTTTTATTGAAGTCGCCGCAACCGGCAGCCTCAACCTGGCCGCAGAGAACCTCAACATTACCGCCTCGGCGGTCAGCCACCAGATAGCCAGTCTGGAGCACTTGCTGGGAAAAAAACTGTTCTCCCGCAGCAGCAAAGGCGTGATGTTAACCGCAGTGGGAGAAAAATATCTCAAAGAGGTCTCCGGAGCGCTGAATATGATTGGCCAGGCCACCAGCCAGGTGATCAACGATATTCATCAGGATTATTTACGCATTCACTCAGCGCCGAGCTTCGGCCTGCTGTGGCTGATGCCGCGGCTGGATAAATTCCGTCAGGCATGGCCGGAGCTAAAAATTAGCCTGACCTGCTCTTACGAAAGCATTCAGTTCTCCCGGGATAATATTGATATCGATATTCGCCACGGGCTGTCGCAGTGGCCGACGCTGCTGGTCAGGACCATTAAAAATGAGTGCGTCCTGCCCTACAGCGCCTCCTCTTATTTAGCCCGCCATGCGGTTCGCGCCCCGGAAGATCTGCTGGCCTGCGATCTGATCCATTCCGACAGCACCTTAATTAACTGGAGCAACTGGCTGTCGTGGCACAAGGTCCGCGGCTGGCACAAAAACTTTATCTTTAATTTCGACCGGTCGTACATGAGCATCGAGGCGGCCCGGATGGGGATGGGGGTGATCCTGGAAAGCAATCTGCTGGCCGGCGGCCACGTGCGTCAGGGGCAGCTGACGCCGGTGTTTGCCGACGAGCGGAGTATGCCGGTCGGCGCGCACCACTTCGTCCTTCCCCACGCCAATGAACAGAAGGAAAAGGTCCAGCGCTTCTTCGCCTGGGTCGCCGGGGAGCTACAGGAAGACGGCTTTCATATTTAGTCCTGGCTGGTGGACAAACCGCCAGTCGGCGCCTAAAGTTAATCAATCGATTGATTAATTTTTTCCGAGCACGATGACCAGTAAAGGCGAACAGGCAAAAAGCCAGCTTATCGCGGCCGCTATCGCCCAGTTTGGCGAGTACGGACAGCATGCCACCACCCGCGATATTGCCGCCCAGGCCGGGCAGAATATCGCCGCTATCACCTACTATTTTGGCTCGAAAGACGACCTGTATCTCGCCTGCGGCCAGTGGATCGCCGATTTTATCGGTGACAATTTTCGCCCGCACGCCGAAGCGGCGGAGGCCCTGCTCGCCGGAGAGTCGCCGGATCGCCAGGCGATCCGCGCCCTCATCCTCAGCGCCTGCCATAACATGATCCTGCTGCTGACCCAGGATGATACGGTCAACTTGAGCAAATTTATTTCCCGGGAACAGCTGGCGCCCACCGCCGCGTACCATCTGATCCATCAGCAGGTGATCGCCCCCCTGCACCACTATCTCACCCGGCTGATCGCCGCCTGGACGGGTCGCGATGCCGGTGATACGCAAATGATCCTCCATACCCACGCCCTGCTAGGCGAGGTGCTCGCTTTCCGTCTCGGGCGTGAAACCATCCTGCTGCGCACCGGCTGGACGCAGTTTGACGCGCAAAAAACCGAACAGATTTTTGAGGTCATTACCTGTCATATCGATTTCATTCTGCATGGGTTATCGCAAAGGAGTTTGGGCTGATGAAAAAACCCGTCGTCGTCATTCTGCTGATCGTGATTCTTCTCGCCGCGCTGGGCGGCGGCTGGTGGTGGTACCAGAGCAGCCGGCAGCAGCCGCTGACTCTGTATGGCAATGTCGATATCCGCACCGTCAATATGAGCTTCCGCGTCGGCGGCAGACTGGCCTCGCTGACCGTCGACGAAGGCGACAGCATCCGCGCCGGGCAAACCCTCGGCGAGCTTGACCGTGCCCCCTATGAAAACGCCCTGCTGCAGGCGCAGGCCAACGTCTCCACCGCCCAGGCGCAGTATGACCTGATGATGGCCGGCTACCGCTCGGAAGAGATTGCCCAGGCCGCGGCGGCAGTGAATCAGGCGCAGGCCGCTTACGACTACGCGCAAAACTTTTATCAGCGCCAGCTGGGTTTACGCGCCAGCAGCGCCATTTCCGCCAACGATCTGGAGAATGCCCGCTCCTCGCGCGACCAGGCGCAGGCAACGCTAAAGTCAGCGCAGGATAAACTGCGTCAATACCGCGCCGGCAATCGTCCGCAGGAGATAGCCCAGGCCAAAGCCAGCCTCGAACAGGCGCAGGCGGCGCTGGCCCAGGCTAAACTGGACCTGCACGATACCGTGCTGACCGCCCCTTCCGACGGCACGCTGATGACCCGCGCCGTCGAGCCCGGCACTATGCTCAACGCCGGCGGCACCGTGCTAACCCTCTCCCTGACCCATCCAGTATGGGTCCGCGCCTACGTTGACGAGAAAAACCTCGGCCAGGCGCAGCCGGGACAAGCAGTGCTGCTCTATACCGACAGCCGGCCGGATAAGCCCTATCACGGCAAAATCGGCTTTGTCTCGCCGAGCGCTGAGTTCACGCCGAAGACTGTCGAGACGCCGGACCTGCGCACCGATCTGGTCTACCGTCTGCGCATCGTGGTAACCGACGCCGACGGCGCGCTGCGCCAGGGGATGCCGGTGACCGTCTCCTTTGACAACGGGAACGGACATGAGTGAGGCCGTCATCGCCTTAAACGGCCTGAGCCGCCGTTTCCCCGGGATGGACAGGCCAGCGGTGGCCCCGCTGACCTGTACGATCCGCGCCGGCTACGTCACGGGGCTGGTAGGCCCCGACGGCGCAGGGAAAACCACCCTCATGCGGATGCTCGCCGGGTTGCTTAAGCCTGATGAGGGCAGCGCCAGGGTGATTGGCTTTGATCCGCTAAAAGACGACAGCGCTCTGCACGCGGTGCTCGGCTATATGCCGCAGAAGTTCGGCCTGTATGAAGATCTGACGGTGATGGAAAACCTCACCCTGTACGCCGATCTGCGCAGCGTCACCGGCGAGGCGCGGAAGAAAATTTTCGACCGCCTGCTGGAATTCACCGCCCTTGGCCCGTTCACCGGGCGGCTGGCGGGCAAGCTCTCCGGCGGCATGAAACAAAAGCTGGGGCTCGCCTGTACCCTGGTGGGTGACCCGAAGGTGCTGCTGCTGGATGAGCCCGGCGTCGGCGTCGATCCGATCTCTCGCCGCGAGCTATGGCAGATGGTGCACGAGCTGGCCGGCGACGGCATGCTGATCCTGTGGAGCACCTCTTATCTCGATGAAGCCGAGCAGTGTCGCGATGTGCTGCTGATGAATGAAGGTAAACTGCTCTATCAAGGGGAGCCGACGGCCCTGACGCAAACCATGGCCGGGCGCAGCTTTCTGGTCTCCAGCCCGCAGGAGAACAACCGCCGCCTGCTGCAGCGGGCGCTGAAGCTGCCGCAGGTTAGCGACGGCGTGATTCAGGGCAAATCGGTGCGTCTGATCCTGAAAAAGGAGGCGCGCATCGATGAGGTTCAGCAACATGACGATATGCCGTCGCTGCAGGTGACCGACACCGCGCCGCGCTTTGAAGACGCCTTTATCGACCTGCTCGGCGGCGCCGGGACCGCCGAATCGCCGCTGGGGGCGATTATCCATCGCGTTGACGGCAGCAAAGACGAAACGGTGATTGAGGCGCAGTCGCTGACTAAAAAATTTGGCGATTTCGCCGCCACCGACCACGTCGATTTCCAGGTCAAGCGCGGCGAGATCTTCGGCCTGCTCGGCCCCAACGGCGCAGGGAAATCCACCACCTTCAAAATGATGTGCGGCCTGCTGGTGCCCACCTCCGGCAAAGCGCTGGTGCTGGGGATGGATCTCAAGGTCAGCTCCGGCAAGGCGCGTCAGCATCTGGGCTATATGGCGCAAAAATTTTCGCTGTACGGCAACCTCAGCGTCGAGCAGAACCTGCGCTTTTTCTCCGGGGTCTACGGCCTGCGCGGCCGGGCGCAAAATGACAAAATTGCCCGCATGAGCGATGCCTTCGGTCTGAACAGCATCGCCCGCCACGCCGCCGACGAGCTGCCGCTCGGCTATAAGCAGCGGCTGGCGCTGGCCTGCTCCTTGATGCATGAGCCCGACATTCTTTTTCTCGACGAACCCACCTCCGGGGTCGATCCCCTCACGCGTCGCGAGTTTTGGCTGCATATCAACAGCATGGTGGATAAAGGGGTGACGGTGATGGTCACCACTCACTTTATGGATGAGGCGGAGTATTGCGACCGCATTGGGCTGGTCTATCACGGTAAGCTTATCGCCAGCGGCACCCCGGACGCGCTGAAGGCCCAGGCGGCGGATGACAACCAGACGGACCCGACCATGGAACAGGCGTTTATTACTCTGATTAACCGTTGGGATAAGGAGAATGGCCATGAGCAGTAATCTCCTCTCCTGGCGGCGGGTCCGCGCCCTGTGCGTCAAAGAGACCCGGCAGATCGTCCGCGATCCCAGCAGCTGGCTGATTGCGGTGGTGATCCCTCTGCTGCTGCTGTTTATCTTCGGCTACGGCATTAATCTCGACTCCAGTAAGCTGCGGGTGGGGGTTCTGCTGGAGCAGCAGAGCGAAGAGGCGCTGGACTTCGTGCATACCATGACCGGCTCGCCCTATATCGACGCCACCGTCAGTGACAATCGCCAGCGGCTAATTGAGCTGATGCAGGCCGGTCGCATCCGCGCGATGGTGGTTATTCCGGCGGACTTCGACCGCCAGATGGCCCGCCCCGGCGCCACTGCGCCGCTCCAGCTCATCACCGACGGCAGCGAGCCCAATACCGCTAACTTCGCCCAGGGCTACGTGGAGGGTATCTGGCAGATCTGGCAGCAGCAGCGGGCGGAAGACCGCGGCGAGACCTTTGAACCGCTGATCGACGTGCAGATGCGCTACTGGTTTAACCCGGCGGCCATCAGCCAGCACTTTATTATCCCCGGGGCGATCACCATTATCATGACCGTGGTCGGCGCGATACTGACCTCACTGGTGGTGGCCCGCGAATGGGAGCGCGGCACCATGGAGGCGCTGCTGTCGACGGAGATCACCCGCGCTGAACTGCTGCTGTGCAAGCTCATCCCCTACTACTTCCTCGGCATGCTGGCGATGCTACTGTGTATGCTGGTGTCGGTGTTTATTCTCGGCGTGCCCTATCGCGGTTCGCTGCCGATCCTGTTTGTCATCACCAGTCTGTTTTTGCTCAGCACCCTGGGGATGGGATTGCTGATCTCGACGATCACCCGCAACCAGTTTAACGCCGCGCAGGTGGCGCTGAACGCCGCCTTTTTACCGTCGATAATGCTGTCCGGGTTTATTTTCCAGATAGACAGCATGCCGGCGGTGATCCGCGCGGTGACCTATGTGATCCCGGCGCGCTATTTCGTCAACACCCTGCAAAGCCTGTTTCTGGCGGGTAATATTCCGGTGGTGCTGCTGGTGAATGTGCTGTTTTTGATTGCTTCGGCGGTGATGTTTATCGGCCTGACGTGGCTGAAAACCAAACGGCGTCTGGATTAGGTTTTGCCCGGTGGCGCTGCGCTGACCGGGCCTACGGTTTAACCAACATCGATTATACGGTTCGCCGATCCCGTGGGCCGGGCAAACGCAGTGCCGCCCGGCGTTGTTGAATGGGCCAAAGGAGCCATTATGTTTCACCGTTTATGGACATTGATCCGCAAAGAGCTGCAGTCGCTGCTGCGCGAACCGCAGACGCGGGCGATTTTAATCATGCCGGTGCTGATTCAGGTGCTGCTGTTTCCCTTTGCCGCGACGCTGGAGGTGACCAACGCCACCATCGCCATCTATAACGAGGACAGCGGTCGCCACGCGGTGGAACTCACTCAGCGCTTTGCCCGCGCCAAAGCCTTTACCCACGTCCTGCTGCTGAAAAGTCCGCAGGCGATCCAGCCGACCATCGATGAACAAAAAGCCCTGCTGGTGGTGCGCTTCCCGGCGGATTTCTCACGCAACCTCGACAACTATCAAACCGCCCCGCTGCAGCTCCTGCTCGACGGACGCAACTCCAACAGTGCGCAAATCGCCGCCAACTATCTGCAGCAGGTCGTGAAAAATTACCAGCAGGAACTGCTGGAGGACAAAGCGAAGCCGAACAATAGCGAACTGGTGGTGCGCAACTGGTATAACCCGAATCTCGACTACAAGTGGTTCGTGGTGCCGTCGCTCATCGCCATGATCACCACCATCGGGGTGATGATCGTCACCTCGCTGTCGGTGGCCCGCGAGCGCGAGCAGGGCACCCTCGATCAGCTGCTGGTCTCGCCTCTCGCCACCTGGCAAATCTTTGTCGGTAAAGCGGTGCCGGCGCTGATCGTCGCCACCCTGCAGGCGACTATCGTGCTGGCGATTGGTATCTGGGCCTATCAGATCCCGTTTGCCGGCTCGCTGCTGCTGTTCTATTTCACCATGGTGATTTACGGTCTATCGCTGGTGGGCTTTGGCTTATTGATCTCATCGCTGTGCGCCACGCAGCAGCAGGCGTTTATCGGCGTGTTCGTCTTTATGATGCCGGCGATTCTTCTCTCCGGCTACGTTTCACCGGTGGAAAACATGCCGCAGTGGCTGCAGGATCTGACCTGGATAAACCCGATCCGCCACTTTACCGATATCACCAAGCAAATTTATCTGAAGGATGCGAGTCTGGAGATTGTGTGGGGAAGTTTGTGGCCGCTACTGGTCATAGCGGCCACCACCGGCTCAGCGGCGTATGCGATGTTCCGAAGAAAGATTGCGTAATTTTTTATCTTTCGCCAGCAGCGAGACCACCGCCGGGCCTGCCAGTATCACCAGCCCGGCGAGGGCCAGCAGCAGGTTGTTGTGCAGCACGCGCGACAGCAGCCACAGCGCTATCATGGCGGCACCGAAGTACCAGGTGGTGGTGAGCTCCTCAAGGAAGTCTCCCACATCGCGCCAGCGCGCCTCATGATGACGCTGCAGAAACAGCATCGCCAGCAGCGTGACGCTGTAGAGGACGCACAGCCCTAATCCGACGCGCACCAGCGCGCCGCTCATCCATCCCATCACCAGCACTGCCACGACCAGTAGATGCAACATAATCTGCCAGCAACTAAGACCTGTTGCGACGCGTACACGTTGTTGCCACTTCATGGCTTCTCTCCTGAAGGATTTTTCTCTGCTACTCAGAGTACCGCACTTTACGGAAAATTCCGTATCACCGCATCTTTTTGTGACGTCTACTACACTATTTTATTCAGGAAAGTGACATTTACTGGAGAATTATGGCTGAGCCAACGTCGGGATTTTCGTTGAACGTGCTGACAATTAACACCCATAAAGGCTTTACGGCGTTTAATCGGCGTTTTATTTTGCCCGAGCTGCGCGAAGCCGTTCGCAGCGTCAGCGCTGACATAGTTTGCCTGCAGGAAGTGATGGGCGCTCACGAAGTTCACCCGCTGCATATCGAAAACTGGCCAGATACGACCCATTACGAATTTCTCGCCGACACCATGTGGAGCGACTACGCCTATGGGCGCAACGCGGTCTATCCGGAAGGTCACCATGGCAATGCCGTGCTGTCGCGCTTCCCGATTGAATACTATGAGAATCGCGATATCTCGGTCGGCAACGGGGAGAAACGCGGCCTGCTGTACTGCCGCATCGTGCCGCCTCAGAGCGGCGTCACGATTCACGTCATTTGCGTCCATCTCGGACTGCGTGCCGACCAGCGGCAGGCGCAGCTGGGGATGCTGACGGAATGGGTCAACACCCTGCCCGCCGGCGAGCCGGTGGTGGTGGCCGGGGATTTTAACGACTGGCGTCAGCAGGCTAACCAGCCGTTAAAAGCCCAGGCGGGGCTGGAAGAGATTTTTACCCGCGCCCGCGGACGCCCGGCGCGCACCTTTCCGGTCAGTTTTCCGCTGCTGCGCCTCGATCGCATTTACGTCAAGAACGCCCACGCCAGCCGCCCGAAGGCGCTGGCCCTCAAACAGTGGCGGCATCTGTCCGATCATGCACCCCTTAGCGTGGAGATTCATTTGTGAAATGTCGTTGGCAGGAAGGCAACCGCATTACGCTACTGGAGAACGGCGACCAGTACTATCCGGCGCTGTTTGCGGCCATCGGTCGCGCCAGCCGGCGGGTGATCCTCGAATCCTTTATCTGGTTTGAAGATGAGGTCGGCCGGCAGCTGCACGCGGTTCTGCTGAAGGCCGCCCGCCGCGGCATCCAGGTGGAAGTGCTGCTTGACGGCTACGGCTCGCCGGATCTTAGCGATGAGTTTGTCGGCGAACTGACCGCCGCCGGGGTGATTTTCCGCTATTACGACCCGCGCCCTAAGCTGATGGGAATGCGCACTAACCTGTTCCGTCGCATGCACCGTAAAATCGTGGTGATCGACGACACCACCGCCTTTGTCGGCGGTATCAACTACTCCGCTGAACATATGAGCGACTATGGCCCGGAGGCGAAGCAGGATTACACGGTGCAGGTCGAGGGGCCGGTGGTGCTGGATATTCTGCAGTTCGAACTGGAGAATCTGCCCAACAGCGAAACCGCCCGCCGCTGGTGGCGCCGTCGTCGCCATCAGCCGGAGATCAACCAGACCCCCGGCGAGGCGCAGGCGCTGTTCGTCTGGCGCGATAATCAGGATCACCGCGACGATATCGAACGCCACTACCTGAAGATGCTGACCAGCGCCCGCCGGGAGGTGATAATCGCGAACGCCTATTTTTTCCCCGGCTACCGTCTGCTGCATGCGATGCGCAATGCCGCGCGGCGCGGGGTGCGGGTGAAGCTGATCGTCCAGGGCGAACCGGATATTCCAATTGTGAAATTTGGCGCCCACCTGCTCTATCACTACCTCGTCAAAGGCGGCGTGCAGATCTACGAATATCGCCGCCGTCCGCTGCATGGCAAAGTCGCCCTGGCGGACGACCACTGGGCCACCGTCGGGTCGAGCAACCTGGACCCGCTCAGCCTGTCGCTGAATCTGGAAGCCAATCTGATCATCCACGACCGGGTGTTTAACCAGACGCTGCGCGATAACCTTAACGGGCTTATCGCCCGGGATTGCCAGCGGATCGATAAAGCAATGCTGCCGAAACGCAACTGGTGGCGGCTGGGGGTGAGCGTGATGGCCTTCCACTTTCTGCGCCACTTTCCGGCGTGGGTCGGCTGGCTGCCGGCCCATACTCCGCGGCTGGCCAGGGTTAGCCCGCCGGTGCAGCCGGAGATTGAAACGCAGGATCGCGTCGAGTCACCTACCAGGGATAATCCACTATGAGCAAATCGCACCCGCGCTGGCGGATGGCAAAAAGAGTGCTGACCGTGCTCTTTTTTATCGCCGTGATCGTCCTGCTGGTGATTTACGCGCAGAAGGTCGACTGGCAGGAAGTGTGGAAGGTGATCCGCGGCTACGATCGGCTGGCCTTGTTCAGCGCCATTGCGCTGGTCATCGTCAGCTATCTGATCTACGGCTGCTACGATCTGCTTGGCCGCGCCTGGTGCGGACACAAGCTGGCGAAACGCCAGGTAATGCTGGTGTCGTTTATCTGCTATGCCTTCAACCTGACCCTCAGCACCTGGGTCGGCGGCATCGGCATGCGCTACCGGCTGTACTCCCGGCTGGGGCTGAACAATAGCACCATCACCCGTATTTTTTCCTTAAGCATCACCACCAACTGGCTGGGCTATATCCTGCTCGGTGGGGTGATCTTTACGGCGGACCTGGTGAAGCTGCCGTCGCACTGGTACATCAGCCAGACCACCCTGC
Source organism: Klebsiella sp. GB_Kp056 (assembly GCF_040064755.1). Classification (NCBI taxonomy): domain Bacteria; kingdom Pseudomonadati; phylum Pseudomonadota; class Gammaproteobacteria; order Enterobacterales; family Enterobacteriaceae; genus Klebsiella; species Klebsiella sp. GB_Kp056. The sequence continues at coordinate 803 of NZ_JBEAJA010000064.1, read as the reverse complement.
GGATTATCGGCGGAGCGATGCTATTTCTCACGCTGTGCTATCTCTTCGGCTGCGCGTTCGCCAAACGCCGTCACCTGACGATCAAAGGCCAGCGGCTGGTGCTGCCCTCCTGGCGATTCGCGCTGCTGCAGATGGGGGTCTCGGCGGCGAACTGGATGGCGATGGGGGCGATCATCTGGCTGCTGTTGGGCAGCGAGATTAACTATTTCCTGGTATTGGGAGTACTGCTGGTGAGCAGTATCGCCGGGGTGATTATCCACATCCCGGCCGGGATTGGCGTGCTGGAGGCGGTGTTTATCGCCATGCTCTCCGGGGAAGAGATTTCGAAGGGGGCGATCATCGCCGCCCTCCTCGCCTGGCGCGCGCTCTATTATTTCCTGCCGCTGCTGCTGGCGACGGTGGCCTATCTGCTGCTGGAGAGTCGGGCGAAAAAGCTGCGGCAAAAGAACCAGCGCAAGCTGGCCCGCGAGTGAAATCGCCCGGCGGCGCTGCGCTTGCACGGGCCTACGGGGTGTGAGCCTGTGAGGGGGGTCCTCCAGGCCGGGTAAGGCGCAGCCGTCACCCGGAAACATCACGGGTACCGCGCCTGGCGTCTCGCCCGGCGGCGCTGCGCTTGCATGGGCCTGAACGCCAGCCGGACTGTTTCCGGGAGAGTGGAAGCACTGCCGTGGGGTTGTTTATGTTATCTGTGGCTTCAGCGTAGTTTGCGCTCCCGGCTAGTCTTCTGCGTTATGTATCTTACGGCGCGGGGAGCGCACAGGGGGCGGCCAGTCGCCGCCGCCCCCTGTACCCCCGGGCTCCGG
>NZ_JBEAJA010000063.1:0-61891 GCF_040064755.1 Klebsiella sp. GB_Kp056 | reverse complement strand
AACCTGCGACCAATTGATTAAAAGTCAACTGCTCTACCAACTGAGCTAACGACCCACTCTGGCGTCGCTTTGGGCTTGTTTGATATCCCTTGGCAACGGCGGCATATATTACTGATTTCAGAATTCAGCGCAACTAAAATTTCGATAAAGATCACTTAACTGCTGGCGATTCAGGCGACAAGACCAGAAATAACGCGATTTCTGGTCATGCCGTAATCAACCAAGAGCATTAAGTCGTTTTTGCGCTTGTTTCGCACCGTCGGTGCCGGGGAATTTGCTGATCACCTGCTGGTAAACCGCTTTCGCTTTCGCGGTATCACCTTTGTCCTGCATGATCACGCCGACCTTAAACATGGCGTCCGGCGCTTTTGGCGATTTCGGGTAGTTCTTCACCACCGAGGCGAAGTAAAACGCCGCATCGTCTTTTTTCCCCTTATTGTAGTTCAACTGTCCGAGCCAATAGTTGGCGTTCGGCTGATAAGTTGAATCCGGGTACTTTTTAACGAAGTTCTGAAACGCCACCATGGCGTCATCCTGGCGTGAAGCATCCTTCACCAGGGCAATGGCCGCATTGTAATCGGTGTTCGCATCGCCGGTCATCGCCGGAGCGCCTGACGAGGCCGCTGGCGCTGCGCTGGCGGTAGCCGCGCTCTGATCGCCGGAAGACGACGACGCCTGAGCGCCCGCCGCTGCGCCACCTCCGCTCGTCAGGCCGTCAATCTGCAGCAGAATCTGCTTCTGACGCTCAACGATCTGATTCAGCTGATACTGGTTCTCCTGGATCTGACCACGGAGAGAATCAATGTCAGTCTGGTTATCAGAGAGTTGTTGCTGGAGTTGGGTTAAAAGCTGGCTGTGAGCATTGGAAATACGCTCGAGTTGAGTGACACGGTCTTCGACCGAGCCTGAGCCGACACTACTGATTGGCGCCTGAGCAAAAGCGGCCCAGGGGGCCGCTATGCCAACCAGTAACGACAGACTCAATAAATGATGTCTGAAGTTACTGCTCATGCAATTCTCTTAGTAAACCAGTACGGCGCGACGGTTTTTGGCATATGCCGCTTCGTCATGACCCAGTACTGCTGGTTTTTCTTTACCGTAAGAAACGATGGAGATCTGATCGGCAGAAACACCTTTGCCCTGCAGATACATCTTAACGGCGTTAGCACGACGCTCACCCAGCGCGATGTTGTATTCCGGGGTACCGCGCTCATCCGCGTGACCTTCTACAGTCACTTTGTAGGACGGGTTGCTGCGCAGGAAGTTAGCGTGCGCGTCCAGCATTGCAGCGAAGTCAGAACGGATATCGTACTTGTCCAGATCGAAGTAAACGATGTTGTTCTGCTGCAGCTGCTGCATCTGCAGACGAGCTTGCTCTTCAGAAGACATGTTGCCGCCGTTACCGTTAGCGTCCATACCAGTGCCGGCACCCAGCATGCCTTCACCGCTCTGGTCGTTGCTGGCGTTCTTGTTAGAAGAACATGCCGCGATTGCCATAACCGGCAGAGCGATCATCAGCCCTTTCAGCACTTTGTTCAGTTGCATTTCTTTGATTCCTTTAATAATCAATTATTTATTATCACAGATACGGCGACCAGGCAGGCGATTTTACCTGTCCATCAGTTGCCGGAAGACGCGCTTTGAAACGCCCATCTGTAGAAACCAGATTCAGCACGGATCCCATCCCCTGAGAAGAGCTGTAGATTACCATAGTGCCGTTAGGTGCCAGACTTGGCGTTTCGTCTAAAAACGTTGATGACAGAACCTGTACACCACCCGCTTCCAGATCTTGTTTGGCAATGTGCTGCTGGCCGCCGGCCGAGCTGACCATTACCATCGTTTTACCATCCGCGCTCACGTCAGCGTCCTGGTTCTGCGAACCTTCCCAGGTGATACGCTGCGGCGTGCCGCCATTAATATTGACTTTATACACCTGCGGACGACCGGCCTGATCAGAGGTGAAGGCCAGGTTCTGGCTGTCCGGGAACCAGCTTGGTTCGGTGTTGTTGCTGCGACCGTTGGTCACCTGACGAATCTGACCCGAGCCCAGATCCATCACGTACAGGTTCAGGCTACCGGTTTTCGACAGCGCGAAGGCCAGTTTAGAACCATCCGGCGAGAACGCCGGCGCGCCGTTGTGCTGCGGGAAGGAGGCAATCTGACGCACAGCGCCGTTCGCCAGGGTCTGCACCACCAGCGCAGAGCGACCGCTTTCGAAGGTGACGTAAGCCAGTTTTGAACCGTCCGGAGACCAGGCCGGGGACATCAGCGGCTGGGAGGAGCGGTGAACCACAAACTGGTTGTAGCCATCATAATCGGAAACGCGCAGCTCATACGGGAACTGACCGCCATTGGTCTGCACTACGTAGGCGATACGAGTCCGGAAGGCGCCTTTAATACCGGTCAGCTTTTCAAATACCGCGTCGCTGGCAGTGTGCGCGGCATAGCGCAGGTACTGTTTAGTGACTTTGAAAGAGCCTTGCGCCAGCGTTGTGCCCGGCGCACCGCCGGTATCCACCAGCTGATACGCTACCTGATAAGAACCATCCGGGTTTGACGTCACCTGGCCGACGACCACGGCGTCAATGCCCAGCGCAGACCAGGCAGCAGGCTGCACTTCCTGGGCACTGGTCGGCTGCTGCGGCAGACGCGAGCGATCCAGCGGGTTGAATTTACCGCTGTTGCGCAGGTCAGCCGCCACGATACCGCCAACATCTTCCGGCGCAGCGCCCTGGCCGGCCCACTGGAACGGTACCACGCCGATGGGGCGCGCCGAGTCCACCCCCTGGGTGATCTCGATACGTACTTCTGCGTGCAGCACCGCCGCCCACAGCATTAAAAAACCAAATGCTACTCGTAATGCCTGCTTCATCATATCTCCCTTATCCGGGCGAAAAGCCCACGATAATTTAGCAGAATGTTAACAAACTCAAATACACAAAACTACCAAAACCCATGACCGCCCTATTTTCTTTCCCCCCGCTGACGCGGGGGAAAAAGCGCTTAAGGTTTGAAGTCCAGTGGCGCATTTTTGAACGTTTCATAAACAGCCTGCGACGGCGGTTTAGGGAATTTGCTCATCCGACTGGTGGCCGCCAGCATTTGCTGGCAGAACGCCGGATCGCCGCCTTCCGATTTCACACTCAACAACGTTCCATCCTGAGCCAGGTTTACGCGCAACGTACATACTTTACCCTTGTACGTATCCCAGTCATAGAGATGTCCTTTAATCGCGGCCTGCACCTGCGAAATATAGCTGGCAATCTCCGCCTGAGACGCGCCGCCCTGCCCCGGTTTACTTCCTTTAGCAGGTGAAGAGCCACCTGTGCTACCGCTGGTGCTACCTTTCGGCGCATTCTTACCTGAACTCAGATCGCCGAGCAGGTCGTCCACGCCGTCCGCTTCTTTCGCGGCAGCCGCTTTCTTCGCTGCCGCGGCTTTTGCTGCTGCCGCTTTGGCCGCTTTATCGGCCGCCGCCTTCTCAGCAGCAGCCGCTTTGGCTGCCGCGGCTTTTTCAGCTGCGGCGGCTTTCTCGGCGGCGGCCTTCTCCGCGGCCGCTTTTTGCGCGGCGGCCTTCTCAGCGGCTTTTTCGGCGGCTTTTTCTGCTGCCGCTTTTTCAGCCGCTGCCTGCTTAGCCGCTTCCTGCTGAGCCTTCTTCTCCGCTTCCTGTTGCGCTTTCTTCGCCGCTGCCGCTTCCGCTTTCTTCTGCGCCTCTGCCGCGGCTTTCGCCGCTTCGGCTTCCGCCTGTTTCTTCGCATCGGCAGCCGCTTTTGCGGCGGCAGCTTCGGCCTGTTTCTTCGCGTCAGCAGCCGCTTTCGCTGCCGCCAGTTCAGCCGCTTTCGCCTGGGCATCCGCCTTCGCTTTCGCCTCGGCGGCCGCTTTGGCCGCCGCTTCCTGCGCTTCTTTGGCCTGCGCATCCGCTTTGGCTTTCGCCGCCGCGGCAGCCTTGGCAGCGGCTTCCTCAGCCTGCTTCTGTTGTTCCTTCGCTTCTTTCGCCGCTTCCTGCGCCTGCAGCCGCTCCTGTTCGAGCTGTTTCAGCCGTTCCTGTTCCGCCGCCTGCTTCTCACGTAACTCTTCCGCCTGCTGCTGCGCCTGTTTTTCACGCTGTTCAGCGGCGCGACGTGCGCTGGCCTGCTGCTGTTGCTGACGGTTATAATTGTTTACCACCGCCCCCGGATCGACCATGACGGCATCAATCGACGATCCCCCGCCGCCGCCGGCAGAGGCATCCAGATGCTCGTCAAACGAACTCCATATCAGCAGCGCAATCAGTATGATGTGCAGCGCGACTGAAATGATGATCGCTCGTTTAAGCTTGTCGTTTTGTTCGGTTGCCTTTGACACTATCGGTTCCCAAAAACTGTTCGCCTGTACCCGCGATGCGCACCGACGGCGAGCGATACTCGCCGCCGAACGCCGTGCGGACGCACCTACCTGAAGCGATTAAATAGGTTTGGTCATCAAGCCGACCGATTTAACCCCTGCGCTATGCAACAGGTTCAGCGCTTTAATAATTTCATCGTAAGGGACGTCTTTCGCACCGCCGATCAGGAATACCGTTTTCTCATTGGCTTCAAGACGACGCTTCGCTTCGGCAATCACCTGCTCCGGCGGCAGCTGGGACAGCGTCTCCTGCCCCACTTTCACGCTGTACTGCCCTACCCCGGAGACTTCCACAATCACCGGCGGATCGTCATTGCTTTTCACCGCTTGCGATTCCGTGGCGTCCGGCAGATCGACCTCCACGCTCTGCGTAATGATCGGCGCCGTTGCCATAAAGATCAGCAACAGCACCAGCAGGACATCCAGCAGCGGAACGATGTTGATCTCGGACTTCAGTTCGCGACGTCCGCGTCCACGTGCTCTGGCCATGGCTTACCCCTTATTGCTTTCGCTGGTGGTAAAGGCCTGACGGTGCAGAATAGCGGTGAACTCTTCCATAAAGTTGTCGTAATTCAGTTCAAGCTTGTTCACCCGCTGGTTCAGGCGGTTGTACGCCATCACCGCCGGGATAGCGGCGAACAGACCGATCGCGGTGGCGATCAGCGCTTCGGCGATACCCGGCGCCACCATCTGCAGGGTGGCCTGCTTCACCGCGCCAAGGGCGATAAAGGCGTGCATGATCCCCCAGACGGTGCCGAACAGACCGATATACGGGCTGATGGAGCCTACGGTGCCGAGGAACGGAATATGGGTCTCCAGCGTTTCCAGCTCGCGGTTCATCGAAATACGCATCGCGCGCGATGCCCCTTCGACGATCGCCTCCGGCGCATGGCTGTTAGCCCGATGCAAGCGCGCAAACTCTTTGAAGCCGCTGTAGAAGATCTGCTCCGAACCGGTCAGATTATCGCGACGTCCCTGGCTCTCCTGATACAAACGGGACAGTTCAATCCCGGACCAGAATTTGTCCTCGAACGCTTCAGCTTCGCGCGCGGCCGAGTTAAGGATACGCGTTCTCTGAATAATGATAGCCCAGGAAGCGATAGAAAAACCAATCAAAATCAACATGATAAGTTTAACCAGAAGGCTCGCCTTCAGGAACAAATCAAGGATATTCATGTCAGTCACTGCTTAAACTCCGCGACAATAGACTTGGGAAGCGCACGTGGCTTCATTAAGAGTGGATCAACGCACACAATGAGAACCTCAGCTTCGTTTAACACTGTATTCTCGGCGTTGACGATTCGCTGCGTGAAAACCAAAGAGGTGCCGCGCATCGAGGTAATTTCCGTCTGAACTTCGAGCATGTCGTCGAGTCTGGCGGGGGCAAAATACTCCAGCGTCATTTTGCGAACCACGAAGGCAACGCGTTCAGCCAACAGAACCTGTTGACTAAAGTGATGGTGGCGCAGCATCTCTGTGCGTGCTCTTTCATAAAAAGCGACGTAACTGGCGTGGTAAACCACACCACCGGCGTCGGTATCTTCGTAGTAGACCCGAACCGGCCATCGAAACAGCGTTGTATTCACTTTACATCCCGGTAATGCAAAAAAAGGTTAGAGCTTTCAAACTTCGCTACTATACGCGCGGGAAAGGTGGTTTGGAATGGGGGAAAGTAAACGGGGCGTAAATTTTTATGGGCTTATGCAAGCCCATAGCATTAACAGAGATCTCTTATTCAAAAGAAGAAAAAGAAGAGACCTAAAGCGAGCACGATATCAGCGATAAGCGGACAAAAAATCCCCTGCCAGTGAACGGCACGCGGGCGGAAGCCCACGCCGTGAATTACGCCGCTGCAAACCGCCCACATCAGCAAGAAACCGTGCCAGATTTCCAGCTCGCTGGTCTTCGCGGCAAAGCGCGACGGATCCCAGAAAATGCAGCCTGCCAGCAGCAGCGCCATCAACAAGGAAAGCGCCCTTAACGGGCGCTTGTCCATTATCGCATACATATACTTTATCATTCACGTCGCCTCTTTGTTGGCTACGTCTGCTTACCCCAGTCACTTACTGGTGTAAGCTCCTGGGGATTCACAGACTTGCCGCCTCGATGCAACCCGAATGATTTCGTATATCGCATCACGATAATACTCATCAGTGTTCTTCTTTACCTGCTTTGGTGGCTTCCACGTGCTCAAGCGCCAGCGCGGTAATCACCCCAAAGGCACAGGCAAGAAGCGTTCCCAAAATCCATGCGAAGTACCACATATATAGCTCCTTACCTTAGTACAGCGAGTGGGTGTTCTTTTCGATGTCTTCACGGGTGATGCGGCCAAACATCTTCCAGTAACACCAGCTGGTGTAGCCCAGAATGATCGGCACGAAGACAATCGCCACGTAGGTCATCAGGTTCAGCGTCCGCTGGCTGGAGGTCGCGTCCCACATCGTCAGGCTGGCGTTCAGCATGGTGCTGGACGGCATGATGAACGGGAACATCGCGATACCGGCAGTCAGAATGATGCAGGCCAGGGTCAGCGAGGAGAACAGGAATGCCCAGGCGCCTTTATCCGCTTTGGTCGAAACGACGGTCAGCAGCGGCAGCACCACGCCCAGGGCAGGGATCGCCCACAGCGCTGGCATATTGTTAAAGTTCACCATCCACGCGCCCGCTTCACGCACCACTTCTTTGGTCAGCGGGTTAGACGGGCCGGTATGGTCAATCACCGATTTCACCACATAGCCGTCGATGCCGTAGTAGACCCACACGCCCGCCAGCGCGAAGCAGACCAGCGTCACCAGCGCCGCCACCGTGGAGACGGTGCGGGTGCGCAGATGCAGTTCGCCTACGGTACGCATCTGCAGGTAGGTCGCGCCCTGGGTGAGGATCATCGCCACGCTGACGATACCGGCCAGCAGACCAAACGGGTTCAGCAGCTGGAAGAAGTTACCGGTATAGAACAGACGCAGGTATTCGTCGACATGGAACGGCACGCCCTGCAGCAGGTTGCCGAAGGCCACGCCAATCACCAGCGGCGGCACGAAGCTGCCGATGAAGATGCCCCAGTCCCACATGTTGCGCCAGCGGGTGTCCTCGATCTTGGAACGGTAGTCGAAACCGACCGGACGGAAGAACAACGAGGCCAGCACCAGAATCATCGCCACATAGAAACCGGAGAACGCCGCGGCGTAGACCATCGGCCAGGCAGCGAACAGCGCGCCGCCGGCGGTGATCAGCCACACCTGGTTACCGTCCCAGTGCGGGGCGATGGCGTTGATCATAATCCGACGCTCGGTGTCGTTACGGCCGAGGAAGCGGGTGAGCATGCCCACCCCCATGTCGAACCCGTCGGCGACGGCGAAGCCAATCAGCAGGATGCCAATCAGCAGCCACCAGATAAAACGCAATACTTCATAATCGATCATTTGACGACTCCTGTCTTAGCGTGCCGACTGAATAGCCGCAGAGGACTGTTCAAAGTGATAGCGGCCGGTTTTCAGGCTGCTAGGTCCTTTGCGGGCAAACTTGAACATCAGGAACAGTTCAGCCACCAGGAACAGCGTGTACAGACCGCAGATCAGCAACATAGAGAAGATCAGATCGCCCGCGGTCAGCGACGAGTTGGCCACCGCCGTCGGCAGGACTTCACCAATCGCCCACGGCTGACGGCCGTATTCGGCAACAAACCAGCCCGACTCCACGGCAATCCACGGCAGCGGCAGGCCATAGAACGCGGCGCGCAGCAGCCATTTTTTCTCGCCGATACGGTTACGAATCACGCTCCAGAAGGAGGCGCCGATAATCAACAGCATCAGAATGCCGCACGCCACCATGATACGGAAGGCGAAGTACAGCGGTGCGACGCTTGGAATAGAGTCTTTGGTGGCTTTGGCGATCTGCTCTTCCGTGGCGTCAGCGACGTTCGGGGTATAGCGTTTCAGCAGCAGACCATAGCCGAGATCTTTCTTCACGTTATTGAACTGGTCGCGAACGGCCTGGTCGGTGGAACCGGCGCGCAGTTGCTCCAGCAGCGCGTAGGCTTTCATGCCGTTACGGATACGCTCTTCGTGCTGAACCATCAGATCCTTCAGACCGATAACCGGCTTATCCACCGAGCGGGTGGCAATGATGCCCAGCGCGTAGGGGATCTGGATGGCGAAGTGGTTGGTTTGCGCATTCTGATCGGGAATACCAAACAGGGTAAAGGCCGCCGGCGCAGGCTGGGTTTCCCACTCTGCTTCGATAGCCGCCAGTTTGGTTTTCTGCACGTCACCCATTTCGTAACCGGATTCGTCACCCAGCACAATAACGGAGAGGATCGCCGCCATACCGAAGCTGGCTGCGATGGCGAAGGAGCGCTTAGCAAAGGCAAAGTCACGACCTTTCAGCATGTACCAGGAGCTGATAGCCAGGATAAACATCGCACCGGTGACATAGCCAGACGCCACAGTGTGAACGAATTTCACCTGAGCAACCGGGTTGAGCACCAGTTCGGAGAAGCTGACCATCTCCATACGCATGGTTTCAAAGTTGAAGTCCGATGCGATAGGGTTCTGCATCCAGCCGTTAGCGACGAGGATCCACAGCGCGGAGAGGTTGGAGCCCAGAGCGACCAGCCAGGTGACGGCCATATGCTGAACTTTACCCAGACGATCCCAACCGAAGAAGAACAGACCTACAAAGGTGGATTCGAGGAAGAAGGCCATCAGACCTTCAATGGCCAGCGGCGCACCGAAGATATCGCCCACGTAGTGTGAGTAATACGACCAGTTAGTCCCGAACTGGAACTCCATGGTCAGACCGGTCGCCACACCCAGCGCGAAGTTGATACCAAACAACTTGCCCCAGAATTTGGTCATATCTTTATAAATCTGTTTGCCGGAAAGGACGTAGACCGTTTCCATGATGGCCAGCAGGAACGCCATACCGAGCGTCAGTGGCACAAACAGGAAGTGGTACATCGCGGTCAAGGCAAACTGTAAGCGCGACAGTTCGACTATATCTAACATCATGACTCCTTGCTCATCGCATGAAGACTCCGAAAATGAACCGAGAAGCTCTGGCTCATACGCATGCCCCAATACAAATTTTTATTTGTCGCCCGCCCGGAGCGGGTTTCAACCAAAAGTGAAACCACGCCAGGACAAGGTTACAAATACGTTAACGAAAAACCCAATTGATTCCCCAATATATTACGCCGCAATAACCTTACAATAAATATGTTTTTATTGTTCCAGTTTTACATTTTTCGACGGTGATCAATATATAGCGAAGATGGCCGGTTTAGGCCAATTTGACTTGAGACAATTTAACGTTTTTTGAAGGATTTTTCCAAGCATTAAGTATTGATATAAATCAATTTTTACTCTACGTGTTAATTATGTAGCTCAATAAAGAATATTGGTAAACCCAATGTTAATACTGTGTTTAAAGTATGCCTTGATTGGTTACTAAAAAGGGAAAGATGAGAATCATAGGTAATATTATTTAACGCCACAGGAAAAAAATAAAAAAAAGAGCCGATCCGATTAATGCTAGACCGCTCACAGTATTTTTTCCTGCTTTCTTCTCCCCTCCCCCACTCTTTTTTTTACTGTCTGTTTCGTTACCCTGCGGTACGACCAGGGCAAATTTTCATTTCCGACAACCGCGCGTCGATAATATTTATGAAATAATTCATAAAATCAATATGATAGATAAGGTTTTTGCCAAACGCAGGGTTTGCTGACGCAGCGGCTTTCGGAAGAAGCGGACAACGGCCAAAAAAAAAGGCCACCTGACGGTGGCCAACCATGTCGAAATCGGACAGATTTCTGCTTGCGGATAAGCAGAGAGGGTTTACTTGATGATAGCTTTCAGCGCTTCGCCGATATCGGCCAGGCTGCGAACGGTTTTCACACCGGCTGCTTCCAGGGCTGCGAATTTCTCATCGGCAGTACCTTTACCGCCAGCGATGATGGCGCCAGCATGGCCCATACGCTTGCCCTTCGGCGCGGTCACGCCCGCGATGTAACCGACAACCGGCTTGGTTACGTGCTCTTTGATGTAGGCAGCCGCTTCTTCTTCCGCGCTACCGCCGATCTCACCGATCATCACAATCGCTTCGGTCTGCGGGTCTTCCTGGAACAGCTTCAGGATATCGATGAAGTTAGAGCCCGGGATCGGGTCGCCGCCGATACCGACGCAGGTAGACTGACCGAAGCCGTAGTCGGTGGTCTGCTTAACTGCTTCATAGGTCAGGGTACCGGAACGGGAAACGATGCCCACTTTACCCGGCTTGTGAATGTGACCCGGCATGATGCCGATTTTGCATTCGCCCGGCGTGATCACGCCTGGGCAGTTCGGGCCGATCATACGCACGCCCGCTTCGTCGAGTTTCACTTTCACGGTCAGCATATCCAGCGTCGGGATACCTTCGGTGATGGTGATAATCAGCTTAATGCCCGCGTCAATCGCTTCCAGAATGGAATCTTTGCAGAACGGCGCCGGAACGTAGATCACGGTCGCGGTGGCGCCGGTCGCTTCAACGGCTTCGCGCACGGTGTTGAACACCGGCAGGCCCAGGTGAGTGGTGCCGCCTTTGCCTGGCGTCACGCCGCCAACCATTTGCGTACCGTAAGCGATCGCTTGTTCAGAGTGGAAGGTCCCCTGGCTACCGGTGAAGCCCTGGCAGATAACCTTGGTATCTTTATTAATTAAAACTGACATTATTTCCCCTCCACTGCGGCAACAACCTGCTGTGCTGCGTCCGTCAGACTTTTCGCTGCAATAATATTCAGGCCGCTGTCAGCCAGTTTTTTCGCGCCCAGTTCGGCGTTGTTACCTTCCAGACGAACCACGACCGGAACGTTAACCCCAACTTCCGCTACCGCACCGATGATGCCGTCAGCGATCAGGTCGCAACGCACGATACCGCCGAAGATGTTCACCAGCACCGCTTTCACGTTGTCATCAGAGAGGATGATTTTGAACGCTTCGGTGACGCGCTCTTTGGTCGCACCGCCGCCCACGTCGAGGAAGTTAGCCGGTTCGCCGCCGTGCAGTTTAACGATGTCCATGGTACCCATCGCCAGGCCTGCGCCGTTAACCATGCAGCCGATGTTGCCGTCCAGCGCGACGTAGTTCAGTTCCCACTGCGCCGCCTGCGCTTCACGCGGATCTTCCTGCGACTGGTCGCGCATTTCGCGCAGATCCGGCTGGCGGAACAGCGCGTTGCCGTCAGCGCCCAGTTTGCCGTCGAGGCAGATCAGGTCGCCCTGCTTGGTGATAACCAGCGGGTTGATTTCGATCAGCGCCAGATCGCGCTCCAGGAAAATGGTCGCCAGACCCATGAAAATCTTGGTGAACTGCTGAACCTGTTTACCTTCCAGACCCAGTTTGAACGCCAGTTCACGACCTTGATAAGGCATCGGGCCCGCCAGCGGATCGATGGCGATCTTGTGGATCAGCTGCGGGGTCTCTTCCGCCACTTTTTCGATTTCCACGCCGCCTTCGGTAGAGGCCATGAACACTACGCGACGGGAGCTACGGTCCACGACCGCGCCCAGGTACAGCTCTTTGTCAATATCGGTCGCCGCTTCAACCAGGATCTGGTTAACCGGCTGGCCGTTCGCATCTGTTTGATAGGTCACCAGACGTTTGCCCAGCCAGTGCTCGGCAAATGCGCGGATCTCTTCTTTGCTCTTCACCACTTTCACACCGCCCGCTTTGCCGCGGCCACCAGCGTGAACCTGACATTTCACTACCCACGGACCCGCGCCGATTTTTGAAGCGGCTTCTTCTGCTTCACGCGGAGTAGTACAGGCATAACCCACCGGCGCCGGTAAGCCATAGCGGGCAAAAAGTTGTTTTGCCTGATATTCATGTAAGTTCATGTGTTCAGTCCATCCTTCAGGGTGTAATTATCTTTAAACCTGTAGGCCTGATAACGGCGTTAACGCGTGTTATCCGGCCTACGGTAGGTAATACGCTTGCTGACTACACGTCCAGCAGCAGACGGGTCGGATCTTCCAGCAGCTCTTTAATCGCCACCAGGAAGCCTACCGATTCACGTCCGTCGATCAGACGGTGGTCGTAGGAGAGCGCCAGGTACATCATCGGCAGGATCTCTACCTTGCCATTCACCGCCATCGGACGGTCTTTAATGGCATGCATACCCAGGATGGCGCTCTGCGGTGGGTTGATGATCGGCGTGGACATCAGGGAGCCGAACACGCCGCCGTTGGTAATGGTGAAGTTACCGCCGGTCAGGTCGTCTACGGTCAGCTTGCCGTCACGGCCTTTCACCGCCAACTCTTTAATATTCTTTTCGATATCCGCCATGCCCAGCAGGTCAACGTCACGCAGAACCGGGGTGACCAGGCCGCGTGGAGTGGATACGGCCATGCTGACGTCGAAGTAGTTGTGGTACACCACGTCGTCGCCATCGATAGAGGCGTTCACTTCCGGATAGCGTTTCAGCGCTTCCACGACCGCTTTCACGTAGAAGGACATAAAGCCCAGACGGATGCCGTGACGTTTTTCGAACGCGTCGCCGTACTGCTTACGCAGATCCATGATTGGCTTCATGTTGACTTCGTTGAACGTGGTCAGCATGGCGGTGGAGTTTTTCGCTTCCAGCAGACGCTCGGCCACACGTTTACGCAGGCGGGTCATCGGGACGCGTTTTTCAGAGCGGTGGCCCAGCTGCGGCGCCGGCGCGGCTGCCGGGGCAGCGGCTGGCGCTTTGGCTTCTGCCGCCGCCGGGGCTTTCGCCAGATGTTTCTCGACATCTTCGCGGGTCAGGCGGCCGCCGACGCCGGTGCCTTTGATGGCCGCCGCGTCGAGGTTGTGTTCAGCCAGCAGACGACGGATCGCCGGGCTCAGCGCATCGTTGTTCTGCTCTTCCAGAGAGGCCTGCTGACGCTGCGCCGGCGTGGACGCTTTCGCATCGGCTTTTTCGCTGCTTTCTTTACCTGCGCTGTTACCTTCGCGCAGGCGGCCAAGGATCTGGCGAGACAGGACGGTAGCGCCCTCGTCTTCCAGCACTGCATCCAGAATGCCGTCCGCTGATGCCGGTACTTCCAGTACCACTTTGTCAGTTTCGATTTCGACCAGGACTTCGTCACGGACGACCGCGTCGCCCGGTTTTTTGTGCCAGGTGGCGACGGTTGCGTCAGCTACGGACTCAGGCAGGTCGGGAACCAGAATATCTACGCTACTCATTGTGTATCCTTTAATTAATCGACGTTCAGCGCGTCATTGACCAGATCTTGTTGCTGTTTCTGGTGAACGGACATATACCCTACCGCCGGAGAGGCGGAGGCCGGGCGGCCTGCATAACGCAGAGAGGCCCCAAACGGAATCACTTCACGGAAGTGATGCTGGCTGCAGTACCATGCGCCCTGGTTGAGCGGCTCTTCCTGGCACCAGACAAAATCATGTACGTGCGCATACGCTTTCAGCGCATCCTGCACCGCCTGATGCGGGAACGGATAGAGCTGCTCGATACGAACGATAGCGACATCTTTTTGCTCGTTTTTACGGCGCTGTTCCAGCAGGTCGTAGTAAACCTTACCAGAGCACAGCACCACGCGCTTCACAGCCTGCGGATCAAGTTGATCGATTTCACCGATGGCCGGCAGGAAAGTGCCGTTTGCCAGCTCATCCATGCTGGAGACCGCCAGCGGATGACGCAGCAGCGACTTCGGCGACATCACCACCAGCGGACGACGCATACCGCGCAGCGCCTGACGACGCAGCATGTGGTACACCTGCGCCGGCGTGGACGGCACGCATACCTGCATATTCTGCTCAGCGCACAGCTGCAGATAACGCTCCAGACGGGCGGAGGAGTGCTCCGGGCCCTGGCCTTCGTAGCCGTGCGGCAGGAGCATCACCAGGCCGCACATCCGGCCCCACTTCTGCTCACCGGAGGAGATGAACTGGTCGATCACCACCTGCGCGCCGTTGGCGAAGTCGCCAAACTGCGCTTCCCAGATGGTCAGGGTGCGCGGCTCTGCAGTGGCGTAACCATATTCAAACGCCAGCACCGCTTCTTCAGACAGCACGGAGTCCCAAACGCGGAACTGGCCCTGACCGTTATGGACATGCTGCAGCGGGGTGTAGGTTGAACCATTGGTCTGGTTATGGATCACCGCATGACGGTGGAAGAAGGTGCCGCGACCGGAGTCTTCCCCGGACAGACGCACCGGAATACCTTCGTCAACCAGCGTGGCGTAGGCCAGGTTTTCAGCGCCGCCCCAATCGAACAGCTTCTCACCTGCCGCCATCGCCTGGCGGTCGGCGTAAATTTTCGCCACGCGGGACTGCATTTCGATACCTTCCGGCACCGTGCTGATGCGTTTGGCCAGCTCCTGCAGACGCTTCGGCTCCACTTTATCCGGATAGCTCTCGTCCCACTCATGGTTGAGGTACGGCGACCAGGTAAAGGAGTGCATGTTCATCGGACGCCATTCCTTCACCACGCATTCGCCGGCATCCAGCGCATCGCGGTAGAGGTTAACCTGCTCGGTAGCATCTTCCAGGGTCGCGACCTTGTCCTGCTCCAGCTTGTCAGCATAGATTTTGCGCGGGGTCGGGTGCTTTTTGATCTTCTGATACATCAGCGGCTGGGTTGCGCTCGGCTCATCGGCTTCGTTATGGCCGTGACGGCGGTAGCACACCAGGTCGATGAAGACATCGCGTTTGAAGGTATTGCGGAAATCCAGCGCCAGACGGGTGACGAAAGCGACCGCTTCCGGATCGTCGGCGTTGACGTGGAAAATCGGCGCCTGCACCATTTTACCGATGTCGGTGCAGTACGGGGTCGAACGCGCATCCAGCGGGTTAGAGGTCGTGAAGCCCACCTGGTTGTTGATAACGATGCGCACGGTCCCGCCCACTTCGTAACCGCGGGCTTTGGACATGTTCAGGGTTTCCTGAACCACGCCCTGACCGGTCACCGCGGCGTCGCCGTGGATAGTGATCGGCAGAACCTTGTTGCTGCTCGGCTCGTCCAGACGATCCAGACGGGCGCGTACGGAACCGATCACCACCGGGCTGACGATCTCGAGGTGCGACGGGTTAAACGCCAGCGCCAGGTGCACCAGACCGCCTTCGGTTTCTATATCGGAAGAGAAGCCCATGTGGTACTTCACATCGCCGGTACCGAGGTGTTCTTTATGTTTGCCGGCAAACTCGTCGAACAGGTCCTGCGGTTTTTTACCCAGCACGTTGACCAGCACGTTGAGACGGCCACGGTGCGCCATGCCCAGCACCACTTCACGGGTGCCGCTCTTACCCGCATGGCGGATCATCTCTTTGAGCATGGGGATCAGGGCGTCGCCACCCTCCAGCGAGAAGCGCTTCGCCCCCGGGAATTTGGCGCCGAGGTAGCGCTCCAGCCCTTCCGCGGCAGTCAGTTCGCCGAGGAAACGCTTTTTCTCTTCCGCGGTAAAGCTCGCTTTGCCGGCTACCGATTCAATGCGCTGCTGGATCCAGCGTTTTTCTTCGGTAGAGGTGATATGCATGTATTCCGCGCCGATGGAGCCGCAGTAGGTTTGCTTAAGGGCGGCAATCAGCTCGCCCAGCTTCATCGTGTCTTTACCGATGGCAAATGAACCTACGTTATAGCTTTCCTGGAAATCGGCCTCGGTCAGATCGTGGTAGGCCGGATCGAGATCCGCCACTCTCTCTTGCTTCCACAGCCCCAGCGGATCGAGATTCGCATGCTGGTGGCCACGGAAACGGTATGCGTTGATGAGCTGCAGGACTTTAACCTGCTTCACATTGGTGTCTGGGTCGGAAATCGAAGAAGTGTAACGTGAGGCATCCTTCGCCAGTCGACGGAAATAATCACGCGTTTTGGAATGAAATTGATCCGGTTTAACTCCGGTGCCAGGTAACTGCTGGAACATTGAACGCCAGTTGGCGTCAACAGAGTCAGGATCGGTTAAGAAGTCTTCATAGAGCTGTTCTATCCAGCTCTGGTTCGAACCAGAGAGGTAAGAAGAGTCCAGCCAGGCTTTCATTGCGCCGTTCTGCATCGTGATCCCTTAAGCATTCATATGCTTATTTCGCCGTAGAAACTACCACGCACACCGAGTGCACGTGCCGGGGTTCACTTGTTGCGGACGAGTTGTGGTTTCTATCCGCTAAGGAACCTTTAAAAACTGCCATTAATCTTCGGCGTTCAGGCTGCGGTTGCGTTAGCTGCCTTCACTTTCCCCGGTCACATAGTTCACTATGCTCCCGGGGATGCGTTCAGTTGCCGCCTTACCTCGCTCTGAACGCCTTGATTACTGGTACATATTTGGCGGTTTTTAAAGATTTCCTGCTATATCTATTGCCTGATGGCGCTTCGCTTATCAGGCCTACAAAATATGCTCCTGTAGGCCGGATAAGACGTTTACGTCGCCATCCGGCAACTAAAACAACTTACGCGCTGCGCTGCAGCAGCATCGACTTAATATGGCCGATGGCGCGCGTCGGGTTCAGCCCCTTAGGACACACACTGACGCAGTTCATAATGCTGTGACAGCGGAATACGCTGAAAGCATCGCTCAGGCCGTCCAGACGCTCGCTGGTTTCGGTATCGCGACTGTCGATCAGGAAGCGATACGCCGCCAGCAGGCCTGCCGGGCCGATGAACTTGTCCGGGTTCCACCAGAACGACGGGCACGAGGTCGAACAACATGCGCACAGAATACACTCGTACAGGCCATCGAGCTTCTCACGCTGCTCAGGCATCTGCAGATGCTCGCGAGCCGGAGGATTTTGCCCATTATTCAACAAGTAAGGCTTAATCTTCTCATATTGTGCATAGAATTGCCCCATGTCCACCACCAAATCACGGATAACCGGTAATCCTGGCAGCGGGCGGATAACAATCTTCTTGCCCGGCTGATTCAGCGCGGAGATCGGCGTGATGCACGCCAGACCGTTTTTCCCGTTCATGTTCAGGCCATCGGAACCGCAGACCCCTTCACGGCAGGAGCGGCGGAACGACAGCGACGGATCTTTTTCTTTCAGCTGGATCAGCGCATCCAGCAGCATCATGTCACGACCTTCTTCCGCGTCGAGGGTGTAATCCTGCATGTGCGGAGCGTCGTCAACATCCGGGTTATAGCGATAAATTGAAAACTCGAGTTTCATTTTCCTGTCTCCGCATTAATAAGTACGAATCTTCGGCGGGAATGCCGGACGCAGTTTCGGTTCCATGTTGACGCTACGACGCGTCATGGATTCCGACTCTGGCAGATACAGGGAATGGCACAGCCAGTTTTCATCATCACGATCCGGGAAGTCGAAGCGGCTGTGAGCGCCACGGCTCTCGGTACGGAAGTTAGCGGATACGGCGGTCGCGTACGCGGTTTCCATCAGGTTATCCAGCTCCAGGCACTCAACGCGCTGGGTGTTGAACTCGCTGGAGGTATCGTCGAGACGGGCGTTTTTCAGGCGCTCGCGGATCACTTTCAGCTGTTCCAGACCTTTGTGCATCGCATCGCCTTCGCGGAACACCGAGAAGTTATGCTGCATACATTCCTGCAGCGCTTTGCGGATCGCCACCGGATCTTCACCGGAACGGGTGTTGTTCCAGCGGTTGAGGCGGTCCAGCGAGCCTTCGATATCGGATTCGCTGGCGTCGCGCAGCGTGCCCTGCTCGGCGATAGACTCCTGCAGATGCAGGCCTGCCGCGCGGCCGAAGACCACCAGGTCGAGCAGCGAGTTGCCGCCCAGACGGTTGGCGCCGTGGACCGATACGCAGGCGATTTCGCCCACCGCGAACAGACCCGGGATCACCACGTCTTCGCCCTTCTCATTGACGGTCAGCGCCTGGCCGGTCACTTTGGTCGGAATACCGCCCATCATGTAGTGGCAGGTTGGGATAACCGGGATCGGCTCTTTCACCGGATCGACGTGAGCAAAGGTACGGGACAGCTCAAGGATACCCGGCAGACGAGATTCCAGAACCTCTTTACCCAGGTGATCCAGTTTCAGTTTCGCGTGCGGGCCCCACGGACCGTCGCAGCCGCGGCCTTCGCGGATCTCGATCATGATGGAACGCGCCACCACGTCACGACCCGCCAGGTCTTTCGCGTTCGGCGCATAACGCTCCATAAAGCGCTCGCCGTGTTTATTCAGCAGATAACCGCCTTCGCCGCGGCAACCTTCGGTGACCAGAACCCCTGCCCCGGCGATACCGGTCGGGTGGAACTGCCACATTTCCATATCCTGCACCGGCACGCCGGCGCGAATGGCCATCCCGACGCCGTCACCGGTGTTGATGTGGGCGTTGGTGGTGGACTGATAGATACGGCCTGCGCCGCCGGTCGCCAGCACGGTGGCGCGGGCTTTAAAGTAGACCACTTCGCCGGTCTCGATGCACAGGGCGGTACAACCCACCACCGCGCCGTCCTGGTTTTTCACCAGATCGAGGGCATACCATTCGGAGAAGATAGTGGTGTGGTTTTTGAGGTTCTGCTGGTACAGGGTGTGCAGCAGGGCGTGGCCGGTACGGTCAGCCGCCGCCGCGGTACGCGCCGCCTGCTCGCCGCCGAAGTTCTTCGACTGGCCGCCGAACGGGCGCTGATAAATACGACCGTCGTCAAGACGGGAGAACGGCAAGCCCATATGCTCCAGCTCGAGAATCGCTTCCGGGCCGGTCTTACACATATATTCGATGGCGTCCTGGTCGCCGATATAGTCCGACCCTTTTACGGTGTCGTACATATGCCATTCCCAGTTATCTTCATGGGAGTTACCGAGCGCGACGGTGATACCACCCTGCGCGGATACGGTGTGCGAACGGGTCGGGAAAACTTTGGAGAGCAGCGCACAGGTCTGTCCGCTCTGGGAAATTTGCAGCGCCGCGCGCATACCTGCGCCGCCGGCACCGATGACAACAGCATCAAACTCTCTGACTGGCAATTTCATTACACACCCCACACCACAACAAATCCATAAAGAACGTAAGCCACCAGCGCCACAACGATAGCCAGTTGCAGAACCAGGCGCAGAGCCAGTGGTTTAACGTAGTCCGTTAACACCTGCCACATCCCGATCCAGGCATGGATAAGAATGGAAACGAGAGCCAGCAGAGTGAAGACTTTAGTGAAGCCGGAGGCAAAGAATCCGGTCCACACTTCCCATGAGATTTCACCGGTGGTAGCGAAGAAGCCAACCATGTAGATGATGTAGAGGGTCAGAACGATGGCGGTAGCACGGACCAGAATAAAGTCATGTACGCCGTTGCGTCCCAGTGCTGAGGCGTTGCTTACCATACGAGGACTCCTGCGAGAAGTGAAAGCACGACAGTAATAACAAAAGAAATCTTGGCGGAACGTTTCCCTGCTTCGAGGGTTTCGTCCAGGTAGCCAAAGTCCATCATCAGATGGCGGATACCAACAACGACGTGATAGGCCAGCGCGGTGAGAATGCCCCACATGATGAACTTCACAAAGAAGCTATCCATGATCGAGGCCGCCGTCAGAAAACCTTCAGGGGAGGAGAGGCTGGTGCCCAGCAGCCAAAGCAGAATTCCGACCGCCACGAAGGTGATGACACCGGAAACGCGATGGAGAATGGACGCTATCGCCGTGATTGGGAACCGTATCGTTTGTAGATCCAGATTGACAGGTCTTTGTTTTTTCACATTTCTTACCATGAATAACGCCCACATGCTGTTCTTATTGTTTCCTTCCTCCGGTCTGCTTGCGGGTCAGACAGCGTCCTTTCTATAACCAGAAGTCATGTTAAAACGTCTTTTCAGGCATTAAAACATCACTAAACAACGCTGGGTGGCTCGGGATTGCAGGGTGTTCCGGAGACCTGGCCGCAGTATAGGCCGTTCACAAAATCATTACAATTAACCTACATATAGTTTGTTGGGTTTTCTCCGGAACAGTGATCAAGGTCACGATAACAACATTTTTTTAATTTTTAATCACCTGATTTGACAAATATTAAACATTCTTGTTACAACCATTACCAGTTAAATGCAATAATGCTCAAAAGTTATGAGGTCATGCTTTCACCTGAGAATAAGTTATGTAACAGTGTGTCAGTATTGACCGATGTAATCAGGACAGTTATTAGTGGTATACAGGTTTTAATATTCGGACTGCTAAAACGCTGATTTGCTGTTGTTTCACCGCAGCCCTGAAGAACGTGCCATCAAGCGCCGTTGCTCTGTACCCTGCCCTTTTCGCTGACGCAGAGCTGTGTGCAACATAACAAACTGGTAACGTATACGGGCGCGGGCCGAAAGCAAATCCACCACCCGGCAGTCTTAAGCAATAAAGGCGCTAAGGAGACCATAAATGTCTGATGCTAAAGCAAAAATCACCCTGGGTGGTGACACTGCTATTGAACTGGATGTGCTAAAAGGCACGCTCGGTCAGGATGTTATTGATATTCGTAGTCTTGGTTCAAAAGGCGTATTTACCTTTGACCCAGGTTTCACATCTACCGCTTCCTGTGAATCTAAAATTACGTTTATCGATGGTGACGAGGGGATCCTGCTGCACCGTGGCTTCCCGATCGACCAGTTAGCGACCGAATCAAACTATCTTGAAGTTTGTTACATTCTGCTAAACGGTGAAAAACCGACCCAGGCCGAATATGACGAATTCAAAACCACCGTCACCCGCCACACCATGATCCATGAGCAGATTACTCGTCTGTTCCATGCGTTCCGTCGCGATTCTCACCCGATGGCCGTTATGTGCGGGATCACCGGCGCCCTGGCGGCGTTCTATCACGACTCCCTCGACGTGAATAACCCGCGTCACCGTGAAATTGCCGCCTATCGCCTGCTGTCCAAAATGCCGACCATGGCAGCCATGTGTTACAAGTATTCTATCGGCCAGCCGTTTGTTTATCCGCGCAATGACCTCTCCTACGCCGGCAACTTCCTGCGCATGATGTTCGCCACGCCGTGCGAAGAGTACGAAGTCAATCCGGTGCTGGAGCGCGCAATGGACCGTATTCTGATCCTGCACGCCGATCACGAACAGAACGCCTCGACCTCGACGGTACGTACCGCGGGCTCTTCCGGCGCTAACCCGTTCGCCTGTATCGCAGCCGGCATCGCCTCCCTGTGGGGACCGGCGCACGGCGGCGCCAACGAAGCGGCGCTGAAAATGCTGGAAGAGATCAGCTCCGTTGAGCACATTCCGGAATTTGTTCGTCGTGCGAAAGACAAGAATGACTCTTTCCGCCTGATGGGCTTCGGCCATCGTGTGTACAAAAACTACGACCCGCGCGCCACCGTGATGCGTGAAACCTGCCATGAAGTGCTGAAAGAGCTGGGCACCAAAGACGACCTGCTGCAGGTGGCCATGGAGCTGGAGCATATCGCGCTGAACGACCCGTACTTCATCGAGAAGAAACTTTACCCGAACGTCGACTTCTACTCCGGTATCATCCTGAAAGCGATGGGTATTCCGTCCTCCATGTTTACCGTTATCTTCGCCATGGCGCGTACCGTGGGCTGGATTGCGCACTGGAACGAAATGCACAGCGATGGCATGAAAATCGCCCGTCCGCGTCAGCTCTATACCGGCTACGAAAAACGCGATTTCCAGTCCGACATCAAGCGTTAATCTCGCTGTCCGGATGATAAAAACGCGCCTGATGGCGCGTTTTTTTATGCCTGACGATGAGGTCTGGCGCTGCCTGGCCGCCGGCTTAATGCTGGCAGCGCGGGCACCAGTAAAACGGCCGCGAGGAGAGCATCGTCTTCTCAATCACGCCCCCGCAGCGCTCGCACTGTTCGCCATCGCGATGGAACACCTTAAAGCGGAACAGCGCGCCGTGGTGCTTGTTGTCATCGGGCTGGCCGCGGGTACGATAAGAAAGCCGCGGGATATCGAGCAGCGCGTGCGCCAGCGCATCCAGTTGTATTGCATTCAGCTCCGAGGCCTTATGCTGCCCGGTCAGCCCCACCTGCCAGAGGATTTCCACCCGCAGATAGTTTCCCAGCCCGGCAAGAAAAGCCTGATCCAACAGCAGGCCGGAAAACTGACGATGGCGGAATTTGGCCGACAGCAGCCGCGCTTTCACCTGCTCCGCGGTTAACGTCATATCCAGTACGTCCGGACCGATGCGCAGCAAGAACGGATGGTTGGCCACCTGCTCCGCTGTGAGCATCTCAATGTCCGACGCGCTGTAGAGCAAAATCGCCTTGCTGGCGGTCTGGAGCCTGACGCGCAGCACCCGGTTAGAGGCGGGCTGTTCGCCAGCGTCAACCACGCGCCAGACGCCGTACAGCTGATTATGGCTGTACAGGGTCAGGCCGCCGGAGAAGCGGGTCAGCAGGGCTTTGCCCCGGGTGTCGATATGGGTCACCCGCTGACCTATCAGCGGGGTTTGGTAGGGTTGCAACCGGGGAAAGGCGAACCAGACGTCAGTTAAGGGTTCGTCTTTGATTGCCGCCTCCAGTGTATCCGCCGCGCGGCGGATCTCCGGACCTTCCGGCATACTGTCATCCTTTTGTCAGTGGGTGGCGCCGCCGCCCAGTTTACTGTCCACCGGCTGGCGCAGGGCCACGGCAATGGCCGTCTTCAGCGCCTCCCGCACGGTGGCGATCGCCATACTCGGCTCGCCGGGATGGGCCGCCGCCTGCGCCGGTAGCCATGGAATATGGATAAAACCGCCTCTCACCTCAGCCTGACCCTGCAGCCTATGCAACAGGCCGTACATGACGTGGTTGCAGACGAAGGTGCCGGCGGTCTGCGACACCGAGGCCGGGATCCCGCGATCGCGCAGCGCGTTGACGATCGCTTTGATCGGCAAGGTGCTGAACCACGCCGCCGGCCCGCCGTCGACGATCGGCGTGTCGATGGGTTGCTGGCCTTTGTTATCGGGGATGCGCGCATCATCGACGTTGATCGCCACACGTTCGACGCTGATATCGACCCGACCGCCGGCCTGCCCCACCGCGATAACCAGCTTCGGCTGCAGGTCCTCTATCGCCGCGTCGAGCGCCGACAGCGCCTCGCCAAACACGCAGGGAAGCTGCCGGGCGGTCACCGGCTGGCCAGCAATCATAGTGCCGTCAAGCTGCTGCACCACTTCCCAGGAAGGGTTCACCGTCTCGCCGTCAAAGGGTTCGAAACCGGTGAGTAATACTCCCGCCACCATCCTCTCCTTCGCGGTCATGCCGATTGTCATATCTCAGCCTCAGGCTGAGCGCTGACCAGAATATGGCGCCCGGCGAACGCCGCCCGCAAACGGCGGGCAAAATCGAGGGCATGCGGACCATCACCGTGCAGACATACCGTCTGCGCCACCACATTCGCCCATTCGCCGCTGACGCTGCGCACCCGGTGGTGTTGCACCATCTCGAGGGTTTGCGCCAGGGCCTGCTCTTCGCTGTCTATCAGCGCCCCGGGCTGGCTGCGCGGCACCAGGCTGCCGTCGGCCAGATAACCGCGATCGGCAAACACCTCCTGACGCGTCGTCAGACCATAGCGCTGTCCGGCGCGGATCAATTCGCTGCCCGCCAGACCCACCAGCACCAGCCGCGGGTTAACATCGCGGACCGCGCGGGCGATCGCGTCGGCCAGCGGCGGCGATTTGGCCGCCTGGTTGTAGAGCATGCCGTGCGGCTTCACGTGCTGCATCTCGCCGCCCTGCGCCTGAACGATCGCCGCCAGAGCGCCAATCTGATACAGCGTCTGGGCATAGACCGTTTCCGGCGGCAGATCCATCGCCGTGCGGCCAAAATTTTCCCGGTCGGGATATCCCGGATGGGCGCCAACCGCCACGCCGTACTTCAGCGCCTCGCGCACGCTCTGCACCATCAGCCCGGCGTCGCCGGCGTGAAAACCACAGGCGATATTCGCCGATGACACCAGCTGGAGCAGCGCGCTATCGTTCGCCCCGCCTTCTCCGAGATCGGCATTAAGATCAATCATCATCGTGGAGTCTCCAGGCCAGTTGTTCCAGATAACGCTGCCGATCGGCCCGCGCCTTCAGCGCCTCCTCCAGCGAGCAGGCCACGAAATGGATCGGCTGCCCCAGCGGGATCTGCGCCAGCTGGTACATATCGGCATCGATAATGCAGGCGATCCGCGGATAGCCGCCGGTGGTTTGCGCGTCGTTCATCAGCACAATGGGCTGGCCGTTGTGCGGCACCTGCACCACGCCCGGCAGCAGGCCGTGCGACAGCATTTCACGATCGGTGGTGCGTTTCAGCGGCTGCCCCTGCAGACGGTACCCCATGCGGTTACTCTGCGGACTGAGCTTCCAGGGGGCGCGCCAGAATGACGCCTGCGAGGCCTCGTCAAATTCATGGTACTCCGGCCCGGGCAGCGCACGAATGCGGTTGCCCAGCGGCAGCTGCTTGACGCCGCGCGGGGTGGTGAAGCGGCGGGCGGCTTTCCCGAGCTTCAGCTTGTCGCCATCCTGCAGGCGGCGTCCTTCCAGACCGCCAATCCCCGCCTTGAGATCCGTGCAGCGCGAGCCAAGGACCTCGGGGACCGCAATCCCGCCCGCCACCGCCAGATAGCTACGAATGCCATGCTGCGGCGTTTTCAGCACCAGCCGCTGCCCGGCCCGGTAGGCGGTGCGCCAGCCCACCCAGACCGCTTTACCGTCCAGCGTCGCTTCGCAGGCGGCGCCGGTCAGCGCAAACCAGCCGCTGCGGGCAAATTCGATCTCCACCTGGCCGAGGGTAATCTCCAGCCCGGCGGCATTCGCCTCGTTGCCAACCAGCAGATTGGCAATCACCAGCGAGGGATAATCCAGGGCGCCGCAGCGGCTGATGCCAGACTGGCGCAGGCCTTCTCGTCCACCGTCCTGTACCGAGGTGTACAGGCCGGCGCGGATCAAGGTCAACATACCCCCTCCTTTTGCGGCACAAAGCGAATTTTATCGCCCACGCGCAGTAGCGCAGGCTCCTTCCGCGCCGGGTCGAACAGCGTCAGCGCGGTGCGCCCCAGCAGCTGCCAGCCGCCGGGCGTCGCCAGCGGATAGATACCGGTTTGCGCGCCGCCGATACCCACCGACCCGGCCGGGACGAGCACGCGCGGTTCGGCGCGACGCGGTGTCGCCAGCGCCGCAGGCAGCCCGCCCAGGTAGGGAAATCCCGGCTGAAAACCAATAAACCAGACCAGATATTCCACCGAGGCGTGCAGCTCCACGACCTGTTTTTCACTCAGGCCGCTGTGCTGCGCCACTACCCCGAGGTCCGGTCCGGCCTCGCCGCCGTAGACGACCGGAACAGACAGCGAGCGCGACTCAGGCTCGATCGCGAGGCTCTCCTCCCACCAGCGCTGCAGACGGTCTATCGCCTCCCACGCCACCTCCTGCGGGCGGCGGAGCACCACAGTGATATTGTTCATGCCGGGAATGGCGTCAATCACCTCTTCATGGTTCGCCAGACGCTGGGCTAATCCCCAGATCCGTTGCTGGCTTTCAAGGGTAACCGGCGGCTCCAGCTCCAGCACGACAGCCGTTTCTCCTAACAGATAACAACGCGCTCGCTGCACTTTTCTCTCTCCCGTCAGGCAGGGTTAGGAATATCAATAAAGGTGACATCCAGGTCGGTGGTTTCCGTCAGCCATTCGCTGAGGGCGCGAATGCCGCCCCGCTCGGTGGCGTGGTGGCCGGCGGCATAAAAATGCAGGCCCTGCTCGCGGGCAGAGTGGATGGTTTGTTCCGACACCTCGCCGGTGATAAACGCGTCCACGCCAAAGCGCGCCGCGGCGTCGATAAAGCTCTGGCCGCCCCCGGTACACCAGGCGACGCGGCTGACGGTGTCCGGCCCGGTATCGCCGCACCACAGCGGCTTGCGTCCCAGCCGCGCTTCAATCCACGAGGCCAGCTCGAGGCCGGACACCGGCATCGACAGTTCGCCCCAGGGCACCAGCGGTTCGATTTCGCCCAGCACGTTAATCCCCAGCAGATGCGCCAGCTGCGCGTTATTGCCCAGCTCGGGATGGGCATCCAGCGGCAGGTGCCAGCCGTAGAGATTGATATCGTTGGCCAGCAGGGTTTTCAGGCGCCGGCGCTTCATGCCGCGGATCACTGGCGATTCGTTTTTCCAGAAATAGCCGTGATGGACGATTACCGCATCCGCCTGCAGGCGGACGGCCTCATCCAGCAGCGCCTGGCTGGCCGTGACTCCGGTGACGATCTTGTGCACCGTATCGCGCCCTTCCACCTGCAGACCGTTAGGGGCGAAGTCACTGATGGCTGCGCTATTGAGCTTGTCGTTTATCAGTTGTTCCAGTTCGCTATTTTTCATCGCCACTCCAGCAGATAATCAGGGTATACAAAGGCATAACATAACCAGATCCATTCGGGTCGTCGATAGTCCGCCTCCGACACTGACGATGACTTTTTACCGAATAGCGCAATTTGTCTATTCATCCCGCCGCGCATTCGTGTATATTTATGCACTAATAAAGCATATTAAATAATCAGAAAGCCCCTCAAGCCATGAATATGACTAATTAAACGCTATTCATGCAGAACGATCGACTTTCGCTTTACGCCAGGAAACACACTTCTCATGAAGACAACATCATCGCAACCGCGGGCGATTTACTACGTCGTGGCGCTGCAAATCTGGGAATACTTTAGCTTCTACGGCATGCGCGCCCTGCTGATCCTCTATCTCACCAATCAGCTTAAATATGACGATAACCACGCTTACGCCCTGTTCAGCGCCTACTGTTCGCTGGTCTATGTGACGCCGATCCTCGGCGGCTATCTGGCCGATAAGCTGTTAGGCAACCGGATGGCGGTCATGCTCGGCGCGCTGCTGATGGCCATTGGCCATCTGGTGCTCGGGGCCAGCGAAACCGCCCCGGTCTTCCTCTACCTGTCGCTGGCGATCATCGTCTGCGGCTACGGGTTGTTTAAATCCAACGTCAGCTGTCTGCTGGGCGAGCTGTACGAACCCGCCGATCCGCGTCGCGATGGCGGTTTCTCGCTGATGTATGCCGCGGGCAATATCGGCTCGATCATCGCGCCGATCGCCTGCGGCTACGTCCAGGAGGAGTATAGCTGGGCGATGGGCTTTGCCCTGGCGGCCATCGGCATGGTGGCGGGACTGGTGATTTTCCTCTGCGGCAACCGTCACTTCCAGCATACCGCCGGCGTGAACCGCCAGGCGCTGTGCGCCCGTCGTTTCCTGCTGCCGAACTGGGGCTGGCTGCTGGTGCTGCTGGTCACTGCTCCCCTGCTGATTGCCGTGCTGTTCTGGCAGGAGTGGTCGGTATATGCCCTGATCGTGGCCACGGCCATTGGCCTCGCGGTGCTGGCGCGGATCTACCTGCGCGCCGAGACCGATAAACAGCGCAAGGATCTGCGCCTGATCGTCGTCCTGACCGCTTTCAGCCTGCTGTTCTGGGCCTTCGCCCAACAGGGCGGCAGTTCCATCAGCCTGTATATTGACCGCTTCGTTAACCGCCATATCATGAGCTACGAAGTCCCTACCGCTATGTTCCAGTCGATCAATGCCTTCGCGGTGATGCTCTGCGGCATGGTGCTGGCGTGGCTGGTGAAAGAGAGCGTCGGCGGTAATCGCACCGTGCGCATCTGGGGAAAATTTGCCCTCGGTCTGGGCCTGATGAGCGCCGGGTTCTGCATCCTAACCCTCAGCGCCCGCTGGTCGGCGGCCTATGGTCAGTCGTCCATGCCGCTGATGGTGCTGGGGCTGGCGGTGATGGGTTTTGCCGAACTGTTTATCGACCCGGTCGCGATGTCGCAAATCACCCGCATTGAGATCCCGGGGGTCACCGGGGTGTTGACCGGCATCTATATGCTGCTCTCCGGGGCCATCGCCAACTATCTGGCCGGCGTTATCGCCGACCAGACCTCGCAGGCGTCATTCGACGCCGCCGGGGCGGTGAACTACTCCATTGACGCCTACATCAACGTCTTCAGCCAGATCACCTGGGGCGCGCTGGCCTGCGTCGGCGTGGTGCTGGTCATCTGGCTGTATCACTCGCTGAAGGTCAGGACCCGCCGTCTGGCGGTGGAGTAATCCCCTTTCTGGCGGCCTCCCAGGCCGCCAGCGTCTCCTGCCGCGCCTGCTTGTGATCGACTATCGGGCGCGGATAATCCAGCGTAATCCCCTGTTTATCCGCCCACGCCCACGGCTGATGCAGCGCCTTCTCCGGCACCTTTGCCAGCTCCGGCAGCCAGCGACGCATAAACACCCCCTGCTTATCAAACTTCTCGCCCTGGGTGGTGGGATTAAATATGCGGAAATAGGGCGCGGCGTCGGTGCCCGTCGAAGCCGCCCACTGCCAGCCGCCGTTGTTCGCCGCCAGGTCGCCATCAATCAGCTGGCTCATGAAATAGCGCTCCCCTGCCCGCCAGTCGAGGCGCAGATCTTTAGTCAGGAAGCTGGCGACGATCATGCGCAACCGGTTATGCATCCAGCCGGTGGCGTTAAGCTGGCGCATGGCGGCATCGACAATCGGAAAGCCGGTCTCCCCGCGCTGCCAGGCCTGCAGGGCGCCATCCTCTTCGCGCCAGGCGACCTGATCGGTCCAGGCGACAAACGGCCGTCCTTTACAGAGTTTCGGATAGTAGACCATCAGATGGCGGTAAAACTCGCGCCAAATCAGCTCATTAAGCCAGGTGGCGCCTGCCCCGCCGTCCAGCGCGGCGGGGTGTTCCGTCAGCAGCCGATGCAGGCACTGGCGCGGCGACAGCACCCCGGTGGCCAGGCAGGGCGACAGACGACTGGTCCCTTCCACGGCCGGGAAGTCGCGCTGCCCCTCATAATCCGCCGCCGGTTGCTGACAAAACGCGCGCAGCCGCGCCAGCGCCGTTTTTTCATCCGCGGCAAACAGCAGCCCATCGAACGGCGTTTGCGGATAGTTGAGTTCCGGCGGCGGCGGCGCCTGGCGGGCGGGTGCCTCGCGCGGCTTTGGCGCGGCCACGCACGCCGGCAGCCCTTCCCGCAGCCGGCGAATAAACGCATTCTTAAACGGAGTGAAGACTTTATACATTTCGCCGCCGCCGGTCAGTACGCTGCCGGGCGGCAACAGGACGCTATCGTCAAATCCCTGGCAAATCACTTCGCGCAAGGTGTTCTCAACGGCGGCATCGCGCTGGCGTTCATTGAATTCGTACTGATAGTTGTAGAACAGGTGACTGACCTGGTGCTGCTGGCAAAACTGGGCCAGACGCTCGACGCTGGCGCTAAAATCGTCCGCCTCTTCTACCCACAACGGTATGCCACGCTCCGCCAGCGCGGCGTGCAGACTGTGCAAATGGCTGGCGATAAAAGCGGCCTGCCGCGGCGCCATATGATGCTCGCGCCACTGCCCCGGGGTGGCAATATAGAGCGCCAGCACCTGCGCCTGCGGATCGCGGCAGGCGGCGGCCAGCGCCAGGTTATCGTGAATGCGTAAATCCGTGCGTAACCAGACCAGATGGGTGGCCATATCACTCCTCATTATCCGTCAGCAAAACTCATCTCATGATCTAAGCCGGAAAAAATAGCGCGCTCCGGCAAAATAAGCACCTGCCAATTCCGCTGCGGCGCTTGCAACGAGTGTAGACAAGCGACGAAAAAAAACCGCCGGGGGCAACCGGCGGTTATTGGCTTTCATTGCAGCAGGGCGAATCAGTAGAAGTCGTGAGCGGCTTTTTCCGCCTGCGCCATCCACACCGGCTGCTCGCTGGTTTTCGACCACACCCGGTGCAGCCAGCTGTAATAGCGGGCGCGATCTTTCCAGAACAGCATCACCGGCAGCGCCGCGACGCCAGCCACGACGGCGAAAGCCCGACGCAGCAAAATAATATGAGCAGGATAAGCTTTGTACAACGCCATCATTTCTCTCCCCTTTGTCAGGCCGGCAAGTCGCGCCGGTAAAAAATTACCATGTTTGTTTGAGCAAAATAGTACCGCGTTGGTTGTAATTTTACTACTCATCCGACCACTAAAAAGCACGTATTTATACTTAATTTACATTCATCCCGTAAATTAGTTACGAAAAAGTTAAATTAATACTAACCATCAGTTAAATTGTGCCTTTGCCATTTTTATACTTTTTTTACACCGCGCCCGCGGATTTTTGCGAAATCTTTGCGCCGTAATTTCTATTCTCCTGGTAAATCAAAAACACACCCGGAGGTGGATTGTGACTGCAGGCGTACTCACTGGCGTTGGGCTGGTGTTCCTGTTACTGGCTTATCTGGTTTATGCCTTGATACATGCGGAGGCATTCTGATGGCTGCCCAGGGATTTTTATTATTAGCCAGCTATCTGCTGGTATTGCTGGCGCTGGCGCGCCCGCTGGGGATGTGTCTGGCGAGAATGGTGAACGACATCCCGCCTCCCGGCCTGGCCGGCGTCGAGCGCGTCCTGTGGCGCGTGGCCGGGATCCGCGCCGAAGAGATGGGCTGGCTGCAGTATTTGCTGGCGATCCTGCTGTTTAACGCCCTCGGCGGCCTGGCGCTGTTTGCCCTGCTGATGCTCCAGGGCGTGCTGCCCTTTAACCCGCAGCACCTGCCGGGGCTGCCGTGGGATCTGGCGCTCAACACCGCGGTCAGCTTTGTCAGTAATACCAACTGGCAGGCTTATGCCGGCGAAAGCACCATGAGCTATCTCAGCCAGATGGTGGGGCTGACGGTGCAGAATTTCCTCTCCGCCGCCACCGGCATCGCCGTGGTCTTCGCCCTGACCCGCGCCTTCGCCCGACAGAAAATGTCCACCCTCGGCAATGCCTGGGTCGACCTGACGCGCATTACCCTGTGGCTGCTGCTGCCGCTCTCTTTGCTGGCGGCCCTGTTCTTTATTCAGCAAGGCGTGCCGCAGAACCTGCAGGCTTACCAGCCCTTTACCACCCTCGAAGGGGCGCACCAGCTGCTGCCGATGGGGCCTGTCGCCTCACAGGAAGCGATTAAGCTGCTGGGCACCAACGGCGGCGGTTTCTTTAACGCTAACTCCGCCCATCCGTTTGAAAACCCGACGGCGCTGACCAATCTCGTGCAGATGCTGGCCATCTTCCTGATCCCGGCGGCGCTGTGCTTCGCCTTCGGCGAGGTGGTGAGCGATCGCCGCCAGGGGCGCGCTATTCTGTGGGCGATGACGCTGATCTTTATCCTCTGCGTCGCCGTGGTGATGTGGGCGGAAACCCGCGGCAACCCGCACCTGTTGACGCTGGGCGCCGACAGCAGCCTGAATATGGAAGGTAAAGAGAGCCGCTTCGGTATTCTCGCCAGCAGTCTGTTCGCGGTGATCACCACCGCCGCCTCCTGCGGCGCGGTCAACGCGATGCATGACTCCTTCACCGCGCTGGGCGGGATGGTGCCGATGTGGCTGATGCAGATTGGCGAAGTGGTGTTCGGCGGCGTCGGCTCGGGTCTCTATGGCATGCTGCTGTTCGTTATGCTGGCGGTGTTTATCGCCGGGCTGATGGTCGGCCGCACCCCGGAGTACCTCGGGAAGAAAATCGATGTCCGGGAAATGAAAATGATCGCCCTGGCTATTCTGGTCACCCCGACGCTGGTACTGCTCGGCACGGCGCTGGCGATGATGACCGAGGCCGGCCGCGCCGGGATGTTCAACCCCGGCGCGCACGGCTTTAGCGAAGTGCTGTACGCCGTCACCTCGGCGGCCAATAACAACGGCAGCGCCTTCGCCGGCCTGGGCGCGGCGACGCCCTTCTGGAACCTGCTGCTGGCGTTCTGCATGCTGGCTGGACGCTTCGCCGTCATCATTCCGGTGATGGCTATCGCCGGCTCGCTGGTGACGAAGAAAATTCAACCGGCCAGCCCCGGTACCCTGGCCACCCACGACGCCCTGTTTATCGGTCTGCTGATCGGCACCGTGCTGCTGGTGGGCGCCCTGACCTTTATTCCTGCGCTGGCGCTTGGCCCGCTGGCCGAACACTTTTCCTTACTTTGAGCGATGCGGAGCCCCCTGTTATGAGTCGCAAACAATTAGCCCTGCTGGAGCCGACGCTGGTGCGCCAGGCGCTGCTGGATGCCGTGAAAAAACTCAGCCCGATGGTGCAGTGGCGCAATCCGGTGATGTTTATCGTCTGGGTGGGCAGCCTGTTAACCACCCTGCTGGCCATCGCCATGGCTGGCGGCGCCCTGACCGGCAGCGCCACGTTTACCGCCGCCATCAGTATCTGGTTATGGTTTACCGTGCTATTCGCCAACTTTGCCGAAGCGATGGCGGAAGGCCGCAGCAAAGCCCAGGCCTATAGCCTGAAAGGGGTGAAAAAAACGGCCTTCGCCCGTAAGCTGCGCGCCCCGCAGCATGACGCGACGGTCGACCATGTGCCGGCGGAAGACCTGCGCAAAGGCGACGTGGTGCTGGTGGAAGCCGGGGATATTATCCCCTGCGATGGCGAAGTCATCGAAGGCGGCGCCTCGGTGGACGAAAGCGCCATTACCGGCGAGTCCGCGCCGGTGATCCGCGAATCCGGCGGCGATTTCGCCTCGGTGACCGGCGGGACGCGCATCCTCTCCGACTGGCTGGTGATCCGCTGCAGCGTCAACCCGGGAGAAACCTTCCTCGACCGGATGATCGCCATGGTGGAAGGCGCCCAGCGCCGTAAAACGCCGAACGAAATCGCCCTGACGATCCTGCTGATCGCCCTGACGCTGGTGTTCCTGCTGGCCACCGCCACCATCTGGCCCTTCTCGGCCTGGAGCGGCAATGCGGTGAGCGTCACCGTGCTGGTCGCTCTGCTGGTGTGCCTGATCCCGACCACCATCGGCGGTCTGCTGTCGGCGATCGGCGTCGCCGGGATGAGCCGTATGCTGGGCGCCAACGTGATCGCCACCAGCGGCCGCGCGGTGGAGGCCGCTGGCGATGTCGATGTCCTGCTGCTGGATAAAACCGGGACCATTACGCTCGGCAACCGCCAGGCCTCCGCCTTCCTGCCGGCGCGCGGTGTGGAAGAGCGAACCCTCGCCGACGCCGCCCAGCTCTCCTCGCTGGCGGACGAAACCCCTGAGGGACGCAGCATCGTGGTGCTGGCGAAGCAGCGCTTCAACCTGCGCGAACGCGATCTGCAGTCGCTGCACGCCACCTTTGTCCCCTTTACCGCGCAAACGCGGATGAGCGGCATCAATATCGATCAGCGCATGATCCGTAAAGGCTCGGTGGACGCGATTCGCCGTCACGTGGAGGCCAACGGCGGCCACTTCCCTGCCGATGTCGAGAAGCAGGTGGAAGAGGTCGCCCGCCAGGGGGCCACGCCGCTGGTGGTTGCCGAAGGTGAAAAGGTGCTGGGAATTATTTCGCTCAAAGATATCGTCAAAGGCGGCATCAAAGAGCGTTTCGCCCAGCTGCGCAAAATGGGCATTAAAACGGTGATGATCACCGGCGATAACCGCCTCACCGCCGCGGCGATCGCCGCCGAGGCCGGCGTCGACGATTTCCTCGCCGAAGCGACGCCGGAAGCCAAGCTGGCGCTGATCCGCCAGTATCAGTCGGAAGGTCGGCTGGTGGCGATGACCGGCGACGGCACCAACGACGCGCCCGCGCTGGCCCAGGCCGACGTCGCGGTGGCCATGAACTCAGGCACCCAGGCGGCGAAAGAGGCGGGCAACATGGTCGACCTGGATTCCAACCCCACCAAACTGATTGAGGTGGTCCATATCGGCAAACAGATGCTGATGACGCGCGGCTCGCTGACCACCTTCAGTATTGCCAACGACGTGGCGAAATATTTCGCCATTATTCCGGCGGCGTTTGCCGCGGTCTATCCCCAGCTGGCGATGCTAAACGTGATGGGCCTGCATTCGCCATCGTCGGCGATCCTCAGCGCCGTTATCTTCAACGCGCTGATCATCGTCTTCCTGATCCCGTTGGCCCTGAAAGGGGTGAGCTATCGCCCGCTCTCCGCCTCGGCGATGCTGCGCCGCAACCTGTGGATCTACGGCCTCGGCGGTCTGCTGGTGCCATTTATCGGTATTAAAGCCATTGACCTGCTGCTGACCCTGAGCGGTCTGGTGTGAGGAACAAACTATGTCATTGATTCGTCCAGCACTTGTGCTATTTATTCTGTTAACCCTGCTCACCGGCGGCGTTTATCCTCTGCTGACCACCAGCCTGGGACAGTGGTGGTTTAACTCACAGGCCAATGGCTCGCTGATCCGCCTGAACGGCGAGGTGCGCGGCTCGGCGCTGATTGGCCAGAACTTTACCGCCGCAGGCTATTTCCAGGGCCGCCCGTCAGCCACCGCGGAGACAGCGGATAACCCGATGGCCTCTGGCGGCAGCAACCTCGCCGCCAGCAACCCGGCGCTGGATAAGGCGGTGAGCGAGCGGGTGCAGGCCCTGCGCGCCGCGAACCCGGATGCCGACCCGCGGGTGCCAGTCGAACTGGTCACCACCTCGGCGAGCGGTCTCGATAACAACCTGACCCCGGCCGCCGCGCTGTGGCAGGCGCCCCGGGTGGCCAAAGCGCGCCAGCTGAGCGTCGACCAGGTGACCGCGCTGGTTAATCAGGCCACACAAACGCCGCTGCTGAGCTTCCTTGGCCAGCCGGTGGTCAATATACTGCAACTCAATATGGCGCTGGATGCCCTGAAGGATAAGTAAATGAGTGACGAGCCGCTGCGTCCGGACCCTGACCGCCTGCTGCAGCACACCGCCGCCCCGCATCGCGGCAAACTGAAAGTGTTCTTCGGCGCCTGCGCCGGGGTGGGGAAAACCTGGGCGATGCTGGCGGAAGCGCAGCGGCTGCGGGCCCAGGGGCTGGATATTCTGATTGGCGTGGCGGAGACCCACGGCCGGAAAGAGACCGCCGCGATGCTGCAGGGCCTGAGCACCCTGCCGCCGCGGCGGCTCGCTCACCGCGGGCGCTACGTGTATGAGTTCGACCTCGACGCCGCCCTCGCCCGCCGCCCGGCGCTGATTCTGGTGGATGAACTGGCGCACAGTAATGCCCCCGGCTCCCGTCATCCGAAGCGCTGGCAGGATGTGGACGAACTGCTGGAGGCCGGGATTGACGTCTTCACCACCGTTAACGTTCAGCATCTGGAAAGCCTGAACGACGTTGTCAGCGGGATCACCGGCGTGCAGGTGCGGGAGACCGTCCCCGATCCCTTTTTTGACGCCGCGGACGACGTGGTGCTGGTGGACCTCCCCCCTGACGATCTGCGCCAGCGGCTCAATGAGGGCAAAGTCTACATCGGCGGCCAGGCCGAGCGCGCTATCGAGAACTTTTTCCGCAAAGGGAACCTGATTGCGCTGCGCGAACTGGCTCTGCGCCGTACCGCCGATCGCGTCGATGAGCAGATGCGCGCCTGGCGCGACCGCCAGGGCCAGGAGAAAGTCTGGCACACCCGCGACGCCATTCTGCTCTGTATCGGGCACAACACCGGCAGCGAAAAGCTGGTGCGTACCGCCGCCCGCCTCGC
Organism: Klebsiella sp. GB_Kp056; assembly: GCF_040064755.1. NCBI lineage: Bacteria > Pseudomonadati > Pseudomonadota > Gammaproteobacteria > Enterobacterales > Enterobacteriaceae > Klebsiella > Klebsiella sp. GB_Kp056. Next base: position 26,176 of record NZ_JBEAJA010000063.1, on the reverse strand, counting down.
CGCCCGTCTGGGCAGCGTCTGGCATGCGGTATATGTCGAAACGCCTTCCCTGCACCGCCTGCCGGAATCCCGGCGGCGGGCCATCCTCGCCGCGCTGCGTCTGGCCCAGGAGCTGGGCGCCGAAACCGCCACCCTCTCCGACCCGTCTGAAGAGAAAGCGGTCCTCCATTACGCTCGCGAACATAACCTCGGAAAAATTGTCATCGGCCGCCAGAGCAAGCGCCGCTGGTGGGATCGCAGCGGCTTCGCCGACCGTCTGGCTCGTCACGCGCCGGACCTCGATCTGGTGGTCATCGCCCTGGATGAAAAGCCCTTCCCCCTTCCGGCGCGCGCCAGCGACACTCGTCCGGCGCTGGAGAAATGGCGGCTGCAGCTGCAGGGCTGCGCGTTGGCGGTGGCCCTGTGCGCCATTATTACCCTGGTGGCCATGCAGTGGCTGATGGCCTTCGAAGCCGCCAACCTGGTCATGCTCTATCTGCTGGGGGTGGTGATCATCGCCCTGCTCTATGGCCGCTGGCCGTCGGTGCTGGCGACGGTGATCAACGTTATCAGCTTCGATCTCTTTTTTGTCGCCCCGCGCGGCACGCTGGCGGTGTCAGATGTCCAGTATCTGCTCACCTTCGGCGTGATGCTCACCGTTGGCCTGCTTATCGGTAACCTCACCGCCGGCGTGCGCTACCAGGCGCGGGTGGCGCGCTATCGCGAGCGGCGTACCCGCCACCTGTATGAAATGTCCAAAGCGCTGGCGGTGGGCCGTAGCCAGCAGGATATCGCCACCACCAGCGAGCGGTTTATCGCCTCCACCTTTCAGGCTCGCAGCCAGCTGCTGCTCCCGGACGCCCAGGGGAAACTGCTGCCCTTAACCCACCAGCCCGGGCTGACGCCGTGGGATGACGCCATCGCCCGCTGGAGCTTTGATAAGGGTCAACCCGCCGGCGCCGGCACCGATACCCTGCCCGGCGTGCCGTATCAGATCCTGCCCCTGAAGAGCGCCGCCCGCACCTGGGGACTGCTGGTGGTGGAGCCGGCGAATCTGCGCCAGCTGATGATCCCGGAGCAGCAGCGGCTGCTGGAGACCTTCACCCTGCTGGTGGCCAGCGCCCTGGAGCGTCTCACCCTGACCGCCAGCGAAGAGCAGGCCCGGTTGACCAGCGAGCGCGAAAGCCTGCGTAACTCGCTGCTCGCCGCCCTGTCCCACGATCTGCGTACCCCGCTCACCGTGCTGTTTGGCCAGGCGGAAATCCTGACCCTCGATCTGGCCAGCGAGGGTTCGAAGCATGCCCCGCAGGCCAATGAAATCCGCCAGCATGTGCTCAATACCACCCGGCTGGTGAACAACCTGCTGGATATGGCGCGGATCCAGTCCGGCGGCTTTAATCTGCACAAAGAGTGGCTGACGCTGGAGGAAGTGGTCGGCAGCGCGCTGCGTATGCTCGAGCCGAGCCTCGGCGGCCAGCACGTTCAACTGGATTTACCCGACCCGCTGCAGCTGGTGCATGTCGACGGGCCGCTGTTCGAGCGGGTGCTGATCAATCTGCTGGAGAATGCCCATAAGTATGCCGGCGCCCGGGCGGACATCGGTATTCGCGCCGAAGCGGACGCCCGGCAGCTGTCGCTGGAGGTATGGGATAATGGTCCGGGGATCCCGGCGGGTCAGGAACAGGCTATCTTTGATAAATTCGCCCGCGGCAACAAAGAGTCGGCGATCCCCGGCGTCGGGCTGGGCCTTGCCATCTGTCAGGCCATCGTCGACGTCCACGGCGGGACCATCTCCGCCAGCAACCGGCCGGAAGGCGGCGCCTCATTCCGTGTTACACTGCCGGGAGAAACGCCCCCTGAACTGGAAGAGCTATCTGAGGAATTGTGATTAACGTTCTGATTATCGAAGACGAACACGCTATCCGTCGCTTTCTGCGCACCGCGCTGGAAGCCGACGGCATGCGCGTATTTGAAGCGGAAACCCTGCAGCGCGGGCTGATCGAAGCCGCCACCCGTAAGCCCGACCTCGCGATCCTCGATCTCGGCCTGCCGGATGGCGACGGCATTGATTTTATTCGCGACCTGCGCCAGTGGAGTCAGATGCCGATTATCGTCCTGTCAGCGCGTAGCGAAGAGCACGACAAAATTGCCGCCCTGGATGCCGGCGCCGATGACTACTTAAGTAAACCCTTTGGCATCGGCGAGCTGCAGGCCCGCCTGCGCGTCGCACTGCGTCGTCACGGCGCGGCGCAGGCCGACGAGCCGGTGGTGCGCTTCGCCGACCTGGAGGTCAATATCCCCGCCCGCCGCATCCTGCGCGGCAGCGAAGAGATCCACCTGACGCCCATCGAGTTTCGCCTGCTGGCGGCGCTATTGAATAATCCCGGTAAAGTGCTTACCCAGCGCCAGCTGCTGAATCAGGTGTGGGGCCCTAACGCCGTGGAGCACAGCCATTATCTGCGGATCTATATGGGTCACCTGCGGCAAAAGCTGGAGGCCGATCCGGCGCGCCCGCAGCATCTGCTGACCGAAACCGGGATTGGCTATCGCTTTATGCCCTGAGCCCCGCCTCTGCAGTACCAGAGGCTGGCGATTTTCAGCCCTTCAGAGAGCAGCAGGAAGCCTGCCAGGATCGCGAAATGCCGGACGCCGGCGGCCTGAATCAGCCACAGACCCACAGAAAGCGAGGGCTGCATAAACACCAGCCTGAGCGGCGCCTGCCCCCAGGCCAGCCACAGCCCATAGCGGCTCTGACGGAAAAAGAGGATCATCGACAGCGGGATGCTGATAATCAGCAGCACATTCAGCGGATAGAGCCAGACCGCCGCAGCGCCCCAGGCGTGCAGCAGCTGGAGATAAGCCAGCAGGTCGTCGTAAAAAGGGAGTCGGCGGTGGGCAATATTCCACCATAAGAATTGCAGGACGAAAAAGAGATCCATCCACGCCCAGAACAAAAACAGGGACTTCCGCTGTATTTTCATCGCTATCCTTGCGAAAAAAATCAGGCCCGCGAGGGGCCTGATGGTCGTGCGCCTTTAGGCGTTCTTCAGCACTTCACTGACAATCTCTACCGCTTCTTTTTCGATCAGTTTGCGATGTTCTTCACCGAGGAAGCTTTCGCAGTAGATCTTGTAGGCGTCTTCGGTGCCTGACGGACGCGCCGCGAACCAGCCGTTGTCGGTCATCACTTTCAGGCCGCCAATCGCCGCCCCGTTGCCCGGCGCTGCGGTCAGACGGGCGGTGATCGGATCCCCCGCCAGGGTGTCAGCGCTGACCATTTCCGGCGACAGCTTAGACAGCGCCGCTTTCTGCGCGGAGGTCGCGGAAGCCTGCAGACGGTTGTAGCTCGGCGCGCCAAAGCGCTCCGCCAGCTCGTTATAGTGCTCCTGCGGGTTTTTGCCGGTCACTGCGGTGATTTCCGCCGCCAGCAGGCACATGATAATGCCGTCTTTATCGGTGGACCACGGCGTGCCGTCGAAGCGCAGGAAGGAGGCCCCGGCGCTCTCTTCGCCGCCGAAACCGAAGCTGCCGTCGAACAGGCCGTCGACGAACCACTTAAAGCCCACCGGCACTTCCACCAGCTTGCGGCCCAGATCGTTCACTACGCGGTCAATCATCGCCGAGGAGACCAGGGTTTTACCGACCGCCACCTCTTTGCCCCACTGCGGACGATGCTGGAACAGGTAGTTAATCGCCACCGCCAGATAGTGGTTCGGGTTCATCAGCCCGGCTGGGGTGACAATCCCGTGACGGTCGTAATCCGGGTCGTTGGCAAACGCCAGATCGAACTTATCGCGCAGCGCCAGCAGGCCCGCCATCGCACATTCCGAGGAGCAGTCCATGCGGATGGCGCCGTCTTTATCGAGGTGCATAAAGCGGAAGGTCTGGTCTACCTGGTCGTTCACAATGGTCAGATTGAGCTTGTAGTGCTCGCCAATGCGCTTCCAGTATTCGATACCGGAACCGCCCAGCGGATCGACGCCCAGCGTCAGGCCCGCTTTCTGGATCGCCGCCATGTCGACGATATCCGCCAGGCCTTCAATAAACGGCTGCACCAGATCCTGTTCTTTGACGTGGCCGGAAGCCAGCGCCGCGTCCAGAGGAAGGCGTTTCACGCCCTGCAGGCCAGCGGCCAGCAGTTCGTTGGCGCGGTTTTCCACCACTTTGGTGACGTTGGTATCAGCCGGACCGCCGTTTGGCGGGTTGTACTTGATACCGCCATCTTCCGGCGGGTTGTGTGACGGGGTGATCACAATGCCGTCCGCCAGCGGACCGCCTTTTTTGTTATGCACCAGAATCGCGTTGGAGACCGCCGGCGTCGGGGTGAAGCCGTTGTTTTCCTGCACGATCACGTCAACGCCGTTGGCGGTTAACACTTCCAGCACCGAAATAAACGCCGGCTCGGACAGGGCGTGGGTATCTTTACCGACATAGCACGGACCGGTGATCCCGTTCTTCGCACGATCTTCCGCAATCGCCTGGGCGATGGCCAGGATATGCGGTTCGTTGAAGTTGTGACGCGCCGCGCTGCCGCGATGGCCGGAGGTGCCGAATTTGACCGCATGCTCCGCATTACCGACTTCAGGCTTCAGCACGTAGTACTGAGCAGTCAGTTGGGCGACGTTAATCAAATCACTCTGTTGCGCAGGCTGCCCCGCACGTTTATCGATTGCCATTGCCTGATCCTTCTGGTGCAAATGTTAAAAAGCTAGATCGTGCCGCAAACCTTTTCAATCAGCTCCGCAGGGAACTGCATCGACTGCATGATGTGCTCAATCATGCTGCATTTACGGCCGGTATTGGTATTGGTGATCACCCACCACGGTGTACCAGGAACCTGTTTCGGTTTGGTCTGATTACCGCTTTTCAGCAGCGTACGCGCATCTTCCGCGAAGTAGACGCGCGTGCGGCCATGCAGAGACTCCGTCGCCTCGGCAAATGCTTTACTGTCCAGGGAGTAGAGGGTGGTCAACACCAGCATAAAACGGTTCACCGCGCGCTTCTGCTCGGCGTATTCATCAGATAACAGCATCTCGCGCATGGCGCGGACTTTATCTTTCGCCGGGTTAGCGGGTTTCACCTCAACGGCAGGCGCGGGCGCCAGCGCCGGCGCGGCTTTGCTGACCTGTGTAGCCGGTTGGGAAACGGCGGAAAATTTCAGCATGCGCCGTAAAATGTCGGATGCGCTCTCGCCGATATGCAGAGTGTGGCTGGCAATATAGCGATAGAGTTCATCATCAACTTCAATTGTTTTCATCTTAATCCAGTGCGATATCTTTTCTGAATACAAATCGTTGGGATTATAAGTACAAATCCCAACCGCGGATAGCGTCAAACCAGGATGGCGGTAAAACTCAGAAAACTTCTGGGTCTTGCAGCCGGATGGCAGAATGTCCAACATAATACCCTAACCCGACGGAGCGAAAAAAAGAACTTTGCCATGAAATTAAATAGCCGAGCGCAATCTGCACAGAATCCGCACAACCACCCCCCGATCGTGCTGGTCCACGGTCTGTTTGGCAGCCTGGACAACCTGGGCATCCTCGCCCGCGACCTGGTCGCCGACCACGATATTCTGCAGGTCGATATGCGCAACCACGGTTTGTCGCCGCGGTCGCCAGAGATGACCTACCCCGCGATGGCGCAGGATCTGCTCGATACGCTCGACGCGCACCAGATTGAGCGCGCCACCTTTATCGGCCATTCGATGGGCGGCAAAGCGGTGATGGCGCTGACCGCCCTGGCGCCGGAGCGCATCAACGGTCTGGTGGCGATCGATATCGCCCCGGTGGATTATCATGTTCGCCGCCATGATGAGATCTTCGCCGCTATTCGCGCCGTCAGCGAATCCGCCGCCAGCACCCGCCAGCAGGCGGCGCAGGTGATGCGCGAGCATCTGCAGGAAGAGGGGGTGATTCAGTTCCTGCTGAAATCTTTCGTCGACGGCGACTGGCGCTTCAACGTCCCGGTGCTGTGGGACCAGTACCCGCATATCGTCGGCTGGGAAACCATCCCGGCCTGGCCGCACCCGACGCAGTTTATTCCCGGCGGCAACTCACCCTACGTGACCGACGCCTACCGCGACGCGCTGCTGGCCCAGTTCCCGCAGGCCCGGGCCCACGTCATCGCCGGCGCCGGACACTGGGTCCATGCCGAGAAACCCGAAGCGGTGTTGCGCGCGATCCGCCGCTATCTCACGAGCATTGGCGCCTGATTGGCTAAAATATGCCCGACCGCGCCGCAGAATGCCCGCGGTCGTTGGCGCAGCCGTTCGCCTGATGTATGATGGCGCGCTATCTGCGCCGGCTAGAGCCCGGCAGCTTGTTTCCCCGAAGTCACTCAGAATCATGGCAAAAGAACAAACGGACCGTACGACATTAGATTTGTTCGCAAACGAGCGTCGCCCGGGAAGACCAAAAACCAATCCGCTGTCGCGCGATGAACAACTGCGCATCAACAAACGTAATCAGCTGAAACGCGATAAAGTGCGCGGGCTGAAGCGCGTGGAGCTAAAGCTCAACGCCGACGCGGTCGATGCGCTTAACGAACTGGCGGAAGCGCGTAATATGAGCCGCAGCGATCTCATCGAAGAGATGCTGATGACGCAATTAACCGCCCTGCGCAGCCAGGGAAAAGTCTAACTTTCCGCGAAAAATCCGCATTCATGTAGCAGAGTGTGCAGTCGGGCGTGATTGCTGTTTCCGCGTCCTTGCCTGTTCTGCTATGATTGCCGTTATCTGTGGGCATCACGTCCCTACCACATCATTTAAGTTTCAAGAGGTTATTTTACTCATGGCAATCATCGGCATCTTTTTTGGCAGCGACACCGGCAACACCGAAAATATTGCAAAAATGATTCAAAAGCAGCTTGGTAAAGATGTTGCTGATGTTCACGACATTGCCAAAAGCAGCAAAGAAGATCTGGAAGCCCACGACATTCTGCTGCTCGGCATCCCGACCTGGTACTACGGTGAAGCCCAGTGTGACTGGGACGACTTCTTCCCGACGCTGGAAGAGATCGACTTTAACGGCAAGCTGGTGGCGCTGTTCGGCTGCGGCGACCAGGAAGACTACGCAGAGTACTTCTGCGATGCGCTGGGCACCATCCGCGACATCATTGAGCCGCGCGGCGCGACCATCGTTGGCCACTGGCCGACTGCCGGCTATCACTTCGAGGCCTCCAAAGGCCTGGCGGATGACGACCACTTCGTCGGCCTCGCCATTGATGAAGACCGTCAGCCGGAACTGACCAACGAGCGCGTTGAGAAGTGGGTGAAGCAGGTGGCTGAAGAGCTGCACCTCGAAGAAATCAAAAACGCCTGATAATTAAGCGGCGCAATCGTTGAGTTGCGTCGTATTAATAGACAAAAGCAATCAAACTAATAGCTACAAGTTTTTAACTTTTAATCACATATCTGTACAATGTCCTCTGATTCTACGAGGCACGTGACGCAGTTTGTAGCTGGTGCCTCGTTTTTGACAGCAAACCAGGCCCGATGCTTGCAGTTTTCATTTACCAGTGGCAGTTCTATAATGAGACGCATTACGTCGGGTTAATTTCTGTATGACTTCCGTTGAAGGAAGTAGATCGTTTAGCAACAGGACAGATTCCGCATGACTGACAACAATACCGCATTAAAGAAGGCTGGCCTGAAAGTCACACTTCCTCGACTGAAAATCCTTGAAGTGCTGCAGGAACCGGATAACCATCATGTCAGTGCGGAAGACTTATATAAACGCCTGATCGACATGGGCGAAGAGATTGGTCTGGCGACCGTTTACCGCGTCCTCAACCAGTTTGATGACGCCGGTATCGTGACTCGTCATAATTTTGAAGGCGGTAAATCCGTTTTCGAACTGACCCAGCAGCATCACCACGATCACCTGATCTGCCTCGACTGCGGCAAAGTGATCGAATTCAGTGATGACTCTATCGAAGCGCGCCAGCGTGAAATCGCTTCCCGTCACGGCATCCGCCTGACCAACCACAGTCTGTATCTGTACGGTCACTGTGCGGAAGGTGATTGCCGCGAGGACGAACACGCCCACGACGCGGTGGAAAAGTAATTCCCTGCTTCGCCTGCTCTGAAAAGCCAACCAGCCGGTTGGCTTTTTTATGGGCGCTTCAGCCGCGCTTCCCGCTCACGTCGCGGCGGCGACCCTCGCGAGTCCCCGCTTTGTCCGGAGAGTTGATATGGAACTTCGCCAGCTACGCTATTTTACGCGCATTGTTGAAACCGGCAGCATGGGCCGCGCCGCGCTCGATCTGAATATCGGCGTCTCGGCGCTCAGCCAGCAGATCGCGCGTCTGGAAAATGAGCTGGCCATTCGCCTCCTGCAGCGAACCTCTCGCGGCGTGACGCCCACCAGCGCGGGCCTCGCTTTCTACTCACAGGCGCAGCTGGCGCTGCGTCATGCCGATGATGCCATCCTCGCCGCCCGCGAGGCGCGGCTGTCGGGCCACGTCAGCGTCGGCATGGCCCCCAGCACCGCCTCCGTTCTTGGCGTACCGTTCATCAACGCGATGCGCGAGAGCTACCCCGACGTCCGCCTGCACCTGGTGGAAAGCCTCTCCGGCAATCTGGAGCGGATGATCAACACCCGCCAGCTGGATTTAGCCATCGTCTTCCAGCAGGAGAAGATCCTGCGCTGGAGCGCCAGACCGGTGCTCGAAGAGCGCCTGTTCCTGATTGGCACCCATGCGCTGTTGGCCTCGCTGCCGGATGACCCTGTTTCCCCTGACCAGCTCACCACCCTGCCGCTGATTATGCCAAGCCAGGGCCACGGCCTGCGCGGCAGGCTGGAGGCGGTTTGCCAGCAGCACAGCCTTAGCGTTGAGGTGGTGGCGGACATTGACGGTCTGGCCCTGCTGATGCAGGCCGTGCGCAGCGGACTGGGCGCCACTCTGCAGCCCGGGGCCGCTATTTCCCATCTCGACCATCAGGCGCTGAGGGTGATCGGCATCGCTAATCCGATCCTCAGCCGCCCCAACTTTCTGGTCAGCCTGTCGGATGATGAGCTCACCCCGGCAGGCCTTGCGGCACGGGTAATACTAAGCAAAGTCATGCGCCAGCTGGTGGAGTCCGATCGCTGGCCAGGCGCCACCCTTTACGTTAACTAAACCCCTCTTTAGCGTTACGCCATAGCGCCCCGCCGCCGTTACCGCCTACATTCCCATTACAAATTTAACAATTAATTAAATTGTAAGGGAGCCGATAATGGTGGATGTACTGGTCATTGGCGGCGGCAATGCCGCGCTATGCGCCGCCTTAACCGCCCGGGAAGCCGGCGCCTCGGTGCTGCTGCTGGAGGCGGCGCCGCGGGAGTGGCGAGGCGGCAACTCGCAGCACACGCGTAACCTGCGCTGTATGCACGATGCGCCGCAGGACGTGCTGGTCGACAGCTATCCGGAAGAGGAGTACTGGCAGGATCTGCTGCGCGTCACCGAAGGGAACACCAACGAAGCGCTGGCCCGGCTGGTGATCCGCACCTCGTCACAGTGCCGGGACTGGATGCGTCAGCACGGGGTTAACTTTCAGCCGCCGCTCTCCGGCGCCCTGCACGTGGCCCGCACCAACGCCTTTTTTATGGGCGGCGGCAAAGCGCTGGTCAATGCCTATTACCGCAGCGCAGAGCGGATGGGGGTGCAGATCCGCTACAACACGCCGGTGCAGGCTCTGGAACTGCGCAACGGTGAATTTGTCGCCGCGCTGGCGGGCGAGGAACGGATTGTCGCGAGAAGCTGCGTCCTCGCCGCCGGCGGATTTGAATCCAACCGCGAGTGGCTGCGCGAGGCCTGGGGGCAAAATGACCGCGGCGAATGGCCCGCCGATAACTTTCTCATCCGCGGCACGCGCTTCAACCAGGGGGTGCTGCTCAAGTTTATGATCGACGCCGGGGCCGATATCATCGGCGATCCTTCCCAGTCCCACTGCGTCGCCATTGACGCCCGGGCGCCGCTCTATGACGGCGGGATCTGCACCCGCGTCGACTGCGTTTCGCTGGGGGTGGTGGTCAACCGCGATGCCGTGCGCTTTTATGATGAGGGGGAAGATTTCTGGCCTAAACGCTACGCCATCTGGGGCCGACTGGTCGCCCACCAGCCTGGACAGATCGGCTACTCGATCATCGACAGCAAAGCCATCGGCCACTTTATGCCCCCCGTCTTTCCCGGCGCTCAGGCCAATACCATCGAGGAACTGGCCCGCCAGCTGGGGCTGGACGGCGAACGCTTAGCGCAAACCATCGCCGACTATAATGCCGCCTGCGCGCCGGGCCAGTTCGATCACACCCGCCTGGATAACTGCGCGACCTCTGGCCTCACGCCGGCGAAAACCCACTGGGCGCGCCCCATCGATACACCGCCTTACTACGGCTACGCCCTGCGGCCGGGGATCACCTTCACCTACCTCGGGCTCTACGTCGACGACACCGCCGCCGTCCATTTCGCCGGTCAACCCAGCCGTAATCTGTTCGTCGCCGGGGAAATGATGGCCGGCAACGTGCTGGGCAAGGGCTACACCGCCGGCGTCGGGATGTCGATCGGCACCACCTTCGGCCGCATCGCCGGCCAGCAAGCCGCCCGGGCGGCGCAGCAGGAGAAACACCATGAAGTCGCTTGAAAAGCTGATCATTGACGCGCAGATCATCACCGAACCGGAGGCGGAAGTCGAACGGGTGATGCAGGTGTGTAACGCCTGCCGCTACTGCGAAGGGTTTTGCGCCGTGTTCCCGGCGATGACCCAGCGCCTGGCCTTTGGCAAGGCGGATATCAACTATCTGGCTAACCTGTGCCATAACTGCGGCGCTTGCCTGCATGCCTGCCAGTATGCGCCGCCGCACGAGTTCGCCATTAACGTGCCGAAGGCGATGGCCGAAGTCCGGCTCGAGACCTATCAACACTACGCCCAGCCCGCCGCCTTTGGCAGCCTGTACCGTCGGGCCTGCATGACCACCGTGCTGGCGCTGGTCGGCGGCCTGATTGTCTTTCTGCTGCTGGCGATGGGGCTCAAAGGCTCGCTGCGCCATCCGCCGCTGGCGGGCGACTTCTACCAGATATTCCCCCATAACCTGCTGGCGTGGATGTTTGGTTCGGTCTTTGTGCTGGCGATTGGCTTACTGATGAGCGGGGTGATCCGCTTCTGGCGCGAGATCTCCCCGGGCCAGCCGCAACCGATTGATATTGCGAAGGCATCCCATGATGCGCTGACGCTGAAATATCTCGACGGCGGCCACGGGAAAGGCTGCAACGAAGCCGATGACGCCTTCACCCTGCTGCGCCGCCGTTTCCACCACTGCACCTTCTACGGCTTTATGCTCTGTTTCGCCGCCACCGTGGTGGCCACAGGCTATCACTATATCGCCGGCCAGGAAGCGCCCTACCCGTTCTTCAGCCTGCCGGTGCTGCTCGGCACCCTCGGCGGCATCGGCCTGCTGGTCGGCCCGGCGGGCCTGCTGTGGCTGAACCTGCGCCGCTCGCCGCTGCACGGCGACGCGCGGCAGAAACCGATGGATCGCGGATTTATTCTGCTGCTGCTGCTGACCAGCTTCACCGGCCTGGCGCTGCTGGCGGGGCGGGATACTTCGTGGATGGGCGTCCTGCTCGCCATCCACCTCGGGGTGGTGATGGCCCTGTTCTTAACCCTGCCGTATGGAAAATTTGCCCACGGATTTTATCGCTGTGCGGCGTTACTCAAGTGGGCGATTGAGAAACGCCGCGGAAAACAGGCGGGCGTCGCCGGCGACTGACCTGCCCCTCTGCACCCGATAACAACAAGATAAAGACAATGGAGAGCACCCCCTATGACCCAACAACCCACCCGCGCCGGCACCGTCGGCGCTATCCTCCGCGTGACCAGCGGTAATTTTCTCGAACAGTTCGACTTCTTCCTGTTTGGCTTTTACGCCACCTATATCGCCCGCACCTTCTTTCCGGCGGAGAGCGAGTTCGCGGCGCTGATGCTCACCTTTGCGGTATTTGGCTCGGGCTTCCTGATGCGTCCTATCGGCGCGGTGGTGCTCGGCGCTTATATCGACAGAATCGGTCGCCGCAAAGGGCTGATGGTCACCCTGGCGATCATGGGCTGCGGGACGCTACTCATCGCCCTGGTCCCTGGCTATCAGACTATCGGCGTACTGGCGCCGATCCTCGTGTTAGTGGGCCGTCTGCTGCAGGGGTTCTCGGCGGGCGTCGAGCTTGGCGGAGTGTCGGTCTATCTCTCTGAAATCGCTACGCCGGGCAATAAAGGCTTCTATACCAGCTGGCAGTCCGCCAGCCAGCAGGTGGCTATCATCATGGCGGCGCTGATCGGCTATGCGCTGAACGCCACGCTGGAACATGAGGAGATTGCCGCCTGGGGCTGGCGCATCCCCTTTTTTATTGGCTGTATGATCATTCCGCTGGTTTTCGTGCTGCGCCGCTCGCTGCAGGAGACCGAGGAATTCCTGCAGCGTAAACATCGCCCGGATACCAAAGAGATCCTGACCACCATCGCCAGAAACTGGCGCATTATTACCGCGGGGACGCTGCTGGTAGCGATGACCACCACCACTTTCTACTTTATTACCGTCTATACGCCAACCTACGGCAGAGCAGTGCTGCACCTCAGCGCCCGCGACAGCCTGCTGGTCACCATGCTGGTGGGCATCTCCAATTTTATCTGGTTACCGATTGGCGGCGCGATCTCCGATCGGATCGGTCGTCGCCCGGTGCTGATGGGGATTACCGTGCTGGCGCTGCTCACCACCTGGCCGGTGATGCACTGGCTCACCGCCGCGCCGGATTTCACCCGTATGACGCTGGTCCTGTTGTGGTTTTCCTTCTTCTTTGGCATGTATAACGGCGCGATGGTGGCGGCGCTCACCGAAGTGATGCCGGTTTATGTCCGCACCGTGGGCTTTTCGCTGGCCTTCAGCCTCGCCACCGCCATCTTCGGTGGCCTGACGCCGGCTATCTCCACTGCCCTGGTCGAGCTTACCGGCGATAAAAGCGCGCCGGGATGGTGGCTGATGTGCGCTGCGCTGTGCGGGTTCATCGCCACCGCGCTGCTGTTCGTGCGCCTGAGTCGCGGCTATCAGCCGGCGGAGAGTCAGCGCTAAAAAAACAAACGGGCGGAGATAGACTCCGCCCGTTTGCCGCTGCCGTCTGGCTTAATGGGTGGTGTTATTGCTGCGGATCTCTTTCCAGATCTGGTCGCAGCGCGCTTTCACCGCCTGATCGTTACCGGTACGGGTAGCCTGGATACACTGCTGATAATCCAGTACCCGGACGCTCTCCTGGTGAGCAAACTGCTGGTGCTGTTTATCCTCTTTCAGGACATTCAGTACGCTCTGGCAGGCTTCAATTTTGTCCGGATTGCCTTCCGCCGTATTAATACAGGCGCTATAGGCATCTTTCAGTTTGGTGTCTTCTTTCGGTGCCGGCGACGTGGTGCAGGCCACCAGAGCCGATGCCATCATGGCAATAAGCAGCATTTTTTTCATTGTCGTTCTCCCAGAGGTGCGGCAGGCTCACGCCCGCCGCGCAGGCATCAGAAAATTGTGAACGGGGCGATAACCATGAACTTCACGTCGCGCTCATCCTGGAAGATGTTGCCGTAGCCGCCGCTCCAGCTCGGAATATCGGAATGGTTGTCGTACTGGGTAAAGTGCAGTTTAAACAGCGTGCCCTTCGCCCGGCCTTCCTGCACGGTATACAGCGCATCCAGGCTGTAGGCCGACTCTTTCAGACGGTAATCAGCGTCATAGTAGGCGTCCGGGGAGGACATTTTGCCCGGCTTCGCATCCCAGGCGTACACATAAGACGCGCCAAACGCCCAGCCCGGCATATCCCAGTTTTTCATGTCATACATCGCGCCGAAGAAGACCGCTTTTTCGCCGTTGGCGTTGAAGTCGGAACGGTTATCCCACCAGATATCGAGACGACCGTTGGAGGAGGCGTAGGTCGGGGTCATACGCTGCAGGAAGTAGCCCTGCTGGCCATCGGCCTTCACCCAGGTCCCTTCCAGACGCAGATCCAGCACATCCGCCACTTTATAGCCAAAGGTTAACGCCTGCAGCCATGCGGTGCCGTCATAGATGTCGTTGACCCCGCCGTTGCTGACCTTATCGCGAGTGCCGTAGAACTGGTAGCTGGTGCTCAACGGCGCGCCGGCGACGTCAAACTTGTAGCTGGCTTTAGCAAAGTACTGATCGATATAGCCCTGAGCCTGACCAAATGCCGCCTCCAGCACCAGGTCGTTTTTGAAATCATATTTGGCGCCGACGGAGTGGAGATAATCGACTTTGGTCTTCTTATCGTTCTGGTAGAAATCATCCATCTCGATATGCCATGGCGCTTTATACTCGTTCGTCCACATGTAGGAGAAACTTAACGCGCCCGCGGTGCCATAGTCGAAGTTGGCCCCGGCTTCCGCCCCCTGATAGGTACCCGGCATAAAGCTCCAGTGCGGCGCCAGCAGGGTCTGACCGGTTGGCTGGATGTAGCCCGCGCGCGCCCACGCCGGACCGTATTTGAATTTCGCAGCGGCTTTATACAGGCTGATGCCGCTCTTATCGCCGGAGTAGTCTTCGTCATAGGCTTTGTTACGCGACGAGAAGGCGATTTCGTTCGGGTGGCCGCTGTCGCCGTTCTCCGCCATTTCAATCGCGGTAAACGCCGCAATATCAAGGCCAAACATATCGGCGGCATAGCCGGACTGGAAGTCCAGGTTGGCGTTCCAGGTGGAGTGGGAAAGGTTGGTTTTGTATTTGTCGCCGTCGGTCACATCTTTACGGTCACGCTCACGCTGCCAGTAATAGATACCGCCGGTTAAAGTAGAATCATCGATAAAGCCTGCTGCGCTGGCCTGCGGAATCACAACCCAGCCCGACATCGCGGTGACGGCGGCAATAGCCAGCGCCAGCGTACTACGTTTGCCACTAAACGTACGCATGTGCATATCCTCTTTGACGTTTTAAAAGGCGAAGACCAGGGGGTCATTCGCTAAAAAAAATAAATAACACTGCAAAATGTGGGGCGGTGAAAAAGGCCGCGAAACCACTGTAGATAGACTATTTTTCGTGACGCGAATTATCAATGTTTTTCGTGAGGCAAAGCTTAAGATTATGACAAAGCGCACATAATTTATGTCGTTTTGTTACAGTCTTATCTCTGATGATTTTGTCATGGAAGTCATTGCAAAATCAGGGAAAAACGCAAAACCTGAAAGCGATTACATTGGTTTTTTGTATGAGACAGGAAATATCAGAAGCGTTATTTATTTCCGATTTGAAACAGAATTAATTCGCTTCGCGAAAATAAAAAGAGTAATTGGCTGATTCTGAAACAAAAAAAGCGCCGCAGAGTGCGGCGCTTTGACGGTAGGGAAATTGTTATTCGCCCGCTTTCGCCCAGGTATCGCGCAAACCGACGGTGCGGTTAAACACCAGACTGGTTGCGGTTGCATAGCGGCTGTCGAGGCAGAAGTAACCTTCACGCTCAAACTGGTAAGCTTTACCGGCTTCCGCCTGCGCCAGGCTCGGCTCCGCGTAACCCTGTTTGATCACCAGCGATTCCGGATTGATCACCGCGAGGAAATCCTCCGCTGCGCCCGGGTTTGGTACGCTGAACAGGCGATCGTAGAGACGGATCTCTACCGGCAGCGCATGCGCCGCGCTCACCCAGTGGATCACGCCTTTGACCTTGCGGCCGTCAGCCGGATCTTTGCTCAGGGTGTCGGCATCGTAGGTACAGAAGATAGTGGTGATATTGCCTTCGGCATCTTTCTCCACGCGTTCCGCTTTGATGACGTAGGCGTTGCGCAGACGCACTTCTTTGCCCAGCACCAGACGCTTGTACTGCTTGTTGGCTTCTTCACGGAAGTCCGCGCGGTCGATCCAGATTTCCGCGCTGAACGGCACTTCGCGGCTGCCCATCTCCGGCTTGTTCGGATGGTTCGGCATCGCCACCATTTCGCTTTCGCCCTGCGGGTAGTTCTCGATAACCAGTTTCACCGGATCGATCACTGCCATCGCGCGCGGCGCGTTTTCGTTGAGATCTTCGCGAATGCAGGACTCCAGCGACGCCATCTCAATAGTGTTGTCCTGCTTGGTCACGCCGATGCGCTTGCAGAACTCGCGGATGGATTCAGCGGTGTAGCCACGGCGACGCAGACCGGAGATAGTCGGCATACGCGGATCGTCCCAGCCTTCCACGTGCTTCTCGGTCACCAGCTGGTTCAGCTTACGCTTGGACATCACCGTGTATTCAAGATTCAGGCGCGAGAATTCGTACTGGCGCGGGTGAACCGGGATGCTGATGTTGTCCAGCACCCAGTCGTACAGACGACGGTTGTCCTGGAACTCCAGGGTACACAGCGAGTGGGTAATGCCTTCCAGCGCATCGCTGATGCAGTGGGTGAAGTCGTACATCGGGTAGATGCACCACTTGTTGCCGGTCTGATGATGCTCAGCGAACTTAATGCGGTACAGCACCGGATCGCGCATCACGATGAACGGCGACGCCATATCGATCTTCGCGCGCAGGCAGGCCTTGCCCTCTTCGAAGCCGCCGCTGCGCATTTTTTCGAACAACGCCAGGTTTTCTTCCACGCTGCGGTCGCGATACGGGCTGTTCTTACCCGGCGCTTTCAGGGTGCCGCGATATTCACGAATTTCATCAGGAGAGAGTTCATCAACATAGGCCAGGCCTTTGTTGATCAGCTCAACCGCATACTGATGCAGCTGATCAAAGTAATCAGACGAGTAGCAAACGTCCCCGGACCAGTGGAAACCTAACCACTGCACGTCGTTTTTAATCGACTCCACGTATTCGATATCTTCTTTCACCGGGTTGGTGTCATCGAAACGCAGGTTGCATTGGCCCTGATAATCCTGGGCGATGCCGAAGTTCAGGCAGATGGATTTCGCATGGCCAATGTGCAGATAACCGTTCGGCTCCGGCGGGAAGCGGGTGTGAACGGTGGTGTGCTTACCGGTAGCCAGATCTTCATCAATGATCTGACGGATAAAGTTAGTCGGGCGGGCTTCTGCCTCACTCATCACGGGTTCCTCAAAGCGTAAACAACGTATAACGGCACATGATCTTACAAGCAGGGCGTAGTGACAACTATTAGTTACGTAAAATAGGTATCAGAAGAGGATTATGGAGCCGATTGCTGCAAAAAAAAGCGGCGAAGGTTTCCCTTCGCCGCTGAGGCATAAACTCGACTCAGGAGCCTTACTTGCCTTTAATCTCATACAGCGGCGTCTGGCCGGCAACGACCTTACCGCTCGCCAGTATCACCAGCGCGCTGTAGTCATCGCTGTTGCTGCAGACCACCGGGCTAATCATCGAGCGCGCGTTGGCGTTGAGGAAGTCCAGATCCATTTCCAGAATCGGCTCGCCCGCCTTCACGTCCGCGCCCTCTTCAACCAGACGTTTGAAGCCCTTGCCTTCCAACGCCACGGTGTCGATACCCATGTGGACAACGATTTCCGCACCGTTGTTGGTTTCGAGGCAGAACGCGTGGTTAGTGTTGAAAATTTTCACCACGGTACCGGCGGCCGGGGCCACCACGATATTGCTGGTCGGTTTCACCGCGATACCGTCGCCGACGGCTTTGCTGGCGAAGGCTTCGTCCGGCACCTGTTCGAGGGCCACCACGTCACCGGTAATCGGCGAAACCAGCGACTCAACGGTCTTCGCGTTCGCTACCGCCTGCGGTTTAGCCGCGGGCGCTGCGGTGGCGACGTTGCCAGCCGGCGCGGCTGCCGCTGCCGCTACCGGGCCGCGGGTCACCACTTTTTTCATCTCATCGCCGATAGACTCTGCCTTCGCGCCGACGATAACCTGGATGGTTTGCTTATTCAGTTTCACCACCCCGGACGCGCCGAGACGTTTACAGGCGGCGTCGTTGACTTTCGCCGAATCGCCCACGGTCAGGCGCAGACGGGTGATACAGGCGTCAATCGCTTTCAGGTTGTCCGTTCCGCCCACCGCGGCGATATAGCTGGTCGCCAGCTGGGTCAGGCCTTCTTCAGTGTTGCTGTTCGCTTCTTCCGTTACCACGTCAGCGGCTTTGTCTTCACGACCCGGCGTTTTCAGGTTGAACATGCGGATCACCGCGCTGAACAGCAGGAAGTAGACGAAGAAGAACACCACGCCCATCACCAGCAGCATCCAGACGTTTTTGCTGGCGGCCGGCAGGCTGTACATCAGCACGTAGTCAATAGCGCCTGCGGAGAAGGAGAAGCCCGCATGAATGCCCAGCGCCGTTGCGATGAACAGGCTGATACCGGTCAGTACCGCGTGCAGGAGGTACAGCAGCGGAGCCAGGAACATGAACAGGAATTCCAGCGGCTCGGTTACCCCGGTCAGGAACGCGGTGATGGCAACAGACAGCAGCATACCGCCCACCATCGGACGACGCGCTTTCGGAGCGGCCAGATACATCGCCAGCGCCGCGCCCGGCAGACCAAACATCATGATCGGGAAGAAGCCGGACATGAACATCCCCGCGGTGCCGTCGCCGGCGTAGAAGCGGTTGATGTCGCCGTGGAACACGGCGCCTGCGGCGTTCGTGAACTCACCAATCTGGAACCAGGCGATGGTGTTCAGCACCTGATGCAGACCGGTCGGGATCAGCAGACGGTTGATAAAGCCGAAGATACCGGAACCCAGCGCCCCTGCGGAAACGATCCACTCGCCGCCCGCATGGATAGCGTGCTGCACCGGCGGCCAGACGTAGCCGAAGAGCGCCGCGAGGATCAAACAGAAGAAGCCGGTGGCGATCGGCACGAAGCGTTTGCCGCCGAAGAAGCTCAGGAAGTCCGGCAGCTTGATGCCGGCCCAGCGATTGTACACCGCCCCTGCTACCAGACCGGTAATGATACCGGCCAGTACGCCCATGTTGATTTCCGGATTGATGGTGACCATCGCTTTGGTCATCACGAAATAACCTACTGCCCCGGCCAGCGCCGCAGAACCGGCGTTATCCTTGGACCAGCTTGACGCCACACCGATAGCAAAGATCAGCGCCAGGTTGTCGAAGATAGCCCCACCCGCTTGCGCGATGAAGGGTACATTCAACAGGTCTGGTTGCCCGAAACGCAGCAGCAATGCCGCGACCGGCAGCACTGCGATAGGGAGCTGTAACGCCCTACCCAGTCGCTGAAAGAAACCTAAAATATTCATCTTATTCCCCCTATGAGACCCCGATGAGGCTCATTTTCAAAGCCACTTTTTTATTGTGTAACAAGGTCGGTTTTATCACTTACCGGCAAAGTGTGTGAAAAATTAATTCGTATCGCAAATTAAACGGGTATTTTTTGTGATAATTATCACCAAATATCGTATTCACCCCTCCCTTAGACTGGCTAACATCGAAAACTTATTTTATCATTCAAAAAATCAACACGGATTGACCCCGGTCGGCGCAGTTGCTGCAATACTCTCCTCAGAGTGCTGGCGCCAATCCGCCAGATTCTACTTTTAACTATAGAGGTGAAGAATGAGACTGATCCCCCTGGTAACCGCTGAGCAGGTCGGTAAATGGGCTGCCCGCCATATCGTGAACCGCATTAATGCATTCAAACCAACCGCGGACCGTCCGTTCGTGCTGGGTCTGCCCACCGGCGGCACCCCGCTCACCGCCTACAAGGCGCTGGTTGAAATGCATAAAGCAGGCCAGGTTAGCTTCAAGCACGTTGTCACCTTCAACATGGATGAATACGTTGGCCTGCCGAAAGAGCATCCGGAAAGCTATCATAGCTTCATGCACCGTAATTTCTTTGACCACGTTGATATTCCGGCAGAAAATATCAACCTGCTGAATGGTAACGCGCCGGACATCGATGCGGAATGCCGTCGCTATGAAGAAAAAATTCGTTCCTACGGTAAAATCCACCTGTTTATGGGCGGCGTGGGCAACGATGGCCACATCGCGTTCAACGAACCGGCCTCTTCTCTGGCGTCCCGCACCCGTATTAAGACCCTGACCCATGACACCCGTGTGGCGAACTCCCGCTTCTTCGACGGCGACGTGGATCTGGTGCCGAAATATGCGCTGACCGTCGGCGTGGGCACCCTGCTGGATGCAGAAGAAGTCATGATTCTGGTGCTGGGCCATCAGAAAGCGCTGGCGCTGCAGGCCGCAGTTGAAGGTAACGTCAACCACATGTGGACCATTACCTGTCTGCAGCTGCATCCGAAGGCGGTGATCGTCTGCGACGAACCGTCCACCATGGAGCTGAAAGTGAAGACGCTGAAATATTTCAACGAATTAGAAGCTGAAAATATTAAAGGTCTGTAATGTAGTCGCGTCCCGCGACTTTGCGCGGGACCATCTTTTTCTTTGTATGCATCATCAGGCCGGCGGCAAACGAACGTTCCCGGGCCTGATGAGGCGTATATACCGGGGGTCGTAATGTATGCATTAACCCAGGGCCGGGTTTATACCGGTCATGAAATTCTCGATGACCATGCGGTTGTTATCGCTAATGGCCTTATCGAACGTCTTTGTCCGCTGGCAGATTTGCCGTCTGACATCGAGCAGCGCTCAGTCAACGGCGCAATCCTCGCCCCCGGTTTTATCGACGTCCAGCTCAACGGCTGCGGCGGCGTGCAGTTTAACGACAGCCCTGACGCGGTCACTGTCGAAACGCTGGAAATCATGCAGAAGGCCAACGAACGCTCAGGCTGCACCAGCTTCCTGCCGACGCTGATTACCTCCAGCGACGATCTGATGAAGCAAGGCGTCCGCGTGATGCGCGAATACCTGCAAAAGCACCCGAACCAGGCGCTGGGTCTGCATCTTGAAGGACCGTGGCTGAATATCGTTAAGAAAGGCACCCACAATCCCGACTACGTGCGTAAACCGGACGCGGCGCTGGTCGATTTCCTGTGCGACAACGCCGATGTGATCACCAAAGTGACCCTCGCCCCTGAGCGCGTCGAGCCGGAAGTGATCCGCAAACTGGTCGCCGCCGGGATCGTCGTCTCCGCGGGCCACTCCAACGCCACGCTGAAAGAGGCGAAAGTGGGCTTCCGCGCGGGCATTACCTTCGCCACCCACCTGTATAATGCGATGCCGTACATTACCGGCCGCGAACCGGGTCTGGCCGGGGCGATTTTTGACGAGCCGGATGTCTACTGCGGTATTATTGTCGACGGGATGCACGTCGATTACGCCAACGTGCGCAACGCCAAGCGCCTGAAAGGCGACAAACTGTGCCTGGTCACCGACGCCACCGCGCCGGCGGGGGCGAATATTGACCAGTTCATTTTTGCCGGGAAAACAATATACTACCGCAACGGGCTGTGCGTAGATGAAAACGGCACCCTCAGCGGATCTTCCCTGACCATGATTGAAGGGGTGCGTAATCTGGTTGAGCATTGCGGTGTGGCGCTGGACGAAGTATTGCGGATGGCGACGCTCTATCCCGCGCGCGCCATTGGTGTGGACAAGCAGCTCGGCAGCATTGCGCCGGGTATGGTCGCTAACCTGACCGCCTTTACACGCGATTATAAAATCACCAAGACCATCGTTAATGGTAACGAGGTCGTCACTGAGTAAGTAAAAGTATGACAGCAGGCGGACAAGCTCAAATTGGTAACGTTGACCTCGTAAAACAACTGAACAGCGCGGCCGTGTACCGCCTGATTGACCAGCATGGGCCTATCTCGCGCATTCAGATCGCGGAACAAAGCCAGCTTGCCCCTGCCAGCGTGACCAAAATCACGCGTCAGCTTATTGAGCGCGGCCTGATCAAAGAAGTCGATCAGCAGGCCTCCACCGGGGGGCGCCGCGCCATCTCCATCATTGCGGAGACGCGTAACTTCAACGCCATTGGCGTGCGCCTTGGCCGCTATGACGCCACCCTGACCCTCTATGATTTAAGCAGCAAGACCCTGGAGGAGGAGCATTTCCCGCTGCCCGAGCGCACCCAGGAAACGCTGGAACACGCCCTGCTGAATATCATCGCCACTTTTATCGAAAACTGTCAGCGCAAAATCCGCGAGCTGATCGCCATCTCGGTGATCCTGCCGGGGCTGGTGGATCCGGAAAGCGGCGTGATCCGCTATATGCCGCACATTGCGGTGGAAAACTGGGGCCTGGTCGGGGCGCTGGAAAAACGCTTCAACGTTACCTGCTTTGTCGGGCACGATATCCGCAGTCTGGCGCTGGCCGAGCACTATTTTGGCGCAAGCCAGGACTGCGAAGACTCCATTCTGGTGCGCGTGCACCGCGGCACCGGGGCGGGGATCATCTCCAACGGACGCATTTTTATTGGCCGTAACGGCAACGTGGGCGAAATTGGCCATATTCAGGTCGATCCGCTGGGCGAACGCTGCCACTGCGGCAACTTCGGCTGCCTGGAGACCGTCGCGGCGAACGCCGCCATCGAACATCGCGTTCGCCATCTGCTGGACCAGGGCTACCAGAGCCGCCTGACCCTCGATGACTGCACGATCAAAACCATCTGCAAAGCGGCCAACAAGGGCGATGCCCTGGCCTGCGAGGTGATCGAGTACGTAGGGCGTCACCTCGGAAAAACGATCGCCATCGCCATCAACCTGTTCAATCCGCAAAAAATCGTCGTCGCCGGCGAAATTGTGGAAGCCGAGAAAGTGCTGCTCCCGGCCATTGAGGGCTGCATTAACGCCCAGGCGCTGAAGGCGTTTCGTAAGAACCTGCCGGTGGTGCGCTCCACCCTCGATCATCGCTCAGCGATTGGCGCCTTCGCGCTGGTCAAACGCGCCATGCTCAATGGCACGCTGCTGCAGCGCTTGCTTGAGAGCTAATCGCCCCCCTTTATAGATAAGCGCGTCGCTCTGTCACTGGCGGGCATCGCCCGTCAGAGGTGTGAAACCGCATCGATGACGCGTATAGTTTCGTCTTTGTTAATGATTCTGGACCCACCATGACCATTCAAAACATAATTTGTGATATTGACGGCGTGCTGATGCACGATAACGTCGCCGTTCCCGGCGCTGCCGAGTTTATCAAGCGCATCCTCGATAAAGGCATGCCGCTGGTGATGCTGACCAACTACCCGTCGCAAACCGGCCAGGATCTGGCGAACCGTTTCGCCACCGCCGGGATTGAGGTGCCGGATAGCGCCTTTTACACCTCGGCGATGGCGACGGCCGATTTTCTGCGCCGCCAGGAAGGCAAGAAAGCCTATGTGGTGGGTGAAGGGGCGCTGATCCACGAGCTGTATAAAGCCGGCTTTACCATTACCGATGTCAACCCGGATTTTGTCATCGTCGGGGAAACCCGCTCCTTTAACTGGGAGATGATGCATAAGGCGGCCTTCTTTGTCGCCAATGGCGCCCGCTTCATTGCCACCAACCCGGATACTCACGGTCGCGGCTTCTACCCGGCCTGCGGCGCCCTGTGCGCCGGGATCGAGAAGATCTCCGGCCGTAAGCCGTTTTACGTCGGTAAACCCAGCCCGTGGATCATCCGCTCAGCGCTGAACAAAATGCAGGCCCACTCCGAACAGACGGTGATCGTCGGCGACAATCTGCGCACCGACATTCTGGCCGGCTTCCAGGCGGGGCTGGAGACCATTCTGGTGCTCTCCGGCGTCTCGACCCTCGACGACATCGACAGCATGCCGTTCCGCCCGTCGTGGATCTACCCTTCCGTCGCGGAAATCGATATTTTCTAATGCCAGCCACGTCTCAGGACGTGGTTGTTCATTTCTGACGCCTGCTAAAAGCCCCCCATCTAATGAAAACGGCTTATAATTGCGTATTCTTCAATAAAGCAGTTCAAAAGATACTCTTTTTTTACTATTCAACAATCGCAGTTGCGTTTTTTCTTTTTCCGGCCGTAAAACCCTTGCGCCGGCTCCCCCTTTACGGCATTTTCTTAAGCACGCACTCAGGCTTCGCCACGAGACGAAGCCAGCACAACATCAAACACGACAGGGTAATGGAGAAGGCTATGTGTTCTATTTTTGGCGTACTGGATATTAAAACTGACGCAGGCGAGCTGCGTAAAAAGGCGCTGGAGCTTTCCCGCCTGATGCGCCATCGCGGTCCGGACTGGTCTGGCGTGTATGCCAGCGACAAAGCGATTCTGGCGCACGAGCGCCTGTCGATTGTCGACGTCAACGCCGGCGCCCAGCCGCTGTACAACGCCGAAAAAACCCATGCGCTGGCCGTTAACGGCGAAATCTACAACCATCAGGCGCTGCGCGCGGAATATGGCGATCGCTATCAGTTCCAGACCGGCTCCGACTGCGAAGTGATCCTCGCGCTGTATCAGGAAAAAGGCCCGGCGTTCCTCGACGACCTGCAGGGGATGTTCGCCTTCGCCCTGTACGACAGCGAAAAAGACGCGTACTTAATTGGTCGCGACCATATCGGTATTATTCCGCTGTATATGGGCCATGACGAACACGGCAACTTCTACGTCGCCTCAGAAATGAAAGCCCTGGTGCCGGTGTGCCGCACCATTAAAGAGTTCCCGGCGGGCAGCTACCTGTGGAGCAAAGACGGTGAAATTCGCCAGTACTATCAGCGCGACTGGTTCGATTACGACGCGGTAAAAGACAACGTTACCGATAAGAACGAGCTGCGCCAGGCGCTGGAAGAGTCGGTGAAAAGCCACCTGATGTCCGACGTGCCCTACGGCGTGCTGCTCTCCGGCGGCCTTGATTCTTCGGTCATCTCCGCCATCACCAAGAAATTCGCCGCCCGTCGCGTCGAAGATCAGGAGCGTAGCGAAGCCTGGTGGCCGCAGCTGCACTCCTTCGCGGTCGGTCTGGAAGGCTCTCCCGACCTGAAAGCGGCGCAGGAAGTGGCTAACCACCTCGGCACCGTGCACCATGAAATTCACTTTACCGTTCAGGAAGGGCTGGATGCGATCCGCGACGTTATCTATCACATCGAAACCTACGATGTGACCACCATTCGCGCTTCGACGCCGATGTACCTGATGTCGCGTAAAATAAAAGCCATGGGCATCAAAATGGTGCTTTCCGGCGAAGGCTCGGACGAAGTGTTCGGCGGCTACCTCTACTTCCATAAGGCGCCGAACGCCAAAGAACTGCATGAAGAGACGGTGCGTAAGCTGCAGGCGCTGCATATGTTTGACTGCGCTCGCGCCAACAAAGCGATGTCCGCCTGGGGCGTGGAAGCCCGCGTGCCGTTCCTCGATAAGAAGTTCCTCGACGTGGCGATGCGCATCAACCCGCAGGATAAGATGTGCGGCAACGGTAAAATGGAAAAACACGTGCTGCGCGAATGCTTTGAATCCTATCTGCCGGCCAGCGTGGCGTGGCGTCAGAAGGAGCAATTCTCTGACGGCGTCGGCTATAGCTGGATCGATACGCTGAAAGAAGTGGCCGCGAAACAGATCAGCGACCAGCAGCTGGAAACCGCAAGCTTCCGCTTCCCGTACAACACGCCGACCTCCAAAGAAGGCTATCTGTACCGCGAGATCTTCGAAGAGCTGTTCCCGCTGCCAAGCGCGGCGGAGTGTGTCCCTGGCGGTCCGTCGGTGGCCTGCTCTTCTGCCAAAGCCATTGAATGGGATGAAGCGTTCAAAACCATGAACGATCCGTCAGGCCGCGCGGTGGGCGTCCACCAGTCGGCCTATAAATAAGCCCTGACAGGCGATGAAACGCGAAACGGACCCTCCGGGGTCCGTTTTCTTTTTGCGGGATTTATGCCGCTGAAAAACGATAAATAACCAATAATTGCCGATTATTGCAGCGAGCTGTTCGCAACCTAACCAAACAGTCACATTACAACGATTTTCCTTGAAAAAGAGGTTGACGCTCGCAGGCCCAATACGCATAATGCGCCCCGCAACGCCGATAAGGTTACGCGAAAAAAAAGATGGCTACGTAGCTCAGCTGGTTAGAGCACATCACTCATAATGATGGGGTCACAGGTTCGAATCCCGTCGTAGCCACCATCTTTTTTTTGCGGGAGTGGCGAAATTGGTAGACGCACCAGATTTAGGTTCTGGCGCCGCAAGGTGTGCGAGTTCAAGTCTCGCCTCCCGCACCATTCACCAGTCAGCGTTGTACGGATGGGGTATCGCCAAGCGGTAAGGCACCGGTTTTTGATACCGGCATTCCCTGGTTCGAATCCAGGTACCCCAGCCATATTTCTTCGATATTTGCGGTT
This sequence comes from Klebsiella sp. GB_Kp056, assembly GCF_040064755.1. NCBI lineage: Bacteria > Pseudomonadati > Pseudomonadota > Gammaproteobacteria > Enterobacterales > Enterobacteriaceae > Klebsiella > Klebsiella sp. GB_Kp056. Next base: position 69 of record NZ_JBEAJA010000063.1, on the reverse strand, counting down.
CACCGCGACGGTATTGGGGTATCGCCAAGCGGTAAGGCACCGGTTTTTGATACCGGCATTCCCTGGTTC
>NZ_JBEAJA010000062.1:0-61960 GCF_040064755.1 Klebsiella sp. GB_Kp056 | reverse complement strand
ATATGGATCGTAAACCGGCTGCTGGTGCGGCGCATGCTCGGGTTGATACCCCTGCGGCGCAGGCTGTTGTCCGGCATATGGATCGTAAACCGGCTGCTGGTGCGGCGCATGCTCGGGTTGATACCCCTGCTGCGCAGGCTGTTGTCCGGCATGCGGATCGTAAACCGGCTGTTGATACTGCGCCGGCTCTGGCTGATACGCCTGCGGCGCGGGTTGCCCCGCTGGCGGCTGATAAGCAGCCTGCTGGAACGGGGCGGGTTCAGGCTGGTAGGCCTGCTGCGGCGGATAGCTGGCTTCTGGCTGATAAGCCGGCGCAGCGCCCTGATGGCCCGCCGTCGACTCGCCCCACGCCTGCGGCGCGGCAGTGGCCGCCGCCGCTGCGCCCACCGGCTCAGCGATACTGTGGCCGTTCAGCAACGGATCGTAAGGGTCGAAATCGCCCGGGCGCGCGGCGCTGGCGCCGGAAAACAGTACATCGTCGGCGGCGACAGGCGCACCGCTGGCGCTGTACTGCACGGCCTCTTCCCCGTCGTCCATCCGTTTGCCGGAGAAAAGCGCCGCGTCGGTTTTACGCCCCATAGGGTTGGTAAACTTCTCGGCCAGACGTTTACGCCGCGCCAGCGCGCTGCGCAAGATACGGGCCCGACGCGACTCCTGGGGGGTTGCCGCCTCTTCGTCGTCGTACTCTTCATCGTCGTCTTCGTATTCGCCTTCATCGACCCAGGTATCGTCCCGACGGGTGCGGTTGCTGGCAAAGGTGAGTACGGACAGGATGCCGCCGCCCAGTTTTTCCGCAATGCTGACCCACGACCAGCCGGTAAACAGCGTCAGGCCGGCCGCCCAGATGCACAACAGAGCGATGGTGCCGCCGCTGCTGTGCAGCAGCGGTTGCAGGGTGGTGCTCAGCAGGCTGCCAATCACCCCGCCAGAGGCGAAGTACCAGATATCATCGGCGTTAATCGCCGCCAGACCGCAGGAGGTCAGGATCAGGGCTAACGCACCGATGAGACGCAGAGAAACGGCGAAATAATCAATGTATTCGTCGTTTTCCTGATGCCGCCAGGCAAACCAGCATCCGCCGATGATGATCACCGGGATGGTATAGGCCATGACGCCAAAAATGAAAAACAGGGTATCGGCAAGCCACGCGCCGGGGGCGCCGCCTAAATTATGAATAGGCTCATGCCATGCCGTTTGCGACCAGCTTGGGTCCGAGGGGTTAAAGCTCAGTAATGCCGCCATCAGCCAGATGGCGAAGAGGGAGCAAAGGATGAGCATCGCCTCAAGGAGTCGGCGCCCGCTGCTGAGTTTGGTAAGTTTGACTTCTTTGTCTTCGGTGTATTCCTGGCTCAAGAAAGGCTCTCCAGGTATCAGGCTGTTTCCTGCCTGCTGCTAAAACGGACAACAGCGCCGGGTCTCCCCGGCACTGTTGCTGTATGGATTAACAGGAGTGTAATCAAACTACGTCGAGTTTGCACCTGTTCCGTGTTAGCGCGTCTTAATAACCAGACGATTACTTTGCTTGACTTCTTCCATTACCACATAGGTACGGGTGTCGTTAACGCCCGGCAGGCGCAGCAAGGTCTCGCCCAGTAATTTACGATACGCTGACATATCCGGTACGCGGGTTTTCAACAGATAGTCGAAATCACCGGAAACCAGATGACACTCTTGAATTTCTTCAAGTTTTTGCACTGCGGCGTTAAATTGCTCAAACACATCCGGTGCGCCACGATTCAGAGTAATCTCAACAAATACCAGAAGTGATGCATCCAGATAATGCGGGTTGAGCAGCGCCGTATAGCCCTGAATAAAACCCTGTCTTTCAAGACGACGCACACGCTCAAGGCAAGGCGTCGGAGAAAGTCCCACCCGTTTAGAAAGCTCGACGTTAGAAATTCGCCCATCTTTTTGCAATTCATTCAGGATGTTACGATCAATGCGGTCGAGATCTTTGCCAGGGCGCTTCTTGCTATCTACCATTATTATTGTCTCTCTGTATTCCTTCCCTACTCCTGTTCCGGCTCTGTGCCTTCACTGCCAGAGCCCATCCTGTTATTACCCGTACGACATTAGGTAACCCAGGGGTACGTGAGAAGCCCGTTGCCTGACGGCAGTCACCGATATCACGCATGGCGTCTGTCCACACCATGCGTAGATTTCGTTAACCCGGATAAAAATGGCATTTGCGTGCATGAAAATTCGCCGCACGCCAAATACTGCTTTTCTTCTTCCTTGAATGTTTTCGCAAAAGCACAGGGGATTGTCAAAGCAAAACATCGATTTTTAGTACAAGATGCCAGATATTCATCATCCACCCTGGTTGATTCTCATTTTTTCGTCTTATAATTGTCCCGCCAACAGTAGAAATAGTTATATTCCTTGCCGGGAAAATCGCCAATTCATCGGCCGCTTCTATTGCACACATCGTTAACAAAATCGCTGCGCTCTTTTTTTACGACAACAAATTCCCTACAATCCCAGCCCAATGTATGCCAATTATTATGGGGATCTCATGGGCACAGCCAAACACAGTAAACTGCTTATTCTTGGTTCTGGACCTGCGGGATACACCGCGGCGGTCTATGCCGCGCGCGCCAACCTGCAGCCGGTGCTGATCACCGGGATGGAAAAAGGCGGTCAGCTGACCACCACGACGGAAGTGGAAAACTGGCCAGGCGATCCGAACGATTTGACCGGTCCGCTGCTGATGGAGCGCATGCACGAGCATGCCGCGAAATTTGAAACCGAGATTATTTTCGACCATATCAGCCGCGTCGACCTGCAAAACCGGCCGTTCCGTCTGACCGGCGACAGCGGCGAATACACCTGTGACGCGCTGATTATCGCCACCGGCGCTTCAGCCCGTTACCTGGGTCTGCCTTCCGAAGAAGCCTTCAAGGGCCGCGGCGTTTCCGCGTGCGCCACCTGTGACGGATTCTTCTATCGCAACCAGAAAGTGGCGGTGATCGGCGGCGGCAACACCGCGGTTGAAGAGGCCCTGTATCTGTCGAACATCGCCTCTGAGGTACATCTGATCCACCGTCGCGATTCCTTCCGTGCGGAAAAAATCCTCATCAAACGCCTGATGGACAAAGTGGCAAGCGGCAACATCGTGCTGCATACCGATCGCACCCTCGAAGAGGTGACCGGCGACCAGATGGGCGTCAACGGCCTGCGTCTGCGCGATACCAAAAACAGCGACAACGTCGAGTCCCTGGAAGTAGCCGGTCTGTTTGTCGCCATCGGCCACAGCCCGAACACCGCCATCTTTGAAGGTCAGCTGGAGCTGGAGAACGGCTACATCAAAGTGCAGTCCGGTATCCACGGCAATGCGACCCAGACCAGCATCCCGGGCGTGTTTGCCGCCGGCGATGTCATGGACCATATTTATCGTCAGGCTATCACCTCCGCCGGCACCGGCTGCATGGCGGCGCTGGACGCTGAACGTTACCTCGACGGTCTGGCTGACGCGTGCAAATAATCTTTACAAGTCAGTAACAAAGGTAAAGAAGGCGACGAAAAGTCGCCTTTATTTTTGCCGCGATGTAACATTGCCGTGCCCAATATTCCCATAACGACACCTGCTAAGCGCGCAATGAATAAAACCCGTCAACAAGAGTTAACCCGCTGGTTAAAACAGCAAAGCATTATCTCCCGTCGCTGGTTGATGATTTCCCGCCTCCTCGGCGTGGCGAGCGGTCTGCTGATCGTGGCGCAGGCCTGGTTCCTGGCGCGGATCCTGCACCGGATGGTGATGGAGAATATTCCTGCGACCGCCCTGCTGCTGCCGCTGACCCTGCTGGTGCTGACCTTTGTGCTGCGCGCCTGGGTGGTCTGGCTGCGTGAACGGGTCGGCTTTCAGGCCGGACAGCATATTCGCTATGAAATTCGCCGCCAGGTGCTCGACCGTCTCCAGCAGGCGGGCCCGGCGTGGATCCAGGGTAAACCGGCCGGCAGCTGGGCGACGCTTATCCTCGAGCAGATCGACGATATGCATGACTATTATGCCCGCTACCTGCCGCAGATGACGCTGGCGGCCTGCGTGCCGCTGCTGATCGTTATCACTATTTTCCCGATCAACTGGGCCGCCGCGCTGATCCTCCTCGGCACCGCGCCGCTGATCCCCCTGTTCATGGCCCTGGTTGGGATGGGCGCCGCCGATGCCAACCGGCGTAACTTCCAGGCGCTGGCCCGCCTCAGCGGCCACTTCCTCGACCGTCTGCGCGGCATGGAAACCTTGCGTATTTTTCACCGTGGTCAGGCCGAAACGGATAATATTCGCGACGCCTCGCAGGACTTTCGCCAACGCACCATGGAAGTCCTGCGCCTGGCGTTCCTCTCCTCCGGAGTACTGGAGTTTTTCACCTCGCTCTCCATTGCGCTGGTAGCGGTTTATTTCGGCTTCTCATACCTGGGCGAGCTTAACTTCGGCCACTATGGCGCGGGCGTCACGCTGATGGCGGGCTTCCTGACGCTGATCCTCGCCCCGGAGTTTTTCCAGCCATTACGCGACCTGGGCACCTTCTACCATGCCAAAGCCCAGGCCGTCGGCGCTGCGGACAGTCTGAAAACGTTTATGGAAACCCCGCTGACCCAGGTGGAGCGTGGCGAAAAAACCTTAAATGATAACGATCTGATTGGCGTGGAAGCGCGCGATCTGCTGATTAAATCTCCCGACGGGAAAGTCCTCGCCGGGCCGCTGAATTTTTCACTGCCTGCAGGCGCGCGGGTGGTGCTGGTGGGGCAGAGCGGCTCAGGGAAAAGTTCCCTGCTGAACACCCTGCTCGGCTTTTTGCCCTATGAAGGTTCGCTGAAGGTCAACGGCGTGGAGCTGCGCGAGCTGGACGCCGATCGCTGGCGTCGCCTGTTAAGCTGGGTGGGGCAGAATCCCCAGCTTCCTGCCGCCACGCTGCGGGAAAATGTGCTGCTGGCGTGGCCGGAAGCCAGCGATGCCCAGCTTCGGCTGGCGCTGGACAAGGCCTGGGTGAGCGAGTTTATCGCTCTGCTACCGGATGGGATCCATACCGCCGTGGGCGATCAGGCGGGCCGTCTGTCGGTCGGCCAGGCGCAGCGTATCGCGGTCGCCCGCGCGCTGTTGGTGCCGTGCCGCCTGCTGCTGCTGGATGAACCCGCCGCCAGCCTCGACGCCCATAGCGAACAACGGGTCATGCAGGCGTTGACCCACGCCTCTACCCAGCAAACCACGCTGCTGGTTACCCATCAGCTTGAGGGTCTGGCGGACTGGGATGCCGTCTGGGTGATGCAGGACGGACAGATTATCGAACAAGGCGACTACGCCACGCTGGCCCGCGCCGGCGGGGTCTTCTCGGCGCTGTTGGCCCATCGTCAGGAGGAGATTTAAATGCGCGCGCTCTTACCCTATCTGGCACTGTATAAACGCCACAAATGGATGCTGCTGCTCGGCATCGTACTGGCTATTGTGACCCTGCTGGCCAGTATCGGCCTGCTGACGCTCTCCGGCTGGTTTCTCTCCGCCTCTGCGGTGGTGGGCGTCGCCGGGATCTACAGTTTTAACTATATGCTGCCCGCTGCGGGCGTCCGCGGCGCAGCGATTATCCGTACCGCCGGACGCTATTTCGAGCGTCTGGTCAGCCACGATGCCACCTTCCGCGTGCTGCAGCACCTGCGCGTCTTCACCTTCAGCAAACTGCTCCCCCTCTCTCCGGCGGGGCTGGCGCGCTTTCGCCAGGGTGAACTGCTCAACCGCGTAGTCGCCGACGTCGACACCCTGGATCATCTCTACCTGCGGGTCATTTCGCCGCTGGTCGGCGCGCTGGTGGTGATTGTGGTGGTGACCTGCGGATTAAGCCTGCTCGACGTTACCCTCGCGCTGACGCTCGGCGGCATCATGCTGGTGACCCTGCTGGTTATGCCGCCGCTGTTCTATCGCGCCGGTAAACCGGCCGGAGAGAGTATGACCCAGCTGCGCGGCCAGTATCGGCAACAGCTTACCGCCTGGCTGCAGGGCCAGGCGGAGCTGATGGTGTTTAACGCCAGCGACCGCTATCGCGCGCAAATGGAAAAAACCGAGCTCAGCTGGCAGGACGCGCAGCGTCGCCAGGCCGAGCTGACCGCGCTTTCACAGGCGCTAATGCTGTTAATCGGCGGAGTCGCCGTGGTGGCCATGCTCTGGCTGGCCTCAGACGGCGTCGGCGGCAACAGTCAGCCCGGGGCGCTGATCGCCCTGTTCGTCTTCTGCGCCCTGGCGGCTTTCGAAGCCCTGGCGCCCGTCACCGGCGCTTTCCAGCATTTAGGTCAGGTGATCGCCTCCGCGCTGCGGATCTCGCAGATCACTGACCAGCAGCCGGAAGTCTCCTTCGTTGAGGGCGAGGCCAGCAGGCCTGCGCAGGTGGCCTTAACCTTCAGGCAGGTCACCTTCCGCTACCCGCAGCAGCCCTCCCCCGCCCTGGAGAACATCTCCCTGCAGATTGCCGCCGGGGAACATATCGCTATTCTTGGCCGAACCGGCTGCGGAAAGTCGACGCTGTTGCAGTTGCTCACCCGCGCATGGGATCCGGCGCAGGGAGAGATATTGCTCAACGACCAGCCGCTGTCCGGGCTGAGCGAAGCCACCCTGCGGCAGTCAATGAGCGTGGTGCCGCAGCGCGTGCATCTGTTCAGCGCCACCCTGCGCGACAACCTCCAGCTGGCGGCGCCTGAGGCTGATGACACTCTGCTCTGCGCCACCCTTGAGAAGGTAGGCCTGGAAAAACTGCTGGAAGATGGCGGACTCAACGGCTGGCTGGGCGAAGGCGGACGCCAGCTTTCCGGCGGCGAACTGCGCCGGCTGGCCATCGCCCGCGCGCTGCTCCACGATGCGCCGCTGATGCTGCTGGATGAACCGACAGAAGGTCTGGATGCCGCCACCGAAAGCCAGATCCTGCATCTGCTGGCAGAAGTCATGCGCGAGAAAACCGTGCTGATGGTCACCCACCGCCTGCGAGGCCTGGCGCGTTTTAATCAGATAATAGTCATGGACAACGGCCAGATAATTGAGCAAGGTAGTCACGCGGAGCTGCTCGCTAAACAGGGCCGGTACTTCCAGTTTAAACAGCGTCTGTAGGCTATTATCTAATTTTTGCTGATGCGTATTGAGGTTAAAATGCGTCTGGTTCAGCTCTCCCGGCATTCTATCGCCTTCCCTTCTCCGGAAGGCGCCCTGCGTGAACCTAACGGCCTGCTGGCGCTCGGCGGCGATCTAAGCCCCGCGCGTCTGCTGATGGCCTATCAGCGTGGTATTTTTCCCTGGTTTTCCCCCGGCGACCCGATCCTCTGGTGGTCGCCCGATCCCCGGGCAGTGCTTTGGCCGGAACAGTTCCATCTCAGCCGCAGCATGAAGCGCTTTCATCAGCGCTCCCCCTACCGCGTCACGCTCAATCATGCCTTTGGCGAGGTGATTGAGGGCTGCGCCAGCGATCGTGACGAAGGCACATGGATAACCAGCAGCATCGTTCGCGCCTATCACCAGCTGCATGAGCTGGGCCATGCCCACTCCATTGAAGTCTGGCAGGAGAATACCCTGGTGGGGGGAATGTACGGCGTGGCGCAGGGGGCATTGTTTTGCGGCGAGTCGATGTTCAGCCGGGCGGAAAATGCCTCTAAAACCGCGCTGCTGGTATTTTGCCAGGACTTTGCGCAGAGCGGCGGTAAATTAATTGACTGTCAGGTGCTGAACAACCACACCGCGTCATTAGGCGCAGTGGATATTCCCCGCCGCGATTATCTGGACTATCTGTCGGTATTACGCGGCTACCGTCTACCCGAGCGATTTTGGGTACCACGGGTGCTATTTCCGGGCGGATAATAAAATGTTTTCAGCACATTTTGCGTCAGGATGGTATAATTGCGCGGTAGAGTAGCTTCTGCCTGTTGCCCCGCCGCCGTTTGGGAATAATAAGAGTCAGATAACGCCCATCGTTCTGTCACTCCCCTTTACGTTTGCGCCTGTCACGCGGCATGGCCGTGTGTGTCCCGGGCAATGCGCCAAAACTACTTCGGCGATTCATACCCGTCATATTTCCATTGCCGGCGTGCTGACTGCGCGCCTTGCGGTAAGGTGAATGATTCAGGGTAGACACGTAAAACTTTACTTACATGATGAACTTCGGCATTATCTTGCCGGTTCAAAACTACGGTAGTGATACCCCAGAGGACTAGATGGCCAAAGAAGACAATATTGAAATGCAGGGCACCGTACTTGAAACGTTGCCTAACACTATGTTCCGCGTAGAACTGGAAAACGGTCACGTGGTAACCGCGCATATCTCCGGTAAAATGCGTAAAAACTACATCCGCATTCTGACGGGCGACAAAGTGACTGTTGAGCTGACCCCGTACGACCTGAGCAAAGGCCGCATTGTCTTCCGTAGTCGCTGATTGTTTTCGCCACTAAGGCGTCAGATGCTGAAGGCCGGGATAATTCCCGGTCTTTTCATTTCTACCGCCAGCCAGCAAAAAAAAACCGGCCAATGGCCGGTTTTTACATGCAAGATATCGCCTTAGTGGGCGGCTTCCGGTTTGTGCTTCGGCGCGCTCTGGAAGTCGTAAGTCAGCGTATTTTTCGCGCTGTCCAGAGAGACCGTCACCTGCCCCCCGTCGACCAGCGAGCCAAACAGCAGCTCGTTCGCCAGCGGTTTTTTCAGGTTGTCCTGAATGACGCGTCCCATCGGACGTGCCCCCATCGCCCGGTCGTAGCCTTTTTCCGCCAGCCAGTTGCGCGCTTCCTGGCTGACTTCCAGGGAGACGCCTTTCTGATCCAGCTGAACCTGCAGCTCGACGATAAACTTGTCGACAACCTGATGGATCACCGTGGTGGAGAGGTGATCGAACCAGATAATGTTGTCGAGACGGTTACGGAACTCCGGCGTAAAGATCTTCTTGATCTCATCCATTGCATCCGGACTGTTGTCCTGCTGGATAAGGCCAATCGATTTACGCTCGGTTTCCCGCACCCCGGCGTTGGTGGTCATCACCAGCACCACGTTGCGGAAGTCCGCTTTACGTCCGTTGTTATCGGTCAGCGTTCCGTTATCCATCACCTGCAGCAGCAGGTTGAACACGTCCGGATGCGCTTTTTCGATCTCATCGAGCAGCAGCACCGCATGCGGATGTTTAATCACCGCATCGGTCAGCAGCCCGCCCTGGTCGAAGCCGACGTATCCCGGAGGCGCCCCGATTAAACGGCTGACGGTATGACGTTCCATATATTCGGACATATCAAAACGCAGCAGCTCGATACCCAGCGCCTTCGCCAGCTGCACGGTCACTTCGGTTTTCCCCACCCCGGTCGGCCCGGCGAACAGGAATGAACCCACCGGCTTGTGCTCATGGCCCAGCCCGGCGCGCGCCATTTTGATGGCTTCCGTCAGCGCCTCGATGGCCTTATCCTGACCAAAGACCAGCATTTTCAGTCGATCGCCAAGGTTTTTCAGCGTATCGCGATCGCTGCGGGAGACGCTCTTCTCAGGGATCCGCGCAATGCGCGCCACCACTGACTCGATATCCGCCACATTAACCGTTTTCTTACGCTTGCTGACCGGCATTAAGCGCGCCCGCGCCCCTGCCTCGTCAATCACGTCAATCGCCTTATCCGGCAGATGACGATCGTTAATGTATTTCACCGCCAGCTCAACCGCGGCACGCACCGCCTTGGCGGTATAACGCACATCGTGGTGCGCTTCGTACTTCGGCTTCAGGCCGTTGATAATCTGGACGGTCTCTTCCACCGACGGTTCGGTAATATCAATTTTCTGGAAACGGCGGGCCAGCGCACGATCTTTCTCAAAGATGTTGCTGAACTCCTGGTAAGTGGTGGAGCCAATCACCCGGATCTTGCCGCTGGAAAGCAGCGGTTTGATCAGGTTAGCCGCATCGACCTGACCGCCAGACGCCGCCCCCGCACCGATGATGGTGTGGATCTCATCAATGAACAGGATGCTGTTGGTATCCTGCTCCAGCTGTTTGAGCAACGCTTTAAAGCGTTTTTCAAAATCGCCACGGTATTTCGTGCCGGCCAGCAGAGAACCAATATCGAGCGAGTAGATGGTGCAGTCAGCCATGACTTCCGGCACATCGCCCTGCACAATACGCCAGGCAAGGCCTTCGGCGATGGCGGTTTTACCGACGCCGGATTCCCCCACCAGCAGCGGGTTATTTTTACGCCGACGGCACAGAACCTGAATGGCGCGCTCCAGCTCTTTTTCACGGCCGATCAGGGGATCAATGCCGCCGACGCGAGCAAGCTGATTGAGGTTGGTGGTGAAGTTTTCCATACGTTCCTCCCCGCCGGCTTGCTCTTCATTGCCAGGCTGGCTTCCGCTGTTATCGGAAGACTGGCTCGGCTCGTCTTTGCGTGTACCATGAGAAATGAAGTTCACCACATCGAGTCGGCTCACTTCATGTTTACGCAGCAGGTAGGCGGCCTGCGACTCCTGCTCGCTGAAAATCGCCACCAGCACGTTGGCGCCGGTCACTTCGCTGCGGCCAGAAGATTGCACGTGGAAGACGGCGCGCTGCAGCACACGCTGGAAGCTCAGCGTCGGCTGGGTGTCGCGCTCTTCTTCCGTGGCTGGCAGGACGGGTGTGGTTTGTTCGATGAAGGCTTCAAGTTCCTGACGCAATGCCACCAGGTCCACTGAACACGCTTCCAGGGCCTCACGGGCCGAGGGGTTGCTTAGCAGAGCCAGCAGCAAGTGCTCGACGGTCATAAACTCATGACGGTGCTCGCGCGCTCTGGCGAAAGCCATATTTAAACTGAGTTCCAGTTCTTGATTGAGCATAGGCACCTCCCCCAATTTTCATGCCTGTATTCAGGCTTTTTCCAGCGTACACAGCAATGGATGCTCGTTCTCCCTCGCGTACTGATTCACCATAGCGACTTTGGTCTCCGCCACTTCCGCGGTAAACACGCCACAAATCGCCTTACCTTCATAGTGAACCGTGAGCATCAGTTGCGTTGCACGTTCAACATCATAAGAAAAGAATTTTTGTAACACGTCAATAACAAACTCCATTGGAGTGTAGTCATCATTGACCAATATCACTTTATACATAGATGGCGGTTTAATCGCATCACGAACTTCGTCGTCAACCAGGTGCTCGAAGTCCAGCCAATCTCTCTTACTCATCGTCAGTGTTCATCATCGGTTGCTGTTGCCAACAGGCGGAGGCCTGTCGATGACCAGAGGTTATGCTCATCACAAATCTACAACAGATCATAGATAACTATCATCTATCGCTTCTATCCGCGACGGCTGTCACATTCCCCGGCAATAGCGTTAACTGCTTCAAATTTTGACGCATTTTTCGCCGCTCCCCCTCCTCAATCGCTTGACGCGTTTTCGTATTTCTCTAAATTGTAGTGGCGAGAGTTGGCGAGCAATTGAACAACTCGTCACTCCACCACCGGTTCATTCCATCTTACTAATAAAGATTTACGAAGGATGTCGAAGTATGGAAATGGGTACTGTTAAGTGGTTCAACAATGCCAAAGGGTTCGGTTTTATCTGCCCTGAGGGCGGCGGCGAAGACATTTTCGCCCATTACTCCACCATCCAGATGGATGGTTACAGAACGCTAAAAGCCGGACAAGCCGTTCGGTTTGATGTTCACCAGGGGCCAAAAGGCAACCACGCCAGCGTGATCGTCCCTGTGGAAGCGGAAACGGCTGCATAACTCTTTTGCTTCATTGTGTACATCCTGCTAATAAAATGCCAGTCCTTCTGACTGGCATTTTTATTTCTCATCCCGACTACTCCCGCGCCAGGGCATCCACCGGATCGAGCCGCGCCGCATTGCGCGCCGGCAGCCACCCAAACAGCACCCCGGTTAACGTCGAACAGAGAAACGCTGTCACCAGCGCCAGCGGCGAAAAACCGATCTCCCAGCCGGGGAGAAACAGCTGCAGAATAAACGCAATCATCAGCGACAATGTCACCCCCAGCGCGCCGCCGACCAGGCAAACCAGCACCGCTTCGATGAGAAACTGCTGCAGCACATCGCTGGCCCGGGCGCCAACCGCCATGCGGATGCCTATCTCACGCGTCCGTTCGGTCACCGACACCAGCATAATATTCATCACGCCAATCCCGCCGACCACCAGGGCGATCACCGCCACCAATGTGAGGAACAGCTGTAAGGTATGTGTGGTCCTTTCGGCGGTTTTCAAGATGCTGTCCATATTCCAGGTGAATACATCTTTTTTACCATGCCGCAGCTCCAGCAAACGCAGCAGCTGTTTTTCAGCGGTGTCGCTGTCATAGCCTTCATGAACGCGAACGGTGATCGAGTTCAGCCACGACTGGCCCATCACCCTTCCCGCCATGGTGGTGTAGGGCAACCAGACGCGGAGAATTTTACTGCTGCCGAACATCGACTGCTTTTCATCCGCAACGCCAATCACCGTGGCCGGCATATTGCCCACCAGAATCACCTCGCCCACCACTTTCGCTTTATTGGGAAACAGCTGGCGACGGGTATTGCTGTCGAGCACCACCACCTGCGCCCGGCTGTTGAGCTGCAGCTCATTAAAGGTATTGCCCTCGCTAAAGGTCATGCCGTAAACATTAAAGTATTGCGGCCCCACCCCTTCCGCGCTGGCGGCTACGTCAATATTGTTGGCGCGCAGACGCAGGCTTTTTGACACCGCCGGCGTAGCGGAACGCACCCACGGCTGTTTCTGGATCGCCAGCAAGTCGTCATACTTCAGCGCCTGCTGATAGCGCGGGTCGTCATCGCCAAAATCCTTGCCAGGGTAGACGTCAATGGTATTGGTGCCTATCGCGCGAATATCTGCCAGCACCATTTGTTTGGCGGCATCGCCCACCACGACGATCGACACCACCGAGGCAATCCCAATAATAATGCCGAGCATGGTCAGCAGGGTGCGCATTTTATTCGCCGCCATCGCCCGCCAGGCCATGACCAGCGCCTCGCGAAAGCCGCTGGTGAACTGACGCCACGCCGAGGGCTCCTCCTGCTGACGGGCGCGCAGCCCACCGCCCTGGCGGCTGGCGGAGGGGTTGCGGACGATTTCGCCATCGCGGATCTCGACGATCCGCTCCGCCTGAGCGGCGACCTGCGGATCGTGAGTGACAATGATGACCGTGTGCCCCTGCGCTTTCAGCTGGTGCAGGATCGCCATCACCTCTTCGCCGGAATGGCTATCCAGCGCGCCGGTCGGCTCATCGGCGAGGATCACTTCCCCACCGTTCATCAGGGCGCGGGCGATACTGACCCGCTGCTGTTGTCCGCCGGACAGCTGCGACGGCTGATAGTCGGCGCGATCGCCAAGCCCCAGGCGCGCCAGCAGCTCATGAGCGCGCGCCAGGCGCGCCCGCCGTTCACTGCCGGCATACACCGCCGGCACTTCGACGTTCTGCGCGGCGGTCAAATGCGACAGCAGGTGATAGCGTTGAAAGATAAAACCAAAGTGTTCCCGCCGCAGACGGGCCAGCGCATCGCCATCCAGCTGTGCAATATCGGTTCCCGCCACCCGATAGGTGCCGCTGGTGGGTTTATCAAGGCAGCCAAGGATGTTCATCAGTGTTGATTTACCCGAGCCGGAGGCGCCCACGATCGCCACCATCTCCCCGGCATGGATACTGAGGGTGATCCCCTTGAGGACCTCAACGCTGCCGTCGCCGGAAGGATAGCTGCGACGAATATCACGCAGCTCGAGCAAGGCCGTCATTTTGCCGCCCCGCTCGCGCTCTCGCCGACGATCACCTCATCCCCCTCTTCAAGTCCCTGCACCACCGCGACGTCGGTATCATTGCGCGCGCCAATGACAATCTCACGCTCTTTGACCTCGCCGGTACGCAACAGCCGGACGTGGTAGCGGTTATCACCGACCGCATCGCCCAGGGCGCTCAGCGGGATGGTGATCACGTTCTTCACCTCGGCCAGTTGAATATGCACCTGCGCGGTCATGTCGAGGCGCAGGATCCCCTGCGGGTTCGGGACCTCGAAGCGGGCATAATAGAAGATGGCGTCGTTGACTTTTTCCGGCGTCGGCAGAATGTCCTTCAGCTTGCCTTCATAGCGGGTTAACGGGTCGCCCAGCACGGTAAACCACGCCTTTTGCCCCGGTCTGAGATGGATGACATCCGCTTCGGAGACCTGCGCTTTAACCAGCATGGTGCTGAGGTCCGCCAGGGTCAGAATGTTCGGCGCCTGCTGGGCAGCGATCACCGTCTGTCCCTGAAGGGTGGTAATTTGCGTCACTTCGCCAGCCATCGGCGCCAGGATCCGCGTGTAGTCGAGGTTGGTCTTCGCGGTGTCGAGCGTCGCCTGGTTGCGCTTAATTTGCGCTTCAATGGTGCCGATTTGCGCCTGTTTCACCGCCAGGTCGGTGGCCGCGGTATCGAGGTCCTGTCGCGAGACCAGTTGGCGCTGCGCCAGCTGCTGCTGACGGGCCAGGGTCACCTGCGCCAGCTTACTCTCCGCGCGCGCCTGATTGAGCTGGGCGCGCAGCTCCATCAACGTCGCTTCCACCTCTTTGATCTGGTTTTGCGCCTGCTCAGGATCGATAACCCCCAGCAGTTGGTCCTTTTTGACCTTATCGCCGATATTCACGTGCAGCGTCTTCAGCTGTCCGCTGACCTGGGCGCCGACGTCAACTTTTCGCAGGGCATCCAGCTTGCCGGTAGCCAGCACGCTCTGCTGGAGGTCGCCTTTGCGCACCACCAGTGTTTGGTAGTGCGGCAGCGGCGCGTTGAGGATCCGCCATCCCCAGACAGCCAGACCCAGCACCACGATCGCCAACAGCCACCAGACGGTCCTGCGTTTTCCCTTCAATTTCATATTCCGATTCCTGCTGTTTCCCTGCCGATCCAGGCGGTGATTCTATCGAAACCCGTTGGCAACAGAACATCCATTTTTCGCGCCAATGACGTTTTGTTTAGCTGCCGGAGAGCTTTGCGCCGCCGAGCCCCCCGACGGCGAAGAGATTAATCGGCGCGACCGCGGGCCAGCCACAGTACCCGCGAGAACATTTTTTTCAGCAGCGGCGGCACTGCGTCCACCCCACGGCGGCCGGCTTCCATTGCCACCTCAATCGCCAGGTCCGGCTTGGATGAACGATGAATGGCCTTGGTGATCACCCGCCGCATATTCATGGGCACATTATCCGGGATCTGCGCCACCCGGTGGTAAACGTCATCAAATCCCTGACGATACATAAAGTGTTCCATATCCAGCGCCGGCAGAGTGGTCAGATGGTCGCGCTCCAGCTCGCGATCGTTATTCAGCAGGCCGCGTACGGTCGCGGCATATTTTTTCCCTGCCTCATCGCCGTCCACCAGCACGTGCCACTGGATCCCCATCCGGCGGGCGAATTTGATCAACGGCTTCAGGCCCGACTGGGCGAATTCAATGACTTTCACCCCTTCAGCATCAAAATGATGGCCGCACTGGCGGGCCAGTTCGTTGATAACCCAGGTTTCCGTCTCCCCCTCCACCAGCAGCCAACAGCGGGCGAAGAGCGATGAGGCGCGATTGAAGCGGATATGAAAGGCAATGCGCCGACTCTCTTCGGCATTCATTCCGCCGGGCCCCAGCCGCCATGCCGACACCCGCGCCGATTCACGCACCAGCCGACACACCTGCTCCACCGGCGTCAGGGACAGCAGCTCTCCGGAGTTGGTGGTGGTCACCCGCTGCAACGGCAGCAAATTCAGCAGATGCCAGGCGACGGAGAGCATGATCGGATGCAGGCGGGTCTCGGGATCTTCAATCAACAGCAGCGGCCGCGCGTCGCGATCGAGGCGCACCGTCCCTTTCGCCTGCAGCAGGGTGGCGAACAGCCCCAGCAGGATCACCCGATGGCTGCGCCCGCCGGGCTTGTCGATCATCCGGTTGATAATATCCAGATAACGCCAGCTACGCTGTTCATCATGGGAACGCCGCCGCATCAGGCGATGTCGCGTCTGGGCGCTGCTTTGCTCGGCAAAATAATGCTCCAGCAGCTGCACCATGGCCGACAACCCCTCGCGGATCTGACCGTCGGATAAATTTTGCGGGTGGCTGACCAGTTCGCGGGACAGAAAATCCAGCTGGCGGGCGGTGATCTCTATCTGCGGCGAGTGCGGTACCGTTCCGTTATGAATGCGCCGCATAAAGCGCGCGTCGCGCAGACGCAGCACCGGCATCAAACGCACCAGGTGTCTGGCCAGCTCATCGATATCCTCCAGCGCCAGCGCTTCGCCTTCGCCATCGATAAAACTGCGCAGGGTCATCACGCTGTCATCATCGGCGAGTTCGCCTTCCAGGCGGTAGAACACCCGGTGATACCCGTCATCACAGGGCACCCAACAGCGCTGAAGCGGACGGAAACGCCGCACCCGATGGCGTCCCGGCTCCGTTTCGCGGAAGGTCAGAATAATATGCAAATGGTGCTCGCGCCCCTGGATGTCGCCCGCGGGGAACCAAAAGTCATCGCGAACAAAGTGATAAAGATCGAACTCTGGCGACAAAAGCAGGGTCAGCGCATCAAGCAGACTGGACTTCCCCCACGCGTTTTCCCCGATCAGGACGTTATTTTGCTCGAGCATCAACGACAGACGATTGATACCGCGAAAACCGACGATTTCTACGCGCTCAAGAAGCATATCCCCTCCGCTACACCACCACTCTCCTTCAGTAATCAACAGTATAGCGAGGGCGGCGGCAAGATGACACTCCGCTTAGTCACCTCGCGCATCCTATTCAGGAGGTTAAATATATTCATAAAATTACACACTTACCGCCTATTAACCGCTGTTGATTATTCATCAAACAAAATAGTTTTATTTCAGACGTTATGTTCTACACTATTGATAATCTTGGATGGATATAGGAATAGTTAAACTGGCAAACGCAATCCCTTCACCTTGCCCTAAATCAAATAATATCAATATATTTAACTGGCTCTGGGATGGCGATTATCTCTAGAATAACGCCGCTTTATTTTTATCGTCGTCCCTTATCACGATAAATAAAGAACGGCACGGTCCGCTCGTGCGCGTATACATTTAAATTGAGGTGGTTATGTTCAGAAAATTAGCAGCCGAATGCTTCGGCACCTTCTGGCTTGTATTTGGCGGCTGCGGTAGCGCCGTCCTTGCCGCAGCATTTCCCGAGCTGGGTATCGGTTTTGCCGGCGTGGCGCTGGCATTTGGTTTAACCGTATTAACCATGGCGTATGCGGTTGGCCATATTTCCGGCGGTCATTTCAACCCGGCGGTGACCTTAGGCCTGTGGGCCGGCGGTCGTTTCCCGGCGAAAGAGGTCATTGGCTATATTATCGCCCAGGTGGTCGGCGGAATTATTGCCGCCGCGGTGCTGTACGTAGTGGCCAGCGGTAAAGCCGGCTTTGATGCCGCCGCCAGCGGTTTTGCCTCCAACGGCTATGGCGAACACTCCCCGGGCGGCTTCTCTATGCTGTCGGCTATCGTTATTGAAATCGTACTGACCTGCGGCTTCCTGCTGGTTATCCATGGCGCTACCGACAAACACGCGCCTGCGGGCTTCGCGCCGATCGCTATCGGCCTGGCGCTGACCCTCATCCATTTGATCAGCATTCCGGTCACCAACACCTCGGTCAACCCGGCGCGCAGCACCGCGGTGGCGATTTTCCAGGGCGGTTGGGCGCTGCAGCAGCTGTGGCTGTTCTGGGTCATGCCGATCGTCGGCGGGATCCTCGGCGGCGTGCTGTACCGTACTCTGCTGGAAAAACGCGATTAATCTTTTCTAAGGCCCGGGTCCCCGGGCTTTTTCTTTCTGGCGACAGCTTTACTCGGCCCGGCTATTTGGATAGTGTCATGAGCGCTATTCTCATCATGCAAGGGTTGCATCGTTCATGTTCTCGGGACTGTTCATCATTCTGTTGCCGCTGGTCGTCGGCTATTTACTGCCTCTTCGTCACTCCTCCGCGTTAAAACTGATTAACCGGATGCTGAGCTGGATTGTCTATGTGATCCTCTTTTTTATGGGTATCAGCCTGGCGTTTCTCGACAATCTGGCCAGCAATCTGCTGGCGATATTGCATTACGCCTCGGTGAGCGTGGTCATCATTTTACTGTGTAATATTACCGCTCTGCTGTGGCTGGAAAGAAAAATGCCCTGGCGCAGTCTGCATCGTCAGGAGAAATTACCCTCGCGCCTGGCCATGGCCCTGGAATCACTCCAGCTGTGCGGTGTGGTGGTGCTCGGTTTCTTGCTTGGCCTGACCGGCCTGTCTTTTTTACAACACGCCACCGAAGCCAGCGAATATACGCTGATCTTTCTCCTGTTCCTCGTCGGTATTCAATTACGCAATAATGGAATGAGTCTGCGACAAATAGTCCTCAACCGGCGGGGAATGATCGTCGCCGTGGTGGTCACGGCCAGTTCATTACTCGGCGGCATCCTCAACGCCTTTATTCTGGATTTGCCGCTAAAGACCGGTCTGGCGATGGCCAGCGGCTTCGGCTGGTATTCACTCTCCGGTATTTTACTGACCGAATCCTTTGGCCCGGTGATCGGCAGCGCGGCGTTCTTTAACGACCTGTGCCGCGAGCTGCTGGCCATCATGTTAATTCCGGGCCTGATTCGCCGTAGCCGCTCCACGGCGCTGGGGCTGTGCGGCGCCACCTCCATGGACTTCACCTTACCGGTGCTGCAGCGTTCCGGCGGCGTGGAGATCGTCCCTGCCGCCATCGTGCACGGTTTTCTGCTGAGCCTGCTGGTCCCGATCCTGATCGCCTTTTTTGCCGCCTGAGCAGGCGCTGGCGGCAGACTTCCTGCCGCCAATTTTGCGCTAAATCAATCTCCCTTTAAGTTGTATCAGAAATACCTTTTCTCCTCACGCGCTCGGGCATAACCTTAAACATGTATATCAAATATAACTTTAAAGGTGTGACCATGTTTTGTGTGCAATGTGAACAAACCATTCGTACCCCGGCCGGCAACGGCTGCTCTTACGCGCAGGGGATGTGCGGTAAAACAGCGGAAACCTCCGATCTACAGGATCTGCTGATTGCGTCACTGCAAGGCCTCTCCGCCTGGGCGCTCAAGGCCCGCGAATATGGCATTATCGACCACGACGTCGATAGCTTTGCGCCGCGCGCTTTTTTCTCAACGCTGACTAACGTTAACTTCGACTCCCCGCGTATCGTTGGCTATGCGCGACAGGCTATCGCCATGCGTGAAGCGCTTAAAGCGCAGTGCCTGAACATTGATGCCCACGCGACGGTTAACAATCCGATGGCCGCTCTGCAACTGGCTAGCGACGATCTGGGCGACCTGCAGCGTCAGGCGGCGGAATTTACCCCGAACAAAGACAAAGCGGCCATCGGCGACAACATTCTCGGCCTGCGCCTGCTGTGCCTGTACGGCCTGAAAGGCGCTGCGGCTTATATGGAGCACGCGCACGTTCTCGGCCAGTACGACAACGACATCTACGCCCAGTACCATAAAATCATGGCATGGCTGGGTACCTGGCCTGCCGATATGAACGCGCTGCTGGAGTGCTCAATGGAGATCGGCCAGATGAACTTCAAAGTCATGAGCATTCTGGACGCCGGTGAGACCAGCAAATACGGTCATCCGACCCCAACCCAGGTCAACGTTAAAGCGACCGAGGGCAAGTGCATCCTGATCTCCGGCCATGACCTGAAAGATCTCTATAACCTGCTGGAGCAGACCGAAGGCACCGGCGTTAACGTCTATACCCACGGGGAAATGCTGCCGGCGCACGGCTATCCGGAGCTGCGTAAATTCAAACACCTGATTGGGAACTACGGCAGCGGCTGGCAGAACCAGCAGGTGGAGTTCGCCCGCTTCCCGGGCCCCATCGTCATGACCTCTAACTGCATCATCGACCCCACCGTCGGCGCCTACGACGATCGTATCTGGACCCGCAGCATCGTCGGCTGGCCGGGCGTGAACCACCTGGAAGGTGAAGACTTCGCGCCGGTTATCGCCCAGGCGCAGCAGATGGCTGGCTTCCCGTACAGCGAGATCCCGCATCTGATCACCGTCGGCTTTGGCCGTCAGACCCTGCTCGGCGCGGCGGACACACTGATCGATCTGGTCAGCCGGGAAAAACTACGTCACATTTTCCTCGTCGGCGGCTGCGATGGCGCCCGCGGGGAACGTCACTATTTCACCGATTTCGCCACCAGCGTGCCGGACGACTGCCTGATCCTGACCCTGGCCTGCGGTAAATACCGCTTCAATAAACTCGATTTCGGCGATATTGAAGGCCTGCCGCGTCTGGTCGATGCCGGTCAGTGCAACGATGCCTACTCGGCGATTATCCTGGCGGTGACCCTGGCGGAAAAACTGGGCTGCGGCGTCAATGATCTGCCGCTATCGCTGGTGCTTTCCTGGTTCGAGCAGAAAGCGATTGTCATCCTGCTGACGCTGCTGTCTCTCGGCGTGAAAAACATTGTCACCGGCCCGACGGCGCCTGGCTTCTTCACTCCGGATCTGCTGGCTATCCTCAATGAGAAGTTTGGTCTGCGTTCCGTGACCACCGTGGAACAAGATATGCAGCAGCTGCTGAGCGCGTAAGGAGTCCCTGATGACCATGCCAACCTCACAATGCCCGTGGCGAATGCAGGTGCATCACATCCATCAGGAAACGCCGGATGTGTGGACCGTTTCATTGCTCTGTCATGACTATTATCCGTACCGTGCCGGGCAGTACGCCCTGGTCAGCGTGCGTCATTCGGCAGAGACCCTGCGCGCTTACACTATTTCGTCCACGCCGGGCGTCAGCGAATATATTACGTTGACCGTTCGCCGTATTGACGATGGCGCGGGCTCACAGTGGCTCACCCGCGACGTAAAGCGCGGCGACTATATCTGGCTGTCCGACGCGATGGGGGATTTCACCTGCGAGGATAAAGCGGATGATAAGTTCCTGCTGCTGGCCGCTGGCTGCGGCGTCACGCCGATCATGTCGATGCGCCGCTGGCTGGCGAAGTACCGTCCGCAGGCCGACGTGCAGGTGATCTATAGCGTTCGTTCGCCGGAGGATGTGATCTTTGCCGAAGAGTGGCGCAACTATCCGGTTACCCTGGTGGCGGAGCACCACGCGACGCACGGTTTTGTCGCCGGCCGTCTGACCCCGGAACTACTGCAGAGCGTACCGGATATCGCCAGCCGCACCGTGATGACCTGCGGGCCAGCGCCGTATATGGAGAAAGTTGAACAGGACGTTGCCGCCCTGGGTGTTACCCGCTTCTTTAAGGAGAAGTTCTTCACCCCGGTGGCGGAGGCCGCCACCAGCGGGCTGAAATTCACCAAACTGCAGCCGGCGCGAGAATTTTACGCGCCGGTGGGCACCACCCTGCTCGATGCGCTGGAGAGCAATCAGGTGCCGGTGACCGTCGCCTGCCGCGCCGGCGTCTGCGGCTGCTGCAAAACCAGAGTCGTTTCCGGGGAGTATAGCGTCACCAGCACCATGACGCTGACCGACGGCGAAATCGCCGACGGCTATGTGCTGGCCTGCTCCTGTCACCCGCTGGGCGATCTGGTTCTGGCCTGACCTTAAAAGGCCGGATGATGCTATGCTTATCCGGCCTCTGTTTCTGCTTTACGTCGTACGCAGTTGTTCCGCCTTTCGGCGCATGGCTATCGCCAGGCCGACTGACCGGCCAGCGAGTAACGCCCGGCGCCCAAAAGCGCAATCGCCAGCGCGCCAACAAAGAAATAGACCAGATTCTCAATCGCCCACGCGCCCACCGCATCAAGCGCAAACGTCTTGCCGAGACCGACCATCAGCCACGCCACTACCATGGTGAAAGCCAACACCAGCGCCGCTGGGCGCGTCAGGATGCCGACAATCAACAAACAGGGGGCAACCACTTCCCCCACCAGCACACCGTAGGCGATAAACCCCGGCAACCCCTTCGCCACCAGCATCCCGCTAATGCCGTCCACGCCATCCAGCAGCTTGTGCAAACCGTGAAAGAGCATTAACCCGCCGACGGCGAGTCGTAACAAGAGTTTACCGGC
This sequence comes from Klebsiella sp. GB_Kp056, assembly GCF_040064755.1. Taxonomy (NCBI): domain Bacteria; kingdom Pseudomonadati; phylum Pseudomonadota; class Gammaproteobacteria; order Enterobacterales; family Enterobacteriaceae; genus Klebsiella; species Klebsiella sp. GB_Kp056. Next base: position 39,955 of record NZ_JBEAJA010000062.1, on the reverse strand, counting down.
ATCTTCATGCGACAGCGTTCTGTTTACTGTGTTTAACAATCCCTTAACCATTTGATGTGCTTCCTGTTTTACACCCTGTGAGATGCCAGAGCATGCCCAAAACTTCAGCAATAAAACCAGCGAAAATTTGAGGGAAATCGGCAACGTACGCTGCAGTTTCATCTAAGCTTGAAGGCGTTATCAAAAAAAGGAGATGGAGATCATGAAACAAACCGTGGCCGCATACATTGCCAAAACGCTGGAACAGGCCGGCGTGAAACGTATCTGGGGCGTCACCGGCGATTCCCTCAATGGATTGAGCGATAGCCTGAACCGCATGGGCACCATCGACTGGATGGCCACCCGGCACGAAGAGGTCGCTGCTTTCGCCGCCGGCGCGGAGGCGCAACTGACCGGCGAACTGGCGGTCTGCGCCGGTTCCTGCGGTCCGGGTAACCTGCACCTGATCAACGGTCTGTTTGACTGTCACCGCAACCATGTCCCGGTGCTGGCCATTGCCGCCCACATCCCTTCCAGCGAGATTGGCAGCGGCTATTTCCAGGAGACCCATCCCCAGGAGCTGTTCCGCGAATGCAGCCACTACTGCGAGCTGGTCTCCACCCCGGAGCAGATCCCGCAGGTGCTGGCGGTGGCGATGCGTAAGGCGGTGATTAACCGCGGCGTATCGGTGGTGGTTCTGCCCGGCGACGTGGCGCTGAAAGCCGCCCCGGAGAGCGCCAGCAGCCACTGGTATCATGCGCCGTTGCCGACGGTCTCCCCGGCCGACGAGGAGCTGCGCAAGCTGGCGCAGCTTATCCGCTACTCCAGCAATATCGCGCTCATGTGCGGTAGCGGCTGCGCCGGCGCCCACCAGGAGCTGGTGGAGTTCGCAGCGAAAATTAAAGCCCCCATCGTCCATGCGCTGCGCGGTAAAGAGCATGTGGAGTATGACAACCCGTATGATGTGGGCATGACCGGGCTGATTGGCTTCTCTTCTGGCTTCCACACCATGATGAATGCCGACACTCTGATCCTGCTCGGCACCCAGTTCCCCTATCGCGCCTTCTATCCGACCGACGCCAAAATTATTCAGATCGACATTAACCCCGGCAGCATCGGCGCGCACAGTAAGGTTGATATGGCGCTGGTGGGCGACATCAAATCAACGCTAAAGGCGCTGCTGCCGCTGCTGGAAGAGAAAACCGATCGCCGCTTCCTCGATAAGGCGCTGGAGCACTATCGCGACGCGAGAAAAGGACTCGACGATCTGGCGAAGCCCAGCGAGAAGGCGATCCACCCGCAATATCTGGCGCAGCAGATCAGCCATTTTGCCGATGAAGACGCCATTTTCACCTGCGATGTCGGCACCCCGACCGTCTGGGCGGCACGCTATCTCAAGATGAACGGCAAACGCCGCCTGCTGGGTTCATTCAACCACGGCTCCATGGCCAACGCCATGCCGCAGGCCATTGGCGCCAAAGCCACCGCGCCGGAGCGTCAGGTGGTGGCCATGTGCGGCGACGGCGGGTTTAGCATGCTGATGGGGGATTTTCTGTCGCTGGCGCAGATGAAGCTGCCGGTGAAAATTATCATCTTTAACAACAGTGTGCTGGGTTTCGTGGCGATGGAGATGAAGGCCGGGGGCTATCTCACCGACGGCACAGAGCTGCACGACACCAACTTCGCCCGCATCGCCGAAGCCTGCGGTATTAAAGGTATTCGCGTTGAGAAAGCCGCCGAGGTGGATGAAGCGCTGCAGACCGCCTTCCGCACCGACGGTCCGGTGCTGGTCGACGTCGTGGTCGCCAAAGAGGAGCTGGCGATCCCGCCGCAGATCAAGCTGGAGCAGGCGAAAGGCTTTAGCCTGTATATGCTGCGGGCGATCATCAGCGGGCGCGGCGATGAAGTCATCGAACTGGCGAAAACCAACTGGCTCAGGTAAAACAGAAGCAATACTCTGAACCAGAACAAGGAAAAGCCGTGATCGATCTGCGCAGTGATACCGTTACCCGTCCCGGGCGCGCCATGTTGGAAGCCATGATGGCCGCCCCGGTCGGGGACGATGTGTATGGCGACGACCCTACCGTCAATGAACTTCAGCGCTACGCCGCCGACCTGGCCGGCAAAGAGGCGGCGCTGTTTCTGCCCACCGGCACCCAGGCCAACCTCGTCGGCCTGCTCAGCCACTGCCAGCGCGGCGAAGAGTATATCGTCGGCCAGGGGGCGCATAACTATCTGTACGAAGCCGGCGGGGCGGCGGTTCTCGGCAGTATTCAGCCGCAGCCGATTGACGCCGCGGCGGACGGCTCGCTGCCGCTGGATAAAGTCGCAGCGAAAATCAAACCTGACGATATCCATTTTGCCCCGACCCGCCTGCTGAGCCTGGAAAACACCCATAACGGTAAGGTGCTGCCGCGCGACTATCTCCAGGAAGCCTGGGCGTTTACCCGCCAGCGCGATCTGGCGCTGCACGTCGACGGCGCGCGCATCTTTAACGCCGTGGTCGCCTACGGCTGTGAGCTGCGCGATATCGCCCAGTACTGCGACTCCTTCACCATCTGCCTGTCAAAGGGGCTTGGCGCCCCGGTTGGCTCGCTGCTGGTCGGCAGTGAGGCGTATATTCGCCGCGCCGTTCGCTGGCGGAAAATGGTCGGCGGCGGGATGCGCCAGGCGGGCATTCTGGCCGCCGCCGGGCTGTACGCGCTGAAAAATAACGTGCAGCGCCTGCAGGAGGATCATGATAACGCCGCGTGGATGGCGGATCAGCTGCGCGCCATCGGCGCCGACGTCACCCGTCACGATACCAACATGCTGTTCGTTCGCGTCGGTGATGAACAGGCCCGGGCGCTCGGCGAGTTTATGCAGGCGCGCGGCGTGCTGATCAACGCCTCGCCAATCGTCCGTCTGGTCACTCACCTGGATGTCAATCGTCAGCAGTTGAGCGAAGTGGTCGCCCACTGGCAGGCTTTTTTACAACGCTAAGGAGTCAGGCGTGCCGCAATCGGTTCTGGTGCTCGGCGCCAGCGGCTATATTGGTCAACATTTAGTCCGCGAATTAAGCGCGCGGGGTTATCCGGTGCTGGCGGCGGCGCGCCATACCGACCGACTGCAAAAACTCGCTTTGCCCGGCGTCACCTGCCGGTCAGTCGATCTCAATCAGCCGCAGGCTCTGCCTGCGCTGCTCACAGGTATCGATACCCTTTACTATCTGGTACACGGCATGGGCGAAGGCGGCGATTTTATCGCCCATGAGCGTCGGGTGGCGACGCATGTTCGCGATGCCCTGCGCCAGACGCCGGTGCGTCAGATTATCTTTCTCAGCTCGCTGCAGGCTCCAGCGCAGGAGCAGTCCGACCATCTGCGCGCTCGTCAGGTCACCGGCGATCTCCTGCGCGAGTCGGGCGTGCCGGTAACCGAGCTGCGGGCCGGAATTATCGTCGGCGCCGGCTCCGCCGCCTTCGAGGTGATGCGCGACATGGTCTATAACCTGCCGGTGCTGACCCCCCCGCGCTGGGTGCGTTCGCGTACCACCCCTGTCGCGCTGGAAAATCTGCTCGTTGACCTCGTTGAGCTACTGAATCATCCTTCCGACGCGCACCGCGTCTTCGAAGCCGCCGGTCCGGAGGTGTTAAGCTATCAGCAGCAGTTCATTCGCTTTATGGCCGTCAGCGGCAAACACCGCCCGCTCATTCCGATTCCCCTGCCGACGCGCTGGATCTCGGTGTGGTTCCTCAATGTCATCACCTCGGTGCCGCCGACCATCGCCAAAGCGCTAATTCAGGGGTTGAAGCACGATCTGATCGCCGATGACCGGACGCTGCGGGCGCTGATCCCGCAAACGCTGATCCCCTTCGATCAGGCGGTTCGCCGCACCCTGAAAGAAGAAGAGCAGCTGGTAAACTCCAGCGACTGGGGCTACGACGCCCAGGCTTTCGCCCGCTGGCGACCGGAGTATGGCTATTATCCGAAACAGGCAGGCTGCACCATCACCACTCAGGCGAGCCGCAAAGCCCTGTGGCAGGTCGTTAACCAAATCGGCGGTAAAGAGGGATATTTTTTCGGCAATCTGCTGTGGAAAACCCGCGGCGCGATGGATCTGCTGGTCGGCCACCGGCTGGCCAAAGGGCGACCGCAGCGCGACTATCTGCAGACCGGCGATACGGTCGACAGCTGGAAGGTGATTATCGTGGAGGAAGAAAAACAGCTCACTCTGCTGTTCGGCATGAAAGCGCCGGGACTGGGCCGGTTAAGCTTTACCATTAACGATAAAGGCGATCGTCGTGAACTGGACGTCCGCGCCTGGTGGCACCCGCACGGTATGCCGGGCCTGGTCTACTGGCTGCTGATGATCCCGGCGCACCTGTTTATTTTCCGCGGTATGGCGCAACGCATCGCCCGGTTGGCCGAACAAATCTCAGGCAGAGTCGAAGGATAAGCATTATTCTTTCATGATTCTCATTGCATAGTCGGGAGAATCACGGAAAAATGCGCACGAAATTCTTTTCTGGGACAGTAGAGTAATATGAAGGTACTGGTTACCGGTGCGACCAGCGGATTAGGCCGCAACGCAGTGGAATATCTGCGCAACAAGGGCATCAGCGTGCGAGCGACCGGGCGCAACGAAGCGATGGGTAAGCTTCTGAGCAAAATGGGGGCGGAATTCATCCCGGCAGATTTAACCGAGCTGGTCTCTTCGCAGGCTAAAGTGATGCTCGCCGGTATCGATACCCTGTGGCACTGCTCAAGTTTCACCTCGCCCTGGGGCACGCAGCAGGCTTTCGATCTCGCTAACGTCCGCGCCACCCGCCGCCTCGGCGAATGGTCGGTAGCATGGGGCGTACGCAATTTCGTCCATATCTCTTCGCCCTCGCTCTATTTTGATTATCACCACCATCGCGATATTCAGGAAGATTTCCGCCCGCACCGCTTCGCCAATGAGTTTGCCCGCAGCAAGGCGGCCAGCGAAGAGGTGATCAACCTGCTGGCGCAGGCCAACCCGCACACCCGTTTTACCATTTTGCGCCCGCAGAGCCTGTTCGGGCCGCACGATAAAGTCTTTATTCCCCGGCTGGCGCAAATGATGCAGCACTACGGCAGCGTCCTGTTGCCGCGGGGCGGCAGCGCGCTGGTCGATATGACCTATTATGAAAATGCCGTCCACGCGATGTGGCTGGCGAGCCAGCCTGCCTGCGATCATCTTCCCTCCGCCCGCGCGTGGAATATCAGCAATGGCGAACCGCGCACTCTGCGCAGCATCGTGCAGAAACTGATCGATGAGCTGGGCATCAAATGCCGGATCCGTTCAGTTCCCTACCCGATGCTGGATATTATCGCCCGCAGCATGGAGCGTTTTGGCGATAAAACGGCCAAAGAGCCGGCCTTTACCCACTATGGCGTCTCTAAACTTAATTTTGATTTTACGCTCGATATCACGCGCGCGCAGGATGAGCTGGGCTATCAGCCGGTGGTGACGCTGGACGACGGGATTGTGCGTACCGCCGCCTGGTTGCGCGACCACGGTAAACTTCACCGCTAACCCTGGCCATATTTCTCTAACAGCGCCTCGGCTATCGCTTCGGTTTGCGCATCCGCTACGCCATCCCAGCGCTGGGGGCGGAAGTGCATCTGGAAGGCGATAATTACCCGTTTCTTCTGCGCGGGAGTCATCTCCGGCGTGACCTGATAGCCGTAGCGCGCCAGCAAATCCAGCACCACCTCAGGGTCCACTGGCTCAATGGGCGGCCGCCCGTTCAGATAAAAAGCCACCCGCTGCTCGTCCGGCCAGGCGCCAATCCCCTGCTGCGCCAGCTGTTGCCAGGGGAACAACGGCCCCGGATCGTCTTTGCGCTGCGGGGCGATATCGGCATGGGCCACCACGTTCTGCGGCGCGATGTGGTAGCGGGTGATAATATCGCGCGCCAGCGGGATCAGGGCTGCGATCTGTTCCGGGTGAAAGGGGGTAAAGCTTTTACCTCCCGCGGTCTTCTGCCAGCCGCGGTTTTCCAGTTCAATACCGATGGAAGTATCGTTGATGCGCGTGCTGCCGCGCCAGTAGCTGACACCGGCGTGCCAGGCCAGATCCTCTTCCGGCACCAGCTGCCAGATCCGCGGTTTATCATGGTGGCGCGGCGGCTGTTCAGGAATTAAATAGTGGGAGCTGACCTCTTTATCGGTCAGGGTCGCCAGAGAAGTATCAAAGTTGTCTGCCGTATAGTGGATCACCAGCACTTTTATTCGCGGATAGGCCGCCTGCGCCGGATGGCGGGTGTCCAGCTGGTATCCATCGCGATCGATAATCCCTTTTTCGCCGGCACAGCCGCTTAGCAGTAACGCCAGCAGCGCGATCAGCGCAATCCGTGTCATTGTTTCATCCTTGCCCGGCAGCGTCTCCGGGTTAATAAGACCATCGATTTCGTCCTTTATTTTTCGCCTGGTACAGCGCGCTGTCCGCCCGGGCGATCAGCGTCTCCATCGGAACCGTGCCGTCGGAGGCGACGACCCCCATACTGACGGTCACCACCGAGGCCACCGCCGAAGCCTCATGGGGGATCGCCGCCTCGCTAATTTTCTGCTGAATGCGCTCGGCAATGGAGGTGGCTCGCGCTAAGGAAACCCCGGGCAGCGCGATGACAAACTCTTCGCCGCCGTAGCGGGCGACCAGATCGCCCTCTGCCCGTACCGCCATTTTAAGCACCTGGGCGACAGTCGATAAGCAATCGTCGCCAGCCTGATGGCCATAGTGGTCGTTGTAACGCTTAAAGTAATCGACGTCGATCATCATCAGCGCCAACGGCGTTTTTTGCTGCCAAATCTCCGCCAGATAGGCATTCAGCGCCCGGCGATTCGCGGTCCCGGTTAATGCATCCTGGTTGGCAATGCTTTCCAGCCGCTGAATAAGCCGCATATTTTCCTGATGCGTATTCCAGGCCTCATCATACCAGCGCTTAAGAATACGCCTGCCATAGAGTAAAATCGCCGTAAAAATGCCCCACAGGATCAAAAAGCGGACCTCAGTGTGAGGGTGGATCTGTAGTCCCGCCAGCAGGGCGGTTCCCCATAGCGGAAGCAAAAAAGCGATAATGCCGGGCCAATGGTGATACAGCGCGGCGAGGCCGGTGGTCATTAATATCACCAGCAGCGGCCAGGCGAAGGGCAGTGTCCAGAAAAAGATGAAACAGTAATTACTCAGGGACCAGCACAGGCTGAGTGCCAGCTGCAGGCCGGTGATAATGCTCAACGTATAGCGCCCCTGCGCCAGGCGCGGCGTGACGGCAATAATGGCTAAAATTACCGAAATAATAATAACCGCGATCAGCGCGACTTCGACATAAGGAATAACCGCCTGGTGCGTTAACAGCTTCTTATCAAAATGAGTAAAGATAAAATTGCGGAAGAAAACCATTAACGCAAAAGCGATATTGACAAAGGCCAGCCAGGGCATACTCATGGATAGCGCATGGCGCTGGACATTATCTCTGGTGGCCCACAGCTCGGTTCGCAGCTGGCGGACGCCCTCTTGCTTATTTGTTAACATCTTATCTCCCTGGTGACCTGCATGACCATGGGCGCAGACCCTGCTTTGCTTTATGATAAACCATGTTTCCGGGAATGTCTGTCAACGCTGCCCCCCTTTCTGCCCCGGCGCCTTAAGCTGATTTTCTGCTAACGTCAGATGAAAAGGGTCTGGTCCTCTCCCTATGTGTATCCGGCAAAAAAAAGCAAGCATTATCAATGCGAAATACGTCATCTTTTCTTTAAAAAAGAGTTAACTAACCGTCATAAAATTGCAGTATTGCACTTGAAAAAAAAACGGTGTTAGTACAATCTGAAACCGCTCATTGGTGAGATAAAACAAGAGCATGATGATAGCAAGATAAACAATGGAGTCTAAAAATATGAAATATGCAGCTTTAGTGGCAGGTGCAGCATTGTTTTTAACGGCGAACGCCTTCTCTGCAGAAATTTTAACGAAAGAAGCCTTCGATAAGGTCCATACGCAATATACTAAAATCGGTACCATTTCTTCTACCGGTCAGACTGCACCCAGCGATGCCCGTGAAGAACTGATTAAAAAGGCCGATGAGAAAGGCGCAGACGTTATCGTGCTCTCTTCCGGTAATACCGATAAAAAACTGCACATCTCCGCTAACATCTATAAGAAGAAGTAATTAATCTTATATTTCAAGAAACATTATCATATTGCCCGGGTAATGTTTCTTGTTTGCCCAAAAAGTCTGTTTATTTTTAAACGGCCCCCAGATTTTCCTGCCTTAATATCATACAGCGATCTCCCCTGTCGATGTCCTGCCCTAAGGCCGTAGTCACATCAAGGTCTTAGCTCTTTGCGTCAAGTACAATCCGCACGCTATACGCTATGCTTTAACGGAAACTGAAAACGTAGTTCGCTTATAAGGAAATCATCATGCGCTACAAACTTCTTGCAGCACTTCTCCCTTGCGCGCTGGCGCTCAGCGCCTGTACGACCGTCACCCCGGCCTATAAAGATAATGGCACCCGCAGCGGCCCCTGTGTCGAAGGCGGCCCTGACGACGTAGCGCAAAAATTCTACGACACCCAGCTCCAGAACCGTACGCAGGATCCGGCGGCGCTGCGCCCCTATCTCAGCGACGGCCTGGCGAAGTTACTCAATGACGCCCGTCAGGATCCGGCCAACAGCAAACTGCTGCAGGCTAACCTGTTCTCCAGCAGCAGCACCCCGGCGGACAGCGCCGTCGTCGCCAGCGCCTCAACCATCCCTAATCGCGATGCGCGCAACATTCCGCTGCGCGTGGAGCTGAAGCAGGGAACCCAGAGCTGGAAAGACGAAGTGCTGATGATCCAGGAAGGACAGTGCTGGGCCGTCGATGACGTTCGCTATCTCGGCAACAACAGCCACGCGCCGGCCGGGACGTTGCGACAGAGTCTGGAGAAACGTTAGTTCCGGAGTTGAAGCGACGTCGCTGAAACGATAACCCCGGTAAAATGTCGGTATTCGCCCCGAGAATGCCGACATTTACTCCCCCCTCACCCACCAGGCAATATTTTGTGCTAACTTTAAAGCTAAACGTGGTTTAGATTTAACTTTTAACGCATAAATATTGCATAACTATTCTGCCAAAGGTAGTATTTGCGGCCTCAATAGCTATTCGTATCAGACTGCCCAGATGAGTATTAAACTAAACGGCATTAATTGCTTCTACGGCGCGCACCAGGCGCTGTTCGACATCACGCTGGATTGCCCGCAGGGGGAAACGCTGGTGCTGCTCGGCCCCAGCGGTGCCGGGAAGAGCTCGCTGCTGCGCGTACTCAACCTGCTGGAGATGCCGCGTTCCGGTTCATTAACCATCGCCGGTAACCATTTCGACTTCACCAGAGCGCCGTCCGATAAAGCGATTCGCGAACTGCGGCAGAACGTCGGCATGGTCTTTCAGCAGTACAACCTGTGGCCGCACCTGACGGTACAGCAGAACCTGATCGAGGCCCCCTGTCGCGTACTGGGGTTAAGCAAGGATCAGGCGCTGGCTCGCGCAGAGAAGCTGCTGGAGCGCCTGCGTCTGAAGCCCTACAGCGATCGTTACCCGCTGCATTTATCCGGCGGTCAGCAGCAGCGTGTGGCGATCGCCCGCGCGCTGATGATGGAGCCGCAGGTTCTGCTGTTCGATGAGCCTACCGCGGCGCTCGACCCGGAAATCACCGCCCAGATCGTTAGCATTATCCGCGAGCTGGCTGAAACCGGCATCACCCAGGTTATCGTCACCCATGAAGTTGAAGTGGCGCGCAAGACGGCCAGCCGGGTGGTGTATATGGAAAATGGCCATATCGTCGAGCAAGGGGATGCCTCCTGCTTCACGCATCCGCAAACTGACGCGTTTAAAAACTATCTTTCACATTGATGTTTTTCGGGGAAATGACGATGAAAAAAGTACTGATTGCCGCCCTGCTCGCAGGCATGAGCCTCTCCGCTTCCGCCGCGCAAACCATTCGTTTCGCCACCGAAGCCTCCTACCCTCCGTTTGAGCTGGTGGATGCCAACAACCAGATCGTCGGTTTCGATGTGGATCTGGCTAACGCGCTGTGTAAAGAGATCGACGCCACCTGTACCTTTACCAACCAGGCCTTTGACAGCCTGATCCCGGGCCTGAAATTCCGCCGTTTCGACGCGGTCATGGCCGGGATGGACATCACGCCTGAGCGTGAAAAGCAGGTCCTGTTCTCCACCCCGTATTATGACAACTCGGCGCTGTTCGTCGGTCAGCAGGGCAAGTTCACCAGCATTGACCAGCTGAAGGGCAAAAAAGTGGGCGTACAGAACGGCACCACCCACCAGAAATTTATCACGGATAAACATCCGGAAATCACCACCGTGCCTTACGACAGCTACCAGAATGCGAAGCTGGATCTGCAGAACGGTCGTATTGACGCGGTCTTCGGTGATACCGCCGTGGTCACCGAATGGCTGAAGAGCAATCCGAAGCTGGCGGCCGTGGGCGATAAAGTGACCGACAAAGCCTATTTCGGCACCGGGCTGGGCATTGCCGTGCGTCAGGGCAACACCGACCTGCAGCAGAAATTTAACGCTGCGCTGGAAAAAGTGAAGAAAGACGGCACTTACCAGACCATCTATAACAAATGGTTCCAGAAGTAAGACTGAATGAACGAAATTTTTCCATTAGCAAGCGCCGCCGGGATGACCGTCGGCCTTGCCGTTTGCGCGCTCGCCATCGGCCTCGTCCTGGCGATGCTCTTCGCGGTACTGGAGTCAGTGAAATGGCGCCCGGTAGCCTGGCTTGCAACCGGCATTGTGACCATTCTGCGCGGCCTACCGGAAATTCTGGTGGTGCTGTTTATCTATTTCGGCTCGTCCCAGCTGCTGCTGACGCTCTCTGACGGTTTCACCATCCCGCTCGGGTTCACGCAGATCCCGGTGCAGATGCAGATTGAGAACTTTGACGTCAGTCCGTTCCTCTGCGGGGCGATCGCCCTGTCGCTGCTGTATGCCGCCTACGCCTCGCAAACGCTGCGCGGCGCGCTGAAAGCCGTTCCGCAGGGTCAGTGGGAGTCCGGCCAGGCGCTGGGGCTGTCGAAAGCGGCCATTTTCTTCCGCCTGGTGATGCCGCAGATGTGGCGCCATGCCCTGCCCGGTCTCGGCAACCAGTGGCTGGTGCTGCTGAAGGACACCGCGCTGGTGAGCCTGATCAGCGTCAACGATCTGATGCTGCAGACCAAAAGCATCGCCACCCGCACTCAGGAGCCCTTTAACTGGTATATCATTGCCGCAGCAATCTATCTCGTCATCACCCTGTTGAGTCAATACATCCTTAAGCGGATTGACCAGCGTGCGACGCGCTTCGAACGGAGACCAGGCTGATGCTCGACTACTTACCCGAACTGCTGAAAGGCCTGCATACCAGCCTGACGCTGACCGTGGCGTCGATTATCGTGGCGCTGATCCTGTCGCTGATCTTTACCATTATCCTGACGCTGAAGACGCCGGGGCTGGTGTGGATAGTGCGCGGCTACATCACTCTGTTTACCGGTACGCCGCTGCTGGTGCAGATCTTCCTGATCTACTATGGCCCCGGGCAGTTTCCTTCGCTGCAGGAATATCCATGGCTGTGGCATCTTATCTCCGAGCCGTGGCTGTGCGCCCTGATCGCCCTGTCGCTTAACAGCGCCGCCTATACCACCCAGCTGTTTTACGGCGCCATCCGGGCGATCCCCGACGGGCAATGGCAGTCGTGCAGCGCGCTGGGGATGAGTAAAAAGGATACCCTGGCGATCCTGCTGCCGTACGCCTTTAAACGCGCGCTGTCGTCCTACTCCAACGAAGTGGTGCTGGTGTTCAAAAGTACCTCTCTGGCCTACACCATCACCCTGATGGAAGTGATGGGTCACGGCCAGCTGCTGTACGGACGGACCTACGACGTGATGGTGTTCGGCGCCGCCGGGATTATTTATCTCATCGTCAACGGGTTGCTGACCCTGTTGATGCGCCTGGTGGAGCGCAAAGCGCTAGCTTTCGAACGGCGTAACTAGCGCCTGGCGTATTTGCATAATAAGCGAACAACAAGACGGACAAGTCTAATACCTGTCCGTCTTTTTTTATATCAAATAAAATAGTTAATCATTTTTATTGAATACAAATTCATTTAATGGCATTGTCACCCTATGCCGCAGACACGGCGAATAATCATAAGATTGACAGACGGGAGTTCCACGATGAAAAAGTTAGTTCTGGCTGCACTGCTCACCACGTTCACCTTCGGCGCCGCCGCCGCGGAGAAAATCAGCTTCGGCGTGTCCGCGACCTATCCGCCGTTTGAATCGATGGACGCGAATAACCAGATTGTCGGCTTTGATATCGATCTGGCCCATGCGCTGTGCAAACAAATGCAGGCAGAATGCACCTTTACCAACCACGCGTTTGACAGCCTGATCCCGGCGCTGAAGTTTAAGAAGTATGACGCGGTGATTTCCGGAATGGATATTACGCCGGAACGCAGCAAGCAGGTGGCCTTCACCGACCCGTACTACGCCAACTCCGCGCTGGTGATCGCCAAAAAAGACGCGTTCCACTCGTTCGATGATTTGAAAGGCAAACGGATCGGCATGGAAAACGGCACCACCCACCAGAAATATCTGCAGGATAAACATCCTGAGGTGAAGACCGTCGCCTATGACAGCTACCAGAACGCGATTATCGACCTGAAAAATGGCCGTATCGACGGCGTGTTCGGCGACACGGCGGTAGTCAACGAATGGCTGAAAACCAACCCGCAGCTGGGGGCAGCCACGCCGAAAGTAACCGATCCGCAATACTTTGGCACCGGCCTTGGGATTGCCGTGCGCCCGGATAACAAGGCGCTGCTGGAGAAACTGAACGCCGCGCTGAAGGCGATTAAAGCCGACGGTACCTACCAGAAAATCAGCAACCAGTGGTTCCCGGAGTAACTTTTTTGCCGGGGGGGCGCTGCGCTTACCCGGCCTGCTCCGTCCCCGTAGCCGCCACCCGGCAATTTCTCAAAGTGGCACGAAGAACCTGAACCGCGCCCCGCTTACCGATTCCACCAGCCGGATCCCGCCCCCGTGCAGCTCCAGCATCCGTTTCACAATCAGCAGCCCTAACCCACCGCGATCCTCCCGCGACGCCTGGGTAGACAACGCCGACGGCCGCTGGAACAGATCATCGCGCAGCGCGGCATCGACGCCCGTTCCGTTGTCTGCCACTTCAACCTGGAGCTGTTGATTCTCCTGCCAGACCGCCAGACGGATCTCCCCGCCGACGGGAGTATGCCGCATCGCGTTATCGAGCAGGTTGGTCACCACCCTCTCAATCATCGACACATCGGCGTTGATCAGCGGCAACGGCCCCGGCACATCAATTTGCAGGTTCACCTCGCGCGTGCGGGCGGTGAGTTCAAACTTCTGCGCCACGTCGGAAATCAGCTCCCCCATCGCGAAACGCTCGCGCTGCGGCTTAATGCCCCCGTGCTCCAGTCGCGCCAGCTCAAACAGCTGCTGTGAAAGATGGCGCACCTTGTTGCCCTGGCGCAGGGCGATGGTGAGATACTGCCTGCGCTCCTCGGCGGTCAGCCTTTCGTCCTTCAGGGTCAGCGTTTCCAGATACCCCAGCAGCGAAGTTAGCGGTGTGCGCAAATCGTGGGAAATATTGGCCACAAATTCGCGGCGCTGGCGGTCGCTGTCGGCCAGCCGATCCCACTGACCGGCTATCTGCCGGGCAAGGTCAATAAAGCGGTTCTCAAGAACCGCTACCTCGTTACCGGGCTGTGGCTCCGGTGTGCGGGCCGCCAGGGTTTTGATGGCGCTGATGCTGTCCCGATCGTTCGCCGCCACCTGGGCGGTGAGCTGGCGGACAGGCCGGGTAACCCAGAACCATGCCAGGCCTCCCGCCAGCAGACCAAACAGGGCCACCAGCAGCAGGGTCCACAGAACAATGCTCCACAGCGTTTTTTGCCAGGCGTCAGCCGCCAGCTGATTAAAGGTCTCCCCCTGCAAAATGATATACAGGTAGCCGCGCAGCTGGCCGTCGACGCGCAGCGGGGCGGCGCTGAAGACTTTTCGCCCGTCGAGGCTGCGGGGATCGTCGCCATACACCGGCGACGTACTGCCGGTGAGAAAAACCTGTACCGGCGCCATGTCGATCCGCTGGCGCTGGATATGGCCCGGCGGCGCCGCATCGGCCAGCAGGTCGCCATCAGGCGACAGCAGATAGAGCTCCACGCTGGGATTAAAGGTCATCAGGCGGTCAAACAGCGACTTCAGGGTTTGCCGGTTGACCTCGCCGTGGGCGTCCAGCAGCGGTTCGCGGGCCACAATTTGCTGAGCCAGCCCGGCGGAGAGGCGCTGCACCATGGCGTTGCCATACTGCGCGCTGCTGTGTAACTGAACGGCGCACACCGCCGCCGCGCACAGCATCAGCAGGGAGACCACCACCAGCGCCAGCCGCTGGCTGAGGCTCAGGCGGCGGATCACGGGGCGGCCTCCTGGGTCACCGGGGCGAACTTATAGCCTTTTCCCCAGACGGTCAGAATGATGTCCGGCTCGGCCGGGTCACGTTCGATTTTACTGCGCAGGCGGTTGATATGGGTATTGACCGTGTGCTCATAGCCCTCATGCTGATATCCCCAGACCTGCTCCAGCAGCGCCAGCCGGGAAAACACCTCCCCGGGATGGCGGGCAAAGTAATACAGCAGCTCGAATTCGCGCGGCGTGAGGTCCACCATCTCGCCGCGCAGCCTCACTTCGCGGGACAGCGGATCGATGCTCAGACCATGGCAGGACAGGCGCCCGGCGTCCATCAGCAGGTTCTGCCCCATCGCCTCCTGGCGACGAAACAGCGCTTTAACGCGGGCGATAAGCTCCAGTAACGAAAAGGGTTTCGCCAGATAGTCGTCGGCGCCCATCTCCAGGCCCAGCACACGGTGCATTTCGCTGGTGCGAGCGCTGATGATGATCACCGGCAGATAGCGGGTCATCTGGCGGATGCGCCGGCAGATCTCCAGGCCGTCGACACCGGGCAGCATCAAATCGAGGATCACCGCATCCCAGACCCGCGTTTCCAGTCGGGCGAGGGCCTGGCCGCCATCAGCCTCATGCACAATCTGATAGCCCTCATCCTGCAGATTGAGCCGCAGCAGCGTGGCTATATCCTCATCATCTTCCACCAGCAGAATGGTTTTGGCCATTAGATTCCCCCCACCAATAACAAAACATGCTGCGTCAAGCTTACCCGATTTCGGCGGCGCAAAGCCTTCACATTTTGTTTAAACTTCGCGGACCAGCAGGGTCAGCACTTCGTAGTGGGCGGTATGAGGGAACATATCAAACAGCTGGACCCGCTCGACGCGATAGCCGCTAAGACGGGCAATGTCGGTCGCCATGGTGCGGGCGTTACAGCTGGAATAGATAATGTAGGGCGGCGCCATGCGGCTTAAATAGTCGCACAGTTCAGGGCCAATGCCGCGTCGCGGCGGGTTGACCAGCACCAGCTGCGGGATATCCGCTTCATGCGTGGCGAACCGCGTGGAGTCCAGCGCCTGAAAATGCAGATTGCCGAGCCCCAGCTGCGCGGCAGACTGCCTGGCGCAGGCGATCGCTTCCGGGGCTATCTCTATCCCGGTCAGGCGCATCGCCGGCGTCGCGCAGTGCAGGCCAAAACCGCCGACGCCGCAAAACAGATCCCACATATGCTGGACCGGCAGCGCGCGCACCCAGTCGCGGGCGGTGGCGTACAGCCGGCTGGCTACCGTCGGGTTAGTCTGAAAGAAGCTTTGCGGACGGATCCACAGCGGCACCTCATTAAAGACCTCGCCCAGCGCCTGCTGTTCGGTGAAGAAGATCTCCTGCTCGCCTTCCATGATTGCCATATGCACCGGCTGGATATTCGCCGTGATCACCTTGAGCTGCGGGAGCTGTGCCTGCAGCCAGGGCAGCGCGGCGCGCAGCTGGGCCACCTTGGCCTCTGAGCGCAGCACGAAGCGCAGCATCATCTCCCCCTGCTGGCTGGCGGTCAGCAGCAGATATTTCAGCTCCCCGCGCTTGCGCGCGACGTTGTAGGGGGTTAACCCGGCGCGGGCGATAAAGGGCTTCAGGCCGGCAAACACCGGCGCAAACTCGGCGGGATAGAGCGGGCAGTCGGTGAGGTCCACCGGGGTGCCATCGCGGTGCAGCATCCCCAGCAGCGGACGCTCCACGCTGCCGCTGACCACCATTTTGGCCTTGTTACGGAAAGCCGCCTCCGGCCCGCTGACCGGCTCGCCCCAGTCGGCGACGGGGATTGCCGCCAGCAGCGTGCGCAGGTCGGCCATTTTATCGGCGAGCTGTTGCGGAACCGACCGTTCCAGCCATTGACAGGAACGGCAGCGGCCGGCGTCGTAGAGTGCGCAATGCATAATTGACCTTCAAAATTCCAGGGGCGGGGATTGTATCACCGTTATTGCAGGCGGAAAAACCGACGGCAGGTCGCTGGCACAAACAGCAGCGTCAGGACCAGCAGATCCGGCAGTTTTTGCATCACCAGCGAGTGGAAGATCTCCCGTTTGGATTCGCCGGGAATACTGAACAGCTCCGGATACCCGTAGCCCAGCGACGCCGCCCACAGGTAGCCGGCGGCTATCATCTGCGTCAGCAGATAAACCCAGCGCGCCCAGTTGCGCCCTTTCACCAGCGAGAAGGCGCACCAGATTTCGATAAACACCAGCGCCAGGCTGCCGAGGAAGACCAGCGTCAGGTTCCAGGTCTGGACGCTACGGTGTATGAATTCGTTCAGCCCCTGCAGGCCCAACAGATTGAGGATCATCAGCAGATCCAGACCGCGAATCAAAATAATCGCAAAGGCCGCCACCTGCACCAGCGCAGGGACGTTAAGGCGGGCATGCGATGAGCGAGTTTTCGTAAACAATCCCAACGTAATGTCTTCCATGAAAACGGCGCCACAGAGTGGCGCCGACCGGAGGCTGCTGTACCGATTTTAGGTGGTTCAGCCTTGTCTTGCACGCTGGATATCGCGCACTCGCTGCTTTTCTGCGCGGGCCATCAAATACCAGGCGATAAAACCAACAACGCCGACCACGCCGAGGATGAGCGTCGCCAGGGCGTTAATCTCCGGGTTGACCCCCATGCGCACGCTGGAGAAAACCAGCATCGGCAAGGTCGTGGCCCCGGGACCGGAGACAAAGCTGGCGATCACCAGGTCATCCAGCGACAGCGTGAAGGCCAGCAGCCAGCCGGAGATCACCGCTGGCATAATCATCGGCAGCGTGATGACGAAGAAGACCTTCAGCGGCGCGGCACCCAGATCCATCGCCGCCTCTTCGATCGAGTGGTCCAGCTCACGCAGGCGCGAGGAGATCACCACCGCCACGTAGGCGGTACAGAAGGTGACGTGCGCCAGCCAGATGGTCAGCATCCCGCGATCCGACGGCCAGCCGATGGCATGTCCCAGCGCCACGAACAGCAGCAGCAGCGAGAGCCCGGTGATCACGTCCGGCATGACCAGCGGCGCGGTGATCATAAACGCGAAGCCGTTGGAGCCGCGAAAACGTCCAAAGCGCACCATCACCACCGCGGCAATGGTGCCAAGGATCGCCGCCGCCGTCGCCGCGCAGGCGGCGATAGTCAGGCTGAGCCCCACCGCGCTCATCATCGCGTCATCGTGGAACAGCTCGCTATACCAGCGCGTTGACCACCCGGCCCAGACCGTCACCAGCTTTGAGCTATTGAAGGAGTAGATCACCAGCATCAGCATCGGGGCATAGAGGAAGGTGAACCCGAGCACGAGGATCAGAATGCGCCACGGCGAGCGTACTACCGGCAAGTCGTTCATCCCTGCTCTCCCATCTGTTTTTGCTGGTGCTTATGGAACCACATGATCGGCACGATCAGCAGCAGCAGCATGACAATCGCCACCGCCGAAGCCACCGGCCAGTCACGATTGTTAAAGAACTCCTGCCACAGCACGCGGCCAATCATGATGCTGTCCGGCCCGCCCAGCAGCTCCGGGATCACGAACTCCCCCACCGCCGGGATAAACACCAGCATGGAGCCAGCGATAATCCCCCCTTTGGTGAGCGGAACGATCACCTGAAAGAAGGTCTTCAGCGGCCGGGCGCCGAGATCCAGCGAGGCCTCCACCAGCGAATAGTCGATGCGGGTCAGCGCGGTGTAGATAGGCAGCACCATAAACGGCAGATAGGCATAGACGATACCGATATATACCGCCAGGTTGGTGTGCAGGATCTCCAGCGGCTGATCGATAACCCCTAGCCACAGCAGGAAGTTATTCAACACCCCGTTGCTTTTCAGCAGTCCCATCCAGGCATAGACGCGGATCAAAAACGACGTCCACGACGGGAGGATCACCAGCAACAGCAGAATATTGCGCGTCGACGGCTTGCTGTGCGCCACCGCCCAGGCCAGCGGATAGCCCAGCAGCAGGCAGCAGAGCGTCGAGATGCCCGCCACCTGCAGCGACTGCAGATAAGCCTCAAAATAGAGCGGATCGTCGGTCAGCTGCAGGAAGTTGGCAAAGTTAAGGGTCAGCGTCAGCTGACCATCCGCCCACTCCATCAGATCGGTGTAGGGAGGGATCGCCCGCGCCATCTCGGCAAGACTTATCTTGAACACGATCAGGAACGGCAGCATAAACAACAGGATCAGCCACAGATAGGGCAGCGCGATCACCAGCTTGCGGCCATGCGCCATCTGCAGGCGCGCCGCCCACAGCGCGAAGCCGCCCGGTTTTTTCGCCCCTGACGGGGATTCAACGGTACTCATCGCCCTCTCCTTACACCGTCAGTACAACGCAGCTGTCCGCATCCCAGCATAAACGCACCTCGTCACCCCAGGTGGGCGTCCCTTTCCGATGGCGGTGCTCATTCTGCAGCTGGGCGCTGATCATCTGCCCGCTTTGCAGGCGCACATGGTAGATGGAGAGATCCCCCAGATAGGCGATATGAATCACCTCGCCGACGGCAAAATTGTAGCCATCCGCCGGCGGCTCATCGCACAGCATGATCTTCTCCGGACGCAGCGCCACCCACACCGGCACGTTGTCCACCACCGAGGCGTCGGGGTCGACCTTCAGCGGATGCACCAGTCCCGGCGAGCGCAGCACCAGGCCATCTTCCAAACGCTCTTTCACCAGCCCTTCAAAGACGTTCACCGAGCCGATGAACTCGGCGCTGTAGCGGGTGGTCGGGTGCTCGTAAATCTCTTCCGGTTCGCCAATCTGCACAAACTTGCCGCGGTTCATGATGGCGATACGGCCCGCCATGGTCATGGCCTCTTCCTGATCGTGAGTCACCATCACGCAGGTCACGCCAACGCGCTCAAGAATATCCACCACCTCCAACTGCATGCGATCGCGCAGCTTTTTATCCAGCGCCCCCATCGGCTCGTCGAGCAGCAGCAGCTTTGGTCGTTTCGCCAGGCTGCGCGCCAACGCGACGCGCTGGCGCTGACCGCCAGAGAGCTGGTGCGGCTTACGTTTAGCGAACTCCTGCATGTGCACCAGAGCCAGCATCTCCTGCACCCGGGCGGTGATTTCCGCCTTAGGCAGACGATCCTGCTTCAGACCGAAAGCGATATTCTGCTCAACGGTCATATGGGGAAACAGGGCGTAGGACTGGAACATCATATTGATAGGCCGCTGATAGGGCGGTACGCGCGCCAGATCCACGCCGTCGAGCATAATCTGTCCGGCGGTCGGTTGCTCAAAGCCCGCCAGCATGCGCAGCAGGGTCGATTTCCCGCAGCCTGATGCGCCCAGCAGAGCAAAAATTTCGCCTTTATAAATAGTGAGACTGACATCGTCGACAGCGTGCTGGCCATCAAACGACTTGGTTAAGTTACGGATTTCCAGCAGCGGGGTCAGCGCTTTGGGGGCTTTCGCCTGTGGGCGGGGCATTACGTCGTTCAATCGGGTGCTCTCCGGCAAAAAAACGATCACCATATGGTCCGGTGCCATACTTCATGCTTAACAGTGCAGGTGCACCATCCTGGTGCTTCTGCTCGCCGGGCGCGCTGCCATTTCCCGGCGAGTGCCGTTCTGATACGGCCCGCTTACCGGGCCGTCAGAGTTTATTTACCGCTCTTCACTTTGGTCCACGCGCGGGTGCGCACGCGGTCGATCTTCGGATCCTGCACCTTCAGCGTGAACAGTTTGGCGAACACATCCGCTGGCGGATAAATCGCCGGGTTGTTACGGATAGTCTCGCTGACCAGCGGCGTAGAGGCCTTGTTGCCGTTGGCGTAGAACACCTGGTCGCTGATTTTGGCGATCACATCCGGGCGCATCAGATAGTTAAGGAACTGATAGGCCTCATCTTTATTCTTAGCGTCGGCCGGCATCGCAAAGACGTCAAAGAACGCCAGGGCGCCTTCCTTCGGAATAAAGTAGGAGACGTTGACGCCGTTCTTCGCCTCTTTCGCGCGGTTCGCCGCCTGCCAGACGTCCCCTGCCCAGCCGATCGCCACGCAGATGTCGCCATTGGCGAGGTCGTTAATATATTGCGAAGAGTGGAAGTAGCGAATGTTCGGCCGCAGCTTCAGCAGCAGATCGGTGGCCGGACCGGTGTAATCATTCGCTTTGCTGCTGTTCGGATCCTTGCCAAGGTAGTTCAGCACGGTGGCGAAAATCTCTTCCGGCGCGTCGAGGAAGGAGACGCCGCAGCTTTTCAGTTTTTCAAGGTTCTCCGGCTTCAGCACCAGATCCCAGCTGTCCACCGGCGCATCTTTGCCGAGGACGGCTTTCACTTTATCAACGTTGTAGCCAATGCCCGTCGTCGCCCACAGGTAAGGCATGGCGTATTTATTCTCCGGGTCATGCTTGGCGACCAGCTTCAGCACTTCGGGGTCGAGATTCTTCCAGTTAGGCAGCTTGCTCTTATCCAGCGGCTGGAACACGCCCGCCGCCAGCTGGCGCTCAAGGAAGCTGGCCGATGGCACCACCAGATCGAAACCAGTGCTGCCGGCCATTAATTTACCTTCCAGCACTTCATTGGAATCAAAAACGTCATACACGACTTTAATCCCGGTCTCTTTTTCGAAATTGGCCACGGTGTCCGGCGCAATATAATCAGACCAGTTATAGACATGCAGGGTTTTTTGTTCGGCGGCGAGCGAACCGGCAGAGACGGCCATCAGCGCACCCGTAACCAGACCTGTTAACCATTTTTTACCAAAGGCGGTCATATCTCTTTTCCTTCTCAACGCCCGTTAACTTACGGGCTCAAATATACGCATTTCTACGCATGCAAAAATCATGCATATTTTTTCATTGCCTGAGAAAAGGAGAGCGGATCTCTCCCGGAGTGGTTGCTCGCAACTGGAAGCATCGCCAGAATAACTGTAGCCAGAATAAGAGGCTATAGCCCAGGTAAAAAAACGCCTTTTATCAAATTTTTATGCAATAACGGTCTACGTGATAAGCCAAAACGGCCTGAATGGCGGTGAATAATGCTTTAAAGAAAGGTTAAATGCAGAATAAAAGCGGGTAATACGCAGCCGCTGCGGTAGTGGCTGCGCTAATTTTAGGCAGGTTTAGTGAAGAAAATGGTATTGCACGTTTTCTGCGGCCGGCTCTTCTTCTTCGCCTTTGTACAGCAGCTGATTGGCGCCGGCTTCGAGGATTACCATCGAGATCTGCTCCTCGCTTTGGCGGAAGAACCAGGCGAACTGCTCCATCGTCACCCCGGGGCCGATAGACAGCGACTGGCAGACCACCAGCTTGGGCAAATTATCGTCCTGAATGTCGATAAACGCCTTCACGGTTAACGAACTGGCGTTGATGGCCGAGAGATCCGCCGACAGCGCCAGCAAAGCAGACGGCTTCACCTCCGCCAGGGCGGAAAAGAGCACCACGTTATCCACCAGGTCAATTTTGGCATCAAAAATACCGTCGAAATTCTGCATATGCGGCAGGTGCAATGCCTGACAGGAATCGCACTCAAAAAAGCTGATGCCGATCTCATCCAGCCAGCGACGTAGCGTATCCAGACCTGGAACGACCAGTGAATCCATAGTGCCTGTGACCTCTTACAGTGGAAAAACGACGCCATAGCTTACGCAAAAAAAGCGCCGCATACCATGACAGTCTTGCATCCGGCGGTTAGCCGCCTATTTTCAAACAGAATTCCGGTGTCGCCTGGCGCTCGATCCAGGCGATCATCCTGCTGGCGATGTCCACGCCGGAGGTGGTTTCCACGCCTTCCAGTCCGGGCGAGGCATTCACCTCCATCACCAGCGGCCCGCGGGTGGCGCGTAAAATATCGACACCGGCGACGTCCAGGCCCAGGGTTTGCGTCGCCTTGATGGCAATGGCGCGCTCCTCATCGCTAATCTGCGCCACCGTAGCCATGCCGCCACGGTGCAGGTTAGAGCGAAAATCGCCCTCTTTCGCCCGCCGTTCGATCGCCGCCACCACCTCATTGCCGACCACCAGGCAGCGAATATCGCAGCCTTTCGCCTCGGCAATGTATTCCTGCACCAGGATGTGGGCGTTCAGCCCGCGAAAGGCGTCGATCACGCTCTCCGCCGCCTGGCGGGTCTCCGCCAGCACCACGCCGATCCCCTGGGTGCCCTCCACCAGCTTCACCACCAGCGGCGCGCCGCCGACCATGGCGATCAGATCGCTGGTGTCATCGGGGGAGTGAGCGATGCCGGTCAGCGGCAGATCGATGCCCTGGCGCGCCAGCAGCTGCAGCGAGCGCAGCTTATCGCGAGCGCGGGTGATGGCGACCGATTCGTTCAGCGGATAGCTTCCCAGGAGCTCAAACTGACGCAGGGCCGCGGTGCCATAGTAGGTAATCGCCGAGCCAATGCGCGGGATCACCGCATCAAAGTGCGGCAGCTGGCGCCCTTTATAGTGGATCGAAGAGGCCACCGGGCTGACGTTCATATAACAGGAAAGCGGATCGAGGATCTCGACCTGATGCCCGCGCTGTTGCGCCGCTTCGCGCAGGCGTCGACATGAATAAAGCGTTCCATCCCGGGATAATATGGCAATTTTCATCCTGCACCTCTGCAAAAAGACCCGCACTGGCGGGCCTCAGCTATCGAACACACTTCCACCTTTCCTGCCGCCAGCGTCGGATACCGCCTGGCCGGAGCAGCAGTGTACACGTAATCAGCGCGTTGCCCACCCCTGCTTATGCAGATAGTCGAGAATAAACGGACGACTCTCTTTCACGATAGTGCGACGGATATGATCGCTCCAGGTATCGCGGCGGGCGTTGCTGCCGCGCGACAGATAATAGTGCGCCAGCTGTTCGTCATACTCCGCCAGCAGCGCGTTATCCAGCGGCTGATAGCGGTTCTCATGCACCAGCATGGCGGCCGGCATCCGCGGCTTGATGTCCGGGTTATCCGCCGGCCAGCCAAGGCAAAGACCGAACAGCGGCAGGACGTGCTGCGGCAGCTCCAGCAGCTCGGTCACCGCCTCGATGCTGTTGCGCAACCCGCCGATATAGACGCCACCCAGCCCGAGGGACTCGGCGGCGGTCAGCGCGTTTTGCGCCAGCAGCGCCGTATCGACAACGCCGATCAGCAGCTGTTCCGCCAGCCCCAGCTCCGCCTGCGGGCAGATCTGCAGGTGGCGGTTAAAGTCGGCGCAGAAGACCCAAAACTCCGCCGCCTGGGCGACGTGCTGCTGGCCGCCGGTCAGCGGGACCAGACGTTCACGCAGGGCCGGGTCGGTAATACGGATGATGGAGGTGCACTGTAAAAAACTCGAGGTAGATGCCGCTTGCGCGCTGGCGATAATCGCCGCGCGCTGTTCGTCGCTCACGGGCGCATCGGTGAAGTGGCGGATAGAACGGTGGCTGCGCAGCAGCTCAATGGTCGGCGTCATTTCGTTTTTCTCTGTCAGACAAGGATTCAGGCTCAGGAGAGTGGGTTAACTGCGGGGCCACGATCTGCGCCATCCGCCACATCACGACGATGGCGGCGGGGATCATCAGCACGATCCCGGCAAAGAGCATCACCAGCGCCGCGGTCGGGCTGGCAATGGGCGCAGGCAGCTGGACATACTGGTTAAGCGAGAGCCAGGCGAGGGTTAACAGCCCCATCCCGAGGATCTCAACCAGCAGTATGCTTTTTGGCAACGGGGCAAATTTTCGCATCACGCCTCTCTGGTTGATAAACGCGGCGCGCCAGCCAATGCTACCGCGCCGCCGGGTCAGTATACGGGTTTTGATAGTACGACATTTATCAAACATAGCCGTAAACCATCGAAGCAAAAGGCAGAACCTTCTTTCCCTCACCGGCCAATGCAGGCATCATAAGCGCCATTCGCCATCCGGCTGAGGTTTAAGGAGAGAAGCAATGTTTACCGTTATTTTTGGTCGTCCAGGCTGCCCTTACTGCGTTCGCGCCAAAGAGCTGGCAGAAAAACTGACCAACGAGCGTGATGACTTTAACTACCGTTACGTGGATATTCACGCCGAAGGCATCAGCAAAGCTGATCTGGAAAAAACCGTCGGCAAACCGGTTGAAACCGTACCGCAGATTTTCGTCGACCAGAAACACATCGGCGGTTGCACCGATTTCGAAGCCTGGGCGAAAGAGAACCTTGGCCTGTTTGCCTGAGTAAATTTATTTACTCGATGAATGACTGCGCCAGGTATCAAGCCAGGCGCAGATAAACAAAAAGCACAACGCCCCGAGCGCACACCAGAACACCGCGCTCAGTACCCACGCCATCTCCTGCCAGAACGTCCGGTGCGTGACGAAAAACAGCCGCATCGTCACCATACAGACCGGCGCCGCCAGTATCGCGCCGAGCAAAGGACGCAGCACCCGCCGTCCGGGAGAGAGACAGCTCGCCGCCGCCCCTGGCAGCAAAAAGAAGAGCAGGCCCAGCTCCGGGTTGCCGCTGGCGCGAAAGGCCCCTTTCATATGTAACAACAACGATAAGCACACCACAATGAACAGAACGAAGCCACAGATAATGCCGGCCCAACTACGCTCAGATTTCACCGTATCCTCCTGATGTTGCCTCTAACTCACGTCCACGTCGCCCAGTCAGATAAAGCATTTCGGCAATCCATGCCAATAACTCCCCTACCAGCCTAAAAACGATTGTCACTAGCCGCCGCATCCAGGAAGGATTAAACTAGCGGGTATATTTTTGCTGGTTATAACAGGGTGCCAGAATAGGTTCGCGACAACGCGAACGCCTGAGCAACCTTAGACCAAATAACCATTTCCTTCAACAACTTACTAGTAAACGAGAAGTTGGCTTTCGTGAATATAAACGTCGCAGATTTGTTAAACGGGAATTACATCCTGTTATTATTCGTTGTACTTGCATTAGGACTATGCCTGGGAAAACTGCGTCTCGGCTCAGTACAACTTGGTAATTCCATTGGCGTTTTAGTCGTTTCTCTATTATTAGGTCAGCAGCATTTCGCGATTAACACCGATGCCCTTAATCTCGGCTTTATGTTGTTTATTTTTTGCGTCGGCGTGGAAGCCGGTCCTAACTTTTTTTCGATTTTTTTCCGCGACGGGAAAAACTATCTGATGCTGGCCCTGGTAATGGTCGGCAGCGCGATGCTGATCGCCATGGTGCTGGGTAAAGTGTTCGGCTGGGATATCGGGCTCACCGCCGGTATGCTGGCGGGGGCGATGACCTCCACCCCGGTGCTGGTGGGCGCGGGGGACACCCTGCGCCATTTCGGCCTGCCCAGCGATCAGCTGGCGCAGTCGCTTGACCACCTGAGCCTCGGCTATGCCCTGACCTACCTGGTTGGTCTGGTGAGCCTGATCGTCGGCGCCCGCTATATGCCCAAGCTGCAGCATCAGGATCTGCAGACCAGCGCCCAGCAAATCGCCCGCGAGCGCGGCCTCGATACCGATTCCAAACGTAAAGTCTACCTGCCGGTGATCCGCGCCTATCGCGTCGGCCCGGAGCTGGTGGCATGGGCGGATGGCAAAAATCTGCGCGAGCTGGGCATTTATCGCCAGACCGGCTGCTATATCGAACGCATCCGCCGCAACGGCATTCTGGCCAACCCGGACGGCGACGCGGTGCTGCAGATGGGCGACGATATTGCGCTGGTGGGCTACCCGGACGCGCACGCCCGCCTCGACCCGAGCTTCCGCAACGGTAAAGAGGTGTTCGACCGCGACCTGCTCGACATGCGCATCGTCACCGAAGAGATTGTGGTCAAAAACCACAACGCCGTCGGCCGCCGCCTGGCGCAGCTCAAGCTTACCGATCACGGCTGCTTCCTGAACCGGGTCATTCGCAGCCAGATCGAGATGCCTATCGACGACAACGTGGTGCTGAACAAAGGCGACGTGCTGCAGGTCAGCGGCGACGCCCGCCGCGTGAAGACCGTAGCCGACCGCATCGGCTTTATCTCCATTCACAGCCAGGTGACCGACCTCCTCGCCTTCTGCGCCTTCTTTATCGTCGGCCTGATGATCGGCATGATCACCTTCCAGTTCAGCTCCTTCAGCTTCGGCATCGGCAACGCCGCCGGCCTGCTGTTCGCCGGCATCATGCTTGGCTTCCTGCGCGCCAACCACCCAACCTTCGGCTATATCCCGCAGGGGGCGCTGAACATGGTGAAAGAGTTTGGCCTGATGGTGTTTATGGCCGGGGTCGGACTCAGCGCCGGGGCCGGGATCAATAACGGGCTGGGCGCCGTCGGCGGCCAGATGCTGGCGGCCGGGCTTATCGTCAGCCTGGTGCCGGTGGTGATCTGCTTCCTGTTCGGCGCCTACGTGCTGCGCATGAACCGGGCGATGCTGTTCGGCGCCATGATGGGGGCCCGCACCTGCGCCCCGGCGATGGAGATCATCAGCGATACCGCGCGCAGCAACATCCCGGCGCTCGGCTACGCGGGCACCTACGCCATCGCCAACGTGCTGCTCACCCTCGCCGGGACGCTCATCGTGATCATCTGGCCAGGGCTACAATAAATTTTTTGCGAAAAAAGGCGCCACAGGCAGAACTTTTTCTCAGGGCATCAGTCATAAGTAATGCCACTGCTTTTCTTTGATGTCCCCATTTTGTGGAGCCCATCAACCCCGCCACTTCGGTTCAAGGTTGATGGGTTTTTTGTTGCCTGCGTTTAGCCATTCCGGCTGAAACGCCGCCTCAGCGCCCCTCTTCCTGCACCCTCTCCCCTGCCAGCTGCCCGACCATCATGCGGATCGCCGCCTTCGACAGCGGCGCGCGGTCGGTGACAAAGTGCAGGGTCATCCCTTCAATAAAGGCGTCAAGGCCGCGGGCGGTGTCCGGGGCAAACCACTGCTCCAGCGTCTGCTGGCTGCGCCGCATCCAGTTCTGCATCACCGCCTTCAGCGCTGGCTGGCTGCTGCAGAATGCGTACAGCTGGTACATCAGCTCCATATTGCGCGCCGTGGTCACCTGGGCGCTGAAGATCAGCTCCGCGATGGCATCGCAGGCTTGTTGCCGGTTCGTTACCCCTGCGAAGCTTTGCTGATACTGCGCCGACATCTCGGCGGTAAACAGATTGAACGCCTCCGCGATCAGCGCCTCGATGCCGCTGAAATAGTAGGTCAGCGAACCCAGCGGCACATTCGCGCAGGTGGCGATTTTACGGTGCGTCACCGCATGGACGCCGTGCGCCGCGATGGTGTCCAGCGTCGCCTGCAGGATGCGCTCGCGGCGCTGCGGATCGTTCGGTCTACGGGCCATGATTTTCCTCTTCCGGTTTATGTACAAATGTACACATGCTTGCTACTGTTGTCTTCACTCTTCTCCTTTAAGGCGTTTACGGATGACGACGCAATCTTCGCGCAGAGCGCTCCAGCTTCGACTGTGGGCGCTGTTTATGTTCTTTTTCATCCCCGGCTTATTAATGGCCTCCTGGGCCACCCGCACGCCGGCGATCCGCGATCTGCTGGCGCTTTCTACCGCAGAGATGGGCGTCGTGCTGTTTGGCCTGTCGGTGGGATCGATGAGCGGTATTCTCTGCTCGGCGTGGCTGGTGAAGCGCTTTGGCACCCGCAAGGTCATCCGCACCACCATGTCCTTCGCCGTACTCGGCATGCTGGTGCTCAGCCTGGCGCTGTGGGTCACCTCCGCCCCGCTGTTCGCCTTCGGTCTGGCCATCTTTGGCGCCAGCTTTGGCTCGGCAGAGGTCGCCATTAACGTCGAGGGCGCGGCGGTTGAGCGGGAGATGAATAAAACGGTGCTGCCGATGATGCACGGCTTCTACAGCTTTGGCACCCTGTTCGGCGCCGGGGTGGGCATGGCGGTGACCGGGTTCGGCCTGCCCGCCGCTCCGCATATTCTGGCGGCCGCGCTGGTGGCCATTCTGCCCATCGCCATTGCCATCCGCGCCATTCCGGAGGGTACCGGTAAAAATGCCGCCGAAGCCGCCCACGGCGAGGCGAAAGGTCTGCCGGTATGGCGCGACGCGCAGCTGCTGCTTATCGGTGTCATCGTCCTGGCGATGGCCTTTGCCGAAGGCTCGGCCAATGACTGGCTGCCGCTGCTGATGGTGGACGGCCACGGCTTTAGCCCCACCTCCGGCTCGCTGATCTATGCCGGCTTCACCCTCGGCATGACGCTGGGCCGCTTTACCGGCGGCTGGTTTATCGATCGCTACAGCCGGGTGACGGTGGTTCGCGGCAGCGCGGTGATGGGCGCTCTGGGTATCGGCCTGATTATCTTCGTCGATAACCCCTGGGTGGCGGGCATCTCGGTGCTGCTGTGGGGCATCGGCGCCTCGCTCGGCTTCCCGCTGACTATTTCCGCCGCCAGCGATACCGGTCCGGATGCCCCTAAGCGCGTCAGCGTGGTGGCGATTACCGGGTATCTTGCTTTCCTCGTCGGGCCGCCGCTGTTGGGCTTCCTCGGCGAGCACTTCGGCCTGCGCAGCGCGATGCTGGTGGTGCTGGGCCTGGTGATGGTGGCGGCGCTGGTCGCCCGCGCGGTGGCTAAGCCACAGTCTGAACCCGTTATGGAGAACAGCTAATGAGCATCAAACTGATTGCGGTGGATATGGACGGCACCTTTTTAAGCGATGCCAAAACCTACAACCGGCCGCGCTTCCTCGCCCAGTATCAACGAATGCGCGAGCAGAACATTCGCTTCGTGGTCGCCAGCGGCAACCAGTACTACCAGCTGATCTCCTTCTTTCCGGAGATCGCCCACCAGATCGCCTTCGTGGCGGAAAACGGCGGCTGGGTAGTGAGCGGCAATGAAGATGTCTTCAACTGCCAGCTGCCGGTTCACCATTTCAACGCCGTGGTCGATCATCTGCAGACGCTGCCGAATATCGAAATCATCGCCTGCGGGAAGCGCAGCGCCTACACCCTCAACCGCTACAACGACGCGCTGAAGACGGTGGCGGCGAAGTATTATCACCGCCTTGAACTGGTGGATGATTTTAACCATCTCGATGACACCATCCTCAAATTTGGTCTCAACGTGCCGGACCGCCTGATCCCGGAAATTCAGCCGAGGCTGCACGCGGCGCTGGGGGACATGGTGACCGCAGTGGCCACCGGCTACGGCAGCATCGACTTAATTATCCCGGGGGTGCACAAAGCCAACGGCCTGCGTATTTTGCAGCAGCGCTGGGGCATCGAGGATCATGAGGTGGTGGCGTTCGGCGACAGCGGCAACGATATCGAAATGCTGCAGCACGCCGGGTTTGGCTTCGCCATGGCCAACGCCCGGGAAGACGTCAAAGCCGTCGCCCGCTATTATGCGCCGCACAACAACGAAGAAGGGGTTCTGC
Source organism: Klebsiella sp. GB_Kp056 (assembly GCF_040064755.1). Lineage (NCBI taxonomy): Bacteria > Pseudomonadati > Pseudomonadota > Gammaproteobacteria > Enterobacterales > Enterobacteriaceae > Klebsiella > Klebsiella sp. GB_Kp056. Next base: position 10,232 of record NZ_JBEAJA010000062.1, on the reverse strand, counting down.
AGATTATCGATAAGGTGTTGGATCGCGAAGCGCCGTTCGCCTGATAAGACCCGGATGCAAGCGCATCCGGGTTGAAAACCGGTTACCCCTGCTGCGAATTGCCGACGCTTTTATCTTTCAGGAAGTAGATCATCAGCCCCAGCCACAGCACCCCGCCCAGCAGGTTAAACAGGCTGAACAGCCCATTGCCGCCCAGCTCGTAAGCATGTTTGCTGAGCTCGATGCCGACGGTGAAGATCAGCATCTGCAGCATTCCCATCGCCGCCGAAACCGTGCCTTTGCTCATCTCGCTGGCGAACAGGGTTAAGCGCACCAGGCCGGCGTTCGCCAGGCCAATCCCGAAGGCGTAGAAGCTCAGGCCGGCGGTCATCCACAGATAGGCGTGGGAAGAGACTACCGTCGCCGCCGCGGAGAGGAGCAGGCCAAACACGATCGGCCAGCCGCCCATGATAATCAGCGAGCGCACGGTACGGCGCGAAGTCAGGCGCGCCAGCACCAGGTTGCCGGCAATCAGCGCGCCGAAAATCGGCACCTGCAGCATGCCATACTCATAGCTGGTGGCTTGTTCGCCGCTGATAATAATGACCGGCGACTGGGCAATCCACGCCAGCAGCGGTAGGCTGACAAAGCCGGTGGCCAGCGCGCCGGCGACGAAGCGCAGGTTTTTCAGCACCAGGCGATAATCGCGGCCCAGCTCTTTGACCGACAGCTTTTCACCCAGCCGCGTCGCGGTCTCCGGCATCGCTCGCTGCAGGCCGACAAACGAGATGGCAGCCAGCACGGCGAACAGCACGAACATCATCTCCCACGGCAGGATATGCACCCAGGCGGCGCCCACCAGCGGCCCCAGCAGCGGAGCAATCAGCGCCACGTTGGCCATCAGGGCAGTGATTTTAATACACACCGCCTCCTCAAAGGACTCCTGGATCGCCGCGTAGCCGACCGCGCCGATAAAGCACAGGCTGATCCCCTGCAGGAAGCGCAGCAGGGTGAACTGCTCAATGGTCTGCGCCAGCAGCGTCGCCAGGCAGGTGACGATAAACCACACCACCCCGGTCAACATCACCGGACGGCGGCCAATACGGTCCGACAGCGGCCCCAGCAGCCACTGTAAAAACATGCCGCCGGCCAGATAGGCGGTCATCGAGGTGGGAACCCACTCGTTGCCCACCTGGAATTCCTGAACCACGGCCAGCATACCCGGCTGGATCATATCGTTGCCGATATAGGTGGAAAACTCGTACAGCACCAGACATAGCGGGAACAGCAGCGCCTGCCTTCCGAGGCGGCGGCCTGAAAGCGAATAATTTTGCATGAAATCTCTTATCTATCAAAAATCGCGCAAAGTGTAATGAAACTCCCGGCGCGGAGATAGTGAATTGTGGGTGACACCGCACAATATTGCGAGTTGCGCGCCACCGTCAGGCTTCTCCTTTGCAATTCACTCGGCGTATATATTCCGTTTATGTTTCAGCAATGTGACAAAGGCTATACTGACGCTTTTCAGGGGGTTAGCGCCGCGCCTCAGGAGGCGACATTTCATAACAACCTGATCTTTAAGACAATGCTGCTTTATCTCCGCACCGCTTTTATTTAGGGTAGGCGGCTTATTTGCTATCGGACCAACGAGCCTGGAAGTCTATGCTGGAAAATATTAACTACGCGCTGTTCGCCCTGCTCAACGCAACCCCGGCCTCGCCGCAGTGGGCCATTGAGGTGGCGATTTTCATCGCTAAAGATCTGATTCTGATCGTGCCCTTGCTGGTGGTGACCTTGTGGCTGTGGGGGCCTGCCCAGCGGCAGATGGTGTTTAAGCTGATGCTGGCGCTGACGATCAGCCTGACCGTCTCATGGGCGATCGGCCACCTCTATCCGCACGATCGGCCGTTTGTCGCCGGCGTGGGCTATAACTTCCTGCACCATGCGGCGGACGACTCCTTCCCCAGCGACCATGGCACCGTCAGCTTTACCTTTGCCCTGGCCTTCCTGTTCTGGCATCGCCTGTGGTCCGGCGCCCTGCTGATGGCCCTTGCCGCCGCCATCGCCTGGTCCCGCGTCTATCTCGGCGTCCACTGGCCGCTGGACATGGTTGGCGGCCTGCTGGCCGGGATGTGCGGCTGCCTTGGCGCGGCGCTAATCTGGCATACTGTCGGCCCGGCGCTGTACCGTCAGCTGCAGCGCCTCTATCGCCTCTGCTTCTCCCTGCCGATCCGCAAAGGCTGGGTGCGCGGCTAAACGCCGACCGTCGCGGCGGCCACCGCGTGACTAACCCGCAAGCGACAGGTAAAATCCCGCTAACGCCCTGCCTCCGCAGGGCGATTTTAGCGCAGAGGGAATATGGAAACTCGCCGTGACGAACGCATCAGTCAGCTCATTCAGGCACTCAAGCGCAGCGATAAGCTGCATCTGAAAGAAGCGGCCTCCCTGCTTGGGGTGTCGGAAATGACCATTCGTCGCGACCTCAACGGCCACAGCGGTCCGGTCGTGCTGCTCGGCGGATACATTGTGCTGGAGCCGCGCAGCGCCACCCATTACCTGCTCAGCGATCAAAAGACCCGGCTGGTCGAGGAGAAACGCCGCGCCGCCCGCCATGCGGCCGCGCTGCTGGAGCCCCATCAGATGGCCTTCTTCGACTGCGGGACCACCACCCCGTGGATCATCGACGCCATTGACGATGCCCTGCCCTTCACCGGCGTCTGCTACTCCCTGAACACCTTTCTGGCCCTGCAGGAAAAGCCCCAGTGCCGCGCGGTCCTGTGTGGTGGAGAATTTCATGCCAGCAACGCGATTTTTATGCCGCTGAGCCTTGAGGATACCCTCAGCCATCTGAGCCCTGACATCGCCTTTTACTCGGCGGCGGGCATTGACTGCGAACAGGGGGCGACCTGCTATAACCTGGAGGAACTGCCGGTCAAACACTGGGCGATGCGACACGCGCGCTACCACGTGCTGGTGGTCGACCACAGCAAGTTTGGCAAAGTGCGTCCGGCGCGCATGGGGGCGTTAGCGAAGTTTGACGTGATCGCCAGCGATATCTGCCCGGATGATGAGCTGGTGGCGCTGGCGAAGGCACAGCAGATCTCCCTGCTGTATTGAAGCGTCACTATTGAAGCGTAACTGACCGCGCCCCGCCGGGCGCGGTCATGGCATCAGGAGAACCAGCTGCCGAACCAGCCGTGCAGTTTCATCAGTACGAAGTCGATCATCCGGCTGAAGAAGCCGCCCTCTTTCACCGGCTCCATGACGATCAGCGGGCGCTGCTCGATGGTTTTATCATTCAGCTTAAAGTCGATAGTCCCGACCACCTGCCCCTTCTCCAGCGGCGCGGTAAGCTGCGGCTGGTTTAAGGTGTAGCTGGCTTTCAGGTTTTTCAGCTGGCCCTTCGGCAGGGTGATAGAGCCCGCTTCGCCGGCCCCCAGTTTCGCTTCGCTGCTATCGCCAAACCACACGCGCTGGGTGACGAAGGTGGCATCCGGTTTAATCGGCGTCACGGTTTCATAGAAGCGGAAGCCCCAGGTCAGCAGTTTTTCCGACTCGTTAAAGCGAATGCGGTCGGTTTTGGTCCCCAGCACCACGGCAATCAGACGCATATCGCCCTGAGTGGCCGAAGATACCAGGTTATAGCCGGCCCCGGCGGTGGTCCCGGTTTTCACGCCATCGGCGTTGAGGTTGGTGCTCCACAGCAGGCGGTTACGGTTTGGCTGGCGAATTTTATTAAAGGTAAACTCTTTCTCTTTATGTACCGCGTACTCTTCCGGTACGTCGTGGATCATCGCTTTGGTCAGTAACGCCATATCGCGGGCGGTACTGAACTGCCCCGGCGCATCGAGGCCGTGGACGGTCATAAAGGTGGTGTTGGTCAGCCCCATTTTTTTGGCGTAGCCGTTCATCAGGCTGACGAAAGCGTCCTGGCTGCCCGCCACGTAGTCCGCAATGGCAATGCTGGCGTCGTTACCGGACTGAATGATGACCCCTTTGTTCAGATCTTCTACTGAAACCTGCATGCCGGGCTTGAGGAACATCACCGATGAACCGCGCAGCGCTGGGTTGCCGGTCGCCCAGGCATCGCGCCCGACGGTCACCATATCGGTCAGTTTAATTTTTCCCGCTTTTATCGCCTGCCCCACCACGTAGCTGGTCATGATCTTCGTCAGACTGGCCGGGTCGAGTTTTTCATCGGCATTGCCTTCGCTCAGCACCTTCCCGCTGGCGTAGTCCATCAGGATCCAGGCGCGAGCGTCAATCGAAGGGGCGTCGGGGAGTTGTTCTGCAGCCTGCACCGCAGGTGCGACAAGAAATAACAGCGCGCAACCTGCCGCGAGGCCGCGAAGGGAAAAAGCGTCATGCATCATAAGAGCCACCCAAGTATCCTTTCCAAACAAAATATGCCGCGCCACTCTGACCGCGCCGCAGCAACCGGTGAGTAAAGCGTACAAATGACCTTAAAGAAACAGCGAGTTGGTAAAGTTTTTAAAGTTTACGCAATAACATGCCGCTGTGCTTTAATCAGAACAATTTTTTTGATCGTGATTGCCTAAATATTAACTTTATCCCAACATGATCGCCGATCGCGCTGCAACGGCAGTGAAACAAACTCAGGAGCGAAAATGATTACACTGTGGGGACGTAATAACTCGACCAACGTGAAGAAAGTGCGCTGGGTGCTGGAGGAGCTGGAACTGCCGTATGAGCAGATCCTCGCCGGGCTGGAGTTTGGTCTCAATCGTGACCCGGAATATCTGGCGATGAACCCCAACGGGCTGGTGCCGCTGTTAAAGGACGATGCCACCGGGGTGGTGTTGTGGGAATCAAATACGATTATTCGCTACCTTGCCGCCCAGTATGGCGCTGACCGTCTGTGGCTGGCCGCGCCGGCGCAGCGCGCGCAAGGCGATAAGTGGATGGACTGGTCCAACGGCACGCTCTCTCCCGCCCATCGCCCGGTATTAATGGGTCTGGTGAGGACGCCGCCGGAGCAACGCGACCCGGCGGCCATCGCCGCGGGGATCAGCGCCTGCGAAGCGCTGTTCGCCATGCTGGATGACGAGCTGGCGAAAACGCCGTGGCTCTCCGGCGGGCAGTTCGGCCTTGGCGATATTGCCGTCGCCCCCTTCGTCTACAACCTGCTGTCGATCCTCGACAGCTGGCAACCGCGTCCCCATCTGCAGCGCTGGTATCAGCAGATTAGCCAGCGTCCGGCCTGGCGCGAAGTGGTGCAGATCCCGGTCACCTGAAATTAACTCTCCGGACTCAGCCGCAATAGCTCGCCGTTAGACTCGTCGGTTAACACATACAGATAGCCGTCGGGTCCCACGCGGACGTCGCGGATCCGTTTCCCGCGCGCCTCCAGCAGGCGCTCCTCCTCGCGGACCTGATTGCCGTCCACCGCCAGAACAATCAGCGACGTCTCCTTCAGCGCGCCGATAAACAGCTTATGTTGCCACTGGGGAAAGGTCTGCGCCGCGTAAAAGGCCATCCCGCTCACTCCCGGCGAGACCGGCCAGACATACAGGGGCAAGACGGTCCCCGGCACCGTCTTGCCCCTGGCCTCCGGAATGGGCAGGCCGCTGTAGTTAATGCCGTGCGTCGCCAGCGGCCAGCCATAGTTTTTTCCCGCCTGTGGGATATTAATTTCATCCCCGCCGCGCGGGCCATGCTCGTTCAGCCACAGCGCCCCGCTCCACGGATTCATCGCCATACCCTGCGGATTGCGGATGCCGTAGGCCCAGATCTCCGGCCTCACGTCGGTCCGGCCAACAAAGGGGTTATCCGGCGGAACGCCCCCGGTCTCCGTCAGACGGACCACTTTTCCCTGTAGCTTGCCGAGATCCTGAGCGGTGGGACGCTGATTGTTCTCCCCGAGGCCAATAAACAGATGCCCTTTGCCGTCGAACACCAGCCGGCCGCCAAAATGATTGCCGACGGAAAGTTTCGGCTGCTGGCGAAACACCACGGTGAAGTTCGTCAGCTGCGTGGCATCCTGGCTCAACTGCCCGTAGCCCACCGCGGTGCCCGCTTTGCCGCTGGCGTCGCTCTCCGCATAGCTTAGCCACACCCGCCGAGACTGCGCGAAATCCGGGGCCAGCGCCACGTCCAGTAAGCCTCCCTGGCCGTTGGCCCACACCTGCGGCAAGCCGGCTATCGGCGCCGACAGGCCTTTACCTGGCTGCCAGCGCTTGAGCTCGCCGCCGCGCAGAGTAATCAACATGCCCTGGTCGCCGGGGAGAAACGCCAGGCTCCACGGATGGGCCAGCCGGTTCTGCAATACTTCCACCCGCACCGCGGCCTGGCTCAGGGCCGGCAGCGACAGGGCGCTCAATAGCAACAGCAGCGGGATCGGACGCATGGCATTCTCCTTTCGTCAGCTCTGCGCTAAAGGGTAGCCAGCGGGGAAATTTGCGCGGGGATTTTTACATAACCTTTAACAGGGGAAGCGTCCACTTCCCCTGGGTTTCAGCCGATCAGGCATGAGGGATTGGCGACAATTTATTCAATTTATGAATATTTGAAGTCAATCCTGTCAGACAGCGTTCTAGCTTCTCTACGTTAACAGCGATGTACAGCGGACAATCATGATGTCCGCTCATCAGGCATACTGCAGCGGCGGCGACGGACTCGCCGGCCAAACGAAGGGCATCCCTCTCCTCCGGTGAAATGACATTTTGCAGGCGCGGCGCCTGGGCACGCATTTCACGGCAAAGCTCAAACAAGTTTTCACGCAGATGGTCATTTTCGCTGACTGACATGTAGCCTTTGGCCTTTCGCAGCTGCAGATAGGCGTCAATATCGATATTGGCGTTAATGAGCTTCTGCAAAAGGTGGCGGTATAGTCTGTCAACGCTCATCACGGTTCCTCCTCTGTCGTCCTTTACCTCATCCATAATACGGTTATTTTTTGTACAAAATGATGCGCCAGGTCAATTATTCCCAAGCCTTTAACACCCTTTACAATGTAACAACCTTGCCGCTTTGTCAGGTATATAACAAAGATAATGTTATACGATCACATTTGATTTCATGAAGAAATCAATTCGCATTCGCCGCCATAAAAAGGCCAAAATAGTGCTGCAATGATCACATTATATTGCTGGCGCTATTGCACGATCGCCAGTCAGGATGCCATAACAAATCATTAATGTAATACGTATAACATTTCATAAAAACAGCGACCGCGGTTCGCTGATAATCTCTCTGCCCATTTGCAAGGAACTGAACCATGACGCCCGGTAAAAGAAACTACCTTCTGTTGAGTCTTTTCGATTTCCTCTACCTGTTCGCCTGGTCGTCGACCATGGCTTTCTTTGTCATCTGGACCACCCAGCATCTTGGCATCAGCGCCACGAAAACCGGCCTGCTCTATTCGGTCAACGCTTTTATCGCCCTGCTGATGCAGCCTTTCTTCGGCTTTATCTCCGACAAGTTCGGCCTGAAAAAACGCCTTATCTGGCTGCTGGTGGCGCTGCTCCTGCCGGTAGGCCCCTTCTTTATCTACGTTTACGCGCCGCTGCTGATGCACAGCTTCTGGATTGGCGCGCTGCTGGGGGGCATCTATCTGGGGATCATCTTTAACTCCGGCTGCGGGGTGATCGACTCTTATATCGATAAGATTTCCCGCCGCTACCAGTTCGAATACGGTCGGGTGCGGATGTGGGGCTCGTTAGGCTGGGCGGCCGCGGCCTGGATCGTCGGTAAATATATCGACAGCAATCCCAATCTGGCCTTCTGGCTCGCCAGCCTCGCCATCGTCATCGCCGCCGTCTGCTTTATGCTGACCAAAATCGAATTAACTGACGCCGATGTGGCGCGAAGCGAATCGCTGAAGGTCTCCCATGCCCTTGAGCTGGCGAAGAACAGCCAGTTCTGGATGCTGCTGATCTTTACCCTGTTCGTCACGCAGATTTATGACACCTACGATCAGCAATTTGCCCAGTACTTCTCGCTGCAGTTCCCGACGCCGGAGGAAGGCAACCGCTGGTATGGGATCCTCGCCTCCATTCAGGTGTGCGGCGAAACGCTGTTCTTATGCCTGATGCCGTGGTTTGTTAACCGGACCGGCGCCAAATGGGCGCTGATCATTGCCGGGCTGATCATGTCGGTACGTATTGCTGGCTCGGCGGTGCCTCTCGGCCCGGTGTGGATTGGCGCAGTAAAAATGATGCATGCCCTGGAGAAACCGTTAATTCTGGTGTCGGTTTTTAAATTCATCGCCGCCAACTTCGACCACAAGCTCTCTTCAACAGTCTATTTACTGGTGCTGTTTGTCGCCTCGATCGCCACCGCCATCTACTCGCCGCTGGCAGGCTATCTGTACGATACCATTGGCTTCGCCGACACCTATCTGATCCTCGGCGGCATCGCCGGGCTCTTTACTCTGATCTCTGTCTTCACGCTGCAGGATAAGCGCGAGCCGAAAAAGCCCGACGTCGCCCCCTCCGGAGCCGTCACCCCGGCGCAATAAGTCTCTGCCCGGCAGCAACGCCGGGCATGAGTCGCCGCCCGCGCGCACGGCGTGCCGGAAGCGTTTCCCGCCCCTCTGCCCCGGGGCGTGCGGGATCCGCTGTAGCGGCAGGGTCGTGAAAGGCAGGGTTGGGTGCGCTTTTTCACCATTAACCGTGACGGAGCTATACTCTTTTTCGCAAAGATCTGTAGAATTCCTGCCCTGACCATTCCAATAATTGAACACTTTTTAAGCTATGAGCAATGTCACGCACCAGCCGAAAATCGGCTTCGTCTCCCTGGGCTGCCCGAAAAACCTCGTGGACTCAGAGCGTATCCTGACCGAACTGCGCACCGAAGGTTATGACGTCGTACCTACCTACGACAACGCCGATATGGTGATCGTTAACACCTGCGGCTTTATCGACAGCGCCGTGCAGGAATCGCTGGAAGCGATCGGCGAAGCGTTGAAAGAGAACGGTAAGGTGATCGTCACCGGCTGTCTCGGCGCAAAAGAGGATCAGATCCGCGAAGTGCACCCGAAGGTGCTGGAGATCACCGGTCCGCACAGCTATGAGCAGGTGCTGGAGCACGTCCACCACTATACGCCAAAGCCGAAGCACAACCCGTTCCTGAGCCTGGTGCCGGAACAGGGCGTTAAGCTGACGCCGCGCCACTACGCCTACTTAAAAATTTCCGAAGGCTGCAACCATCGCTGCACCTTCTGCATTATTCCGTCCATGCGCGGCGATCTGGTGAGCCGTCCGATTGGCGAAGTGCTGGCGGAAGCCAAACGCCTCGCTGACGCTGGCGTGAAAGAGCTGCTGGTGATTTCGCAGGACACCTCCGCCTACGGCGTCGACGTCAAGCACCGCACCGGTTTCCACAACGGTATGCCGGTGAAGACCAGCATGGTCAGCCTGTGCGAAGAGCTGGCGAAGCTCGGCATCTGGGTGCGCCTGCACTATGTCTACCCGTACCCGCACGTCGACGATGTGATCCCGCTGATGGCGGAAGGCAAAATTCTGCCGTACCTCGATATTCCGCTGCAGCACGCCAGCCCGCGTATCCTGAAGCTGATGAAGCGTCCAGGATCCGCGGACCGTCAGCTGGCGCGCATCAAGCAGTGGCGTGAAATCTGCCCGGATCTGACCCTGCGCTCCACCTTTATCGTGGGCTTCCCGGGCGAAACGGAAGAAGATTTCCAGATGCTGCTCGACTTCCTGAAAGAGGCGCGTCTCGACCGCGTCGGCTGCTTCAAGTACAGTCCGGTTGAAGGCGCCACCGCCAATGAGCTGGCGGACCAGGTGCCGGAAGAGGTGAAAGAGGAGCGCTGGAACCGCTTTATGCAGCTGCAGCAGCAGATCTCTGCCGAGCGTCTGCAGGAAAAAGTGGGCCGCGAAATCCTGGTGCTGGTGGATGAAGTGGATGAAGAAGGCGCCATTGGCCGCAGCATGGCCGACGCCCCGGAAATCGACGGCGCGGTCTACCTGAACGGCGAAACCCGCGTTAAGCCGGGCGACGTGGTGCGGGTGAAAGTCGAGCACGCCGACGAATACGATCTGTGGGGAACCCGGATCTAGTCCAGCTTCCCGGATAGCGGCTTATCGCATTCCCCTGCATGGGGGGTCCTCCCGTAGGCTCCCCCCCAGGCCCGGCAAGCGCAGCATTGATTACCTTCCAGGCAATCCTGTTGCACCGTTATTTTGCCGTGTGGCGGCTACGCCTTATCCGGCCTGGAGGGTCCTCTCACAGGCATATACCTCGCAGGCCCGGCAAGCGCAGCGCCACCGGGC
>NZ_JBEAJA010000061.1:0-109928 GCF_040064755.1 Klebsiella sp. GB_Kp056 | reverse complement strand
TGGTAGTGTGGGGTCTCCCCATGTGAGAGTAGGGAACTGCCAGGCATCAAATAAAACGAAAGGCTCAGTCGAAAGACTGGGCCTTTTGTTTTGTCTGTTGTCTGTCGGTGAGCGCTCTCCGGAGGAGGACAAATCCGCCGGGAGCGGATTTGAACGTTGCGCAGCAACGGCCCGAAGGGGGGCGGGCAGGACGCCCGCCATAAACTGCCAGGCATCAAATAAAGCAAAAAGCTCAGTCGAAAGACTGAGCTTTTTGTTTTTGCGTTTTAACAAGAACCCCGTCCCGAAAGGTGCGGGTTTTTTTGCTGTGTGGGGTATATCTCCCCGGTGGCGCTGCGCTTACCGGGGCTACGGATTCGCACCCGCCCTGCACGACCTGTAGCCCGGACAAGGTGCGCAGCACCGCCTCCGGGGAGGTCCCTGTCTAAGGGTCAGCAGTTGCGACGTCAATCTTAGTCTGCTTCAGCCTGCTGCTCATGTATCAAATTCAATAACGGATACGGTTGCCCCAGATCGTCCGTCTCAGAACGCCCTGTCACGTTAAAACCCATCCTCTGATAAAACCCGACCGCCTGTTCATTCTGCTCATTTACGTTGGTCGTCAGTGTTGGCGTTAACGACAGCGCATGCGCGATCAGCAATCTCCCCACACCGCAGCCGCGGACATCCGGATCGACGAACAGCGCATCCATATGATCTCCGGTCAGCAGCATAAAGGCGATCGGCTGGTCCTCCGTGTTAACCGCCACCCACAGCGGAGCCTCCGGTATAAAGGCACGTACCAGCTCCTCCAGCTCTCTCCGATACGCTTTTGACAGAAAATCGTGCGTGGCGTCGACTGATCGACACCAGATCGCAATCAGTTTATCCCCTTCATCAGGCCGGGAACGGCGGATGCTAATAACCATATTTTCTCCTTTTCTTCATTCTTATATTCTAACTCAATGCGCGCCGTGAAATTTTCTCACCGTGAACATGCAGACTCGACATTCACCCGATTCCTGGTTATCTTCAGCTATCTGGATGTCTAAACGTTTATACGTATGCTATGAGGTAATAGAGTTATGCCAATTCGGGTGCAGGACGAGCTACCAGCCGTCAATTTCTTGCGCAATGAAAACGTCTTTGTGATGACGACAACGCGTGCAACAACTCAGGAAATCCGCCCCCTGAAGGTGTTAATCCTCAACCTGATGCCGAAGAAAATCGAGACGGAGAATCAGTTCCTGCGTCTGCTGTCGAACTCTCCGCTGCAGGTGGACATCCAGTTATTACGTATCGATGCGCGTGAGTCACGTAATACGCCGGCGGAGCATCTGAATAACTTTTACTGCAATTTCGATGAGATCTGCGATCAGAACTTCGACGGCCTGATCGTCACCGGCGCTCCCTTAGGCCTGGTTGAATTTAATGATGTCGCTTACTGGCCGCAGATCAAACAGGTGCTGGAGTGGGCCAAGGATCACGTCACTTCGACGCTGTTCGTCTGTTGGGCGGTTCAGGCCGCGCTGAATATTCTGTACGGCATTCCCAAGCAGACCCGCGCCGAAAAGATTTCTGGCGTTTATGAACACCATATTCTTCATCCACACGCTTTACTGACCCGCGGTTTCGACGACTCTTTCCTGGCCCCACACTCACGCTATGCTGACTTTCCTGCAGGGCTTATCCGGGATTATACCGATCTCGAGATCCTCGCGGAGACGGAAGAGGGCGATGCGTATCTGTTCGCCAGTAAAGATAAGCGTATAGCCTTTGTCACCGGCCACCCCGAGTACGATGCCAATACCCTGGCAAGTGAATATTTCCGCGATGTGGAAGCCGGTTTGAACCCTGAGGTTCCCCACAACTATTTTCCGCAAAACGACCCGCAGAACAAACCGCGCGCCACCTGGCGGAGCCACGGTAATCTGCTGTTCGCTAACTGGCTGAACTATTACGTCTACCAGATTACACCATACGATCTGCGTCATATGAATCCAACGCTGGAGTAATACTCCGCACGAAACGATCCTAAAGCGTTTCAGCACTTTGCCTCTGGCACCTTCGGGTGCCTTTTTTATTTCCGAAATTCACCTCATGGCTGATGATAACTTTAATTTCATTGTTATCAATATGTTAATCTAATTTTAAAATTAAAATGGAAATTGTTTTTGATTTTGAAAATTAATTGAGTAGTCTTAATTGTGCTGAGCGAAAACTGCACAACGATCTTTCGCTCGCTTCCAGCGGATCAACCAAGAGGAGCAGCACAATGACGCAGCAGGCGACAATCACCGATGAACTGGCCTTTAGTCAGCCCTATGGCGAGCAGGAGAAGCAGATCTTGACGCCTGAGGCGGTAGAATTCCTGACGGAACTGGTGAGCCGCTTTACGCCGGCGCGCAATAAACTGCTGGCCGCGCGTCTGCAGCAGCAGCAGGCCATTGACGATGGGCAGCTGCCGGATTTTATTTCGGAAACTGCTTCCATTAGAAATGGCGACTGGACCATTCGCGGTATCCCGGCGGATTTGCAGGATCGCCGCGTTGAAATTACCGGCCCCGTCGAGCGCAAGATGGTCATTAACGCGCTGAATGCTAACGTAAAAGTCTTTATGGCGGACTTTGAGGATTCGCTGGCGCCGGACTGGCGTAAAGTCATTGATGGCCAAATCAACCTACGTGATGCCGTGAACGGGACCATCAGCTACACCAATGAGGCTGGCAAAATCTACCAACTGCAGCCCAATCCCGCTGTGCTGGTATGCCGTGTGCGCGGCCTGCACCTGCCGGAAAAGCATGTGACCTGGCGTAATGAGGCCATTCCCGGCAGTCTTTTCGATTTTGCGCTCTATTTCTTTCATAACTACCAGGCGCTGCTGGCAAAAGGAAGTGGTCCCTACTTCTATCTGCCAAAAACCCAGGCCTGGCAGGAGGCGGCATGGTGGAACGATGTCTTCAGCTTTACTGAAGATCGCTTTGACCTGCCGCGCGGCACCATCAAGGCCACGCTGTTGATTGAAACACTGCCGGCGGTGTTCCAGATGGATGAGATCCTGCATGCGCTGCGCGACCATATTGTCGGCCTGAACTGCGGCCGCTGGGACTATATCTTCAGCTATATCAAGACGCTGAAAAACCATCCTGACCGCGTACTGCCGGACCGCCAGGTGGTGACGATGGATAAACCCTTCCTCAGCGCCTACTCACGGCTGTTGATTAGGACCTGCCACAAACGCGGGGCGTTTGCGATGGGTGGAATGGCGGCCTTTATCCCGAGTAAAGAGGCCGAGCGTAACCGTCAGGTGCTGAATAAAGTCACCGCCGACAAAGAGCTGGAGGCGAACAACGGTCACGATGGCACCTGGATCGCCCATCCTGGGCTGGCGGATACCGCCATGGCGGTGTTTAACCGCGTGCTTGGCGACAAGCCGAATCAGCTCTCGGTGACCCGTAGCGAGGACGCGCCAATTACCGCCGAACAGCTGCTGGCCCCCTGCGAGGGTGAGCGCACGGAAGCCGGGATGCGCGCCAACATCCGCGTTGCGGTGCAGTACATCGAAGCCTGGATCTCCGGCAACGGCTGTGTACCGATTTATGGCCTGATGGAAGACGCCGCGACGGCCGAGATCTCGCGCACCTCTATCTGGCAGTGGATCCATCATCAGAAAACCCTGAACGACGGCACGCCGGTCACGAAAGCGCTGTTCCGCCAGTGGCTGGCGGAAGAGCTGATGGTGATTCAGGAGGAGCTGGGAGAGCACCGCTTCAGCCATGGCCGCTTTGACGATGCGGCGCGGCTGATGGAGCAGATCACCACCTCCGACGAACTGATTGATTTTCTGACATTACCGGGCTACCGCCTGCTGGCCTAATCGCCAGATGGTGTTGTTCGCCATTTAGTCCTTCACCAATGACGCCTGGGGAGCCAGGAAATAATATGGAGCATCTGCACATGAAAACCCGTACCCAACAAATCGAAGAATTAAACAAAGAGTGGACGAACCCGCGCTGGGAAGGGATTACCCGCCCGTACAGCGCGGAAGAGGTGGTGAAATTACGCGGCTCGGTGAACCCGGAATGCACGCTGGCGCAGCTTGGCGCAGCGAAAATGTGGCGTCTGCTGCACGGTGAGGCGAAGAAAGGGTACATCAACAGCCTTGGCGCGCTGACCGGCGGCCAGGCCTTGCAGCAGGCGAAGGCCGGCATCGAAGCCATTTATCTCTCCGGCTGGCAGGTGGCGGCGGATGCTAACCTGGCGTCCAGCATGTACCCGGATCAGTCGCTGTACCCGGCCAACTCGGTACCGGCGGTGGTGGATCGGATCAACAATACCTTCCGCCGCGCCGATCAGATCCAGTGGTCAGCCGGGATTGAGCCGAACGATCCGCGCTTTATCGACTACTTCCTGCCGATCGTGGCGGATGCGGAGGCCGGTTTCGGCGGCGTCCTGAACGCCTTTGAGCTGATGAAATCGATGATTGAAGCCGGTGCAGCGGCTGTTCACTTCGAAGATCAGCTGGCGTCGGTGAAGAAGTGCGGTCATATGGGCGGTAAAGTGCTGGTTCCAACCCAGGAGGCGATACAGAAACTGGTGGCGGCGCGTCTGGCTGCCGACGTGATGGGGGTCCCGACGCTGGTGATCGCCCGTACCGATGCTGACGCTGCCGATTTAATTACCTCAGACTGCGATCCGTACGATCGTGAGTTTATTACCGGAGATCGCACCAGCGAAGGGTTCTTCCGCACTCATGCCGGGATCGAGCAGGCGATCAGCCGCGGGCTGGCTTACGCGCCGTATGCGGACCTGGTGTGGTGTGAAACGTCGAAACCGGATCTCGAGCAGGCGCGTCGCTTTGCCGAAGCCATTCATGCGCGTTTCCCGGGCAAACTGCTGGCCTATAACTGCTCGCCGTCGTTTAACTGGAAGAAAAATCTCGATGATAAAACCATCGCCAGCTTCCAGCAGCAGCTGTCGGACATGGGGTACAAATACCAGTTTATTACTCTCGCCGGGATCCACAGCATGTGGTTCAACATGTTCGACCTCGCCCATGCCTACGCTCAGGGTGAGGGGATGCGCCACTATGTTGAAAAAGTGCAGCAGCCGGAATTCGCCGCCGGGCCGGAAGGCTATACCTTCGTCTCGCATCAGCAGGAGGTGGGCACCGGCTACTTCGACAAGGTCACTACCATTATCCAGGGCGGCGCCTCGTCGGTGACGGCGCTGACCGGCTCGACCGAAGAAGATCAGTTTTGAGCCATGCCCGGTGGCACGACGCTCACCGGGCCTGTGAAGGGATCCAGACCGGATAAGCGAGCGCGCCATCCGGCCTGACGTGGTACCGGATGGGGGAGTTCGATGACGCGTGGTCTGGAATTACTGATTGCCCAAACGATATTGCAGGGATTTGACGCTCAGTATGGGCGTTTTCTCGAAGTGACTTCCGGCGCGCAGCAGCGCTTTGAACAGGCCGACTGGCATGCGGTGCAGCAGGCGATGAAACAGCGTATCCATCTCTACGATCACCACGTTGGCCTGGTGGTAGAGCAGCTGCGCTGCATTACCGAAGGGAAAAGTACCGACGTCGATTTTCTTCTGCGGGTGAAACAGCAGTACACCCAACTGTTGCCGGATTACCCTCGCTTTGAAATTGCCGAGAGCTTTTTCAATTCGGTCTACTGCCGACTGTTTGACCACCGCTCGCTGACCCCCGAGCGGCTCTTTATTTTCAGCTCGCAGCCCGAGCGTCCTTTTCGCACCCTTCCGCGCCCGCTGGCGAAAGATTTCTATCCAGAGCGCGGCTGGTCGCACCTGCTGGGTAAAGTGCTGTCCGATCTGCCGCTGCGGCTGCCGTGGCAAAATAAAACGCGGGATATCGGCTATATCATTGCCAGTCTGCAGGAGGCGCTGGGGGAGGAACCGCTCGCCACCTGTCATCTACAGGTCGCCAATGAGCTGTTCTATCGCAACAAAGCCGCCTGGCTGGTGGGCAAACTGGTGATGCCGATGACCACGCTGCCCTTCTTGCTGCCGATCCATCGCAGCGACGAGGGCGAGCTGTTTGTCGATACCTGCCTGACCACCCATGCCGAAGCGAGCATCGTTTTTGGCTTCGCGCGTTCCTATTTTATGGTTTATGCGCCCCTGCCCGGCGCTCTGGTGGAATGGCTGCGCGAGATCCTGCCGGGTAAAACCACGGCCGAGCTGTATATGGCGATTGGCTGCCAGAAGCACGCCAAAACCGAAAGCTATCGCGAATATCTGCACTACATCGCTCGCTGCGATGAGCAGTTTATCGAGGCGCCGGGCATTCGCGGGATGGTGATGCTGGTGTTTACCCTGCCGGGGTTTGACCGGGTGTTCAAGGTGATCAAAGACCGCTTCGCGCCGCAGAAGGAGATGACCGCCGCCCACGTGCGCGCCTGCTATCAGCTGGTAAAGGAGCATGACCGCGTCGGGCGGATGGCGGACACGCAGGAGTTTGAAAACTTCGTGCTGGAGAAACGACAAATCGCGCCAGCGCTGCTGGCGCTGCTGCAGGCGGAAGCGGGGAACAAACTGACCGACCTCGGCGACCGGATTGTCATCAGTCATCTGTATATTGAACGGCGAATGGTGCCGCTCAACCTGTGGCTGGAACAGGTTAACGGCCAGGCGCTGCGCGATGCGGTAGAAGAGTATGGGAATGCTATCCGCCAGCTGGCCGCCGCCAACATCTTTCCCGGCGATATGCTGTTTAAAAACTTCGGCGTCACCCGCCACGGCCGGGTGGTGTTCTACGACTATGATGAAATCTGCTATATGACGGAGGTGAATTTCCGCCAGATCCCGCCGCCGCGCTATCCCGAGGATGAGCTGGCCAGCGAGCCGTGGTACAGCGTCTCGCCGGGGGATGTGTTTCCGGAGGAGTTCCGCCACTGGCTGTGCGCTGACCCGCGCATTGGGCCGCTGTTTGAGGAGATGCATGCCGACCTGCTGCGTGCCGACTACTGGCGCGAACTGCAGACGCGGATTAAAAACGGTCATGTGGAAGATGTCTATGCTTACCGGCGTAAGCAGCGTTTTAGCGTGCGCTATGGCGCTGACAGTAGGCCGGATAAGGCGTTTACGCCGCCATCCGGCAAGGTGCGCCGATCTGCCTGATGGCGCTACGCTTATCCGGCCTACTTAAAATGCCCCTGCGGGGCATTTTTTTATTTAACCCCGCCGTATGCCAGCGTCACTTCCTTCGCCGCTTTGATCACCAGCGCGCCCAGCTCGGTCACCCGATCATCGGTCATGCGTGAGATGGGACCGGAGATGGAGATTGCCGCGAACGGTTCGCGGTGTTCATCATAAATGCAGGCGGCGACGCAGCGCAGGCCGAGCGCGTGCTCCTCGTCATCGAACGAGTAGCCCCGCTTGCGGGTCTGCGCTAAATCTTCCTTCAGATGCAGCGGCGAGACCAGCGTGGCATGCGTATAGGCATGCAGCCCTTTACGGTGCAGCAGGCTGGTCACCTGCTCTTCGCTCAGCTGCGAGAGGAACGCCTTCCCGGCGCCGGAGGCGTGCATCGGCAGTTTTCCGCCGATTGGCGCCGACATACGCATCAGCTGGGTGCACTGCACCTGGTCGATAATGATCGCCTGGTGGTCGCTCTGGTCAAGCACCGCCAGATTCACCGTTTCACCGGAATCCTCCATCAGCTGGCGCAGGATCGGGTGGACAATCGCCAGCAGATTGCGGCTTTGCAGAAAGCTGCTGCCGACCACGAAGGCATGCGCGCCGACGGCCCAGTGGCCCAGCTCGCCGACCTGGCGAACGAAACCCAGCTGCTGCATGGTGGTCAGCAGGCGGTGAGTGGTTGAGTTGGGCAGACCCGCCTGCTGCGCCAGCTCGGTCAGCGCGACGCTGCTGTGGGACTCGGCAATCCATTCGAGCAATTTCAGGCCGCGGGTCAGCGACTGAACCTGACCGCCAGCCTGCTGGGCGGTGGCAGCCGCGGGTTTTCTGCCGCGTTTCGCGGGAACGGGGGTAGTGGCCATCGCGGACTCCTTTTTCTGTATCGTGGAAATGATTTTCGTTTTATTTGGCGATAATGCAATCACAACCGGACTCATCGGAGGAGTGAAGCTGAACATGTCTCATATTGCCCGTTGTTGTCTTTTCCGCTCCGGTGGTTTATGCCAGTATGGTTTGTTGGCTATTTGGCCTGTGTTGAGCGTTGTCGGGAGCAAGTGTGAGCAGCAAAGTTGAGCAACTGCATCAGCAGTTAAAAGAACGTATTCTGGTTCTGGATGGGGGCATGGGCACCATGATCCAGGGCTACCGTCTGAGTGAGCAGGACTTTCGCGGTGAGCGCTTTGCTGACTGGCCGTGCGACCTGAAAGGCAACAACGACCTGCTGGTGCTCAGCAAGCCCGAGGTGATCCGCGAGATCCACGACGCCTACTTCGAGGCCGGCGCGGATATCATTGAGACCAACACCTTTAACTCGACGACCATTGCGATGGCGGATTACCAGATGGAATCCCTGTCGGCAGAGATCAACTTTGCGGCGGCGAAGCTGGCCCGCGCCAGCGCCGATGCCTGGACGGCCCGCACGCCGGAAAAACCGCGCTACGTCGCGGGCGTGCTTGGCCCAACCAACCGCACCGCCTCTATTTCGCCTGATGTGAACGATCCGGCGTTCCGCAATATTACCTTTGACCAGCTGGTGGCTGCGTATCGCGAATCCACCCGAGCGCTGGTGGAAGGCGGCGTGGATCTGATCCTGATTGAAACGGTATTTGACACCCTGAACGCCAAAGCGGCCATCTATGCGGTGAAAGAGGAGCTGGAGGCGCTGGGCGTTGACCTGCCGCTGATGATCTCCGGGACCATTACCGATGCCTCCGGCCGCACGCTGTCCGGGCAGACCACCGAAGCTTTCTATAAC
The DNA here is from genome assembly GCF_040064755.1 of Klebsiella sp. GB_Kp056. NCBI lineage: Bacteria > Pseudomonadati > Pseudomonadota > Gammaproteobacteria > Enterobacterales > Enterobacteriaceae > Klebsiella > Klebsiella sp. GB_Kp056. Next base: position 101,026 of record NZ_JBEAJA010000061.1, on the reverse strand, counting down.
TCGCTGCGTCACGCCGAAGCCTTATCGTTTGGTCTGAACTGTGCCCTCGGGCCGGACGAACTGCGCCAGTACGTCCAGGAGCTGTCGCGTATCGCTGAATGCTACGTTACCGCGCACCCGAACGCTGGCCTGCCCAATGCCTTCGGCGAATACGATCTGGATGCCGATACCATGGCGGCGCAGATCCGCGAATGGGCGGAAGCCGGTTTCCTCAATATCGTCGGCGGCTGCTGCGGCACCACGCCGGAACATATCGCCGCCATGAGCCGCGCGGTGGCCGGCCTGCCGCCGCGCCAGCTGCCGGAGATCCCCGTCGCCTGCCGTCTTTCCGGCCTGGAGCCGCTGAATATCGGCGATGACAGCCTGTTTGTGAACGTCGGCGAACGTACCAACGTTACCGGCTCGGCGAAATTTAAACGCTTAATCAAAGAAGAGAAGTACAGCGAAGCGCTGGACGTCGCGCGTCAGCAGGTGGAAAGCGGCGCGCAGATCATCGATATCAACATGGACGAGGGGATGCTCGACGCCGAAGCGGCGATGGTGCGCTTCCTCAACCTGATTGCCGGCGAGCCGGACATTGCCCGCGTGCCGATCATGATCGACTCCTCCAAATGGGAGGTCATCGAAAAGGGCCTGAAATGCATTCAGGGCAAAGGCATCGTTAACTCGATTTCGATGAAAGAGGGCGTCGAACCCTTTATCCACCATGCGAAACTGGTTCGCCGCTACGGCGCCGCGGTGGTGGTGATGGCCTTTGACGAAGTGGGCCAGGCCGATACCCGTGAACGTAAAATTGCGATTTGCCGTCGCGCCTACAAAATCCTCACCGAAGAGGTCGGCTTCCCGCCAGAAGATATTATCTTTGACCCGAATATCTTCGCGGTGGCGACCGGTATCGAAGAACACAATAACTATGCCCAGGACTTTATCGGCGCCTGCGAAGACATCAAACGCGAGCTGCCGCACGCGCTGATCTCCGGCGGCGTCTCCAACGTCTCTTTCTCTTTCCGCGGCAATGACCCGGTACGTGAGGCGATCCACGCGGTATTCCTCTACTACGCGATCCGTAACGGCATGGACATGGGGATCGTCAACGCCGGTCAGCTGGCCATCTATGATGACCTGCCGGGCGAGCTGCGCGACGCGGTGGAGGACGTGATCCTCAACCGCCGCGATGACAGCACCGAAAGATTGCTCGAGCTGGCGGAAAAATATCGCGGCAGTAAAGTTGACGACGGCGCCAATGCCCAGCAGGCGGAATGGCGCAGCTGGGAGGTGAAAAAACGCCTCGAATATTCGCTGGTGAAGGGCATTACCGAATTTATTGAACAGGACACCGAAGAAGCGCGTCAGCAGGCCGCTCGCCCGATTGAGGTGATCGAAGGGCCGCTGATGGACGGCATGAACGTGGTCGGCGATCTGTTCGGCGAAGGCAAAATGTTCCTGCCGCAGGTGGTGAAATCCGCCCGCGTCATGAAACAGGCGGTGGCCTACCTGGAGCCGTTTATTGAAGCCAGTAAAGAGCAGGGCTCCAGTAACGGCAAAATGGTGATTGCCACGGTAAAAGGCGACGTTCATGACATCGGCAAAAACATCGTCGGCGTGGTGCTGCAGTGCAATAACTACGAAATAATCGATCTTGGCGTGATGGTCCCGGCGGATAAAATTCTCAAAACCGCCAAAGAGGTGAACGCGGATCTCATCGGCCTTTCCGGGTTGATTACCCCGTCGCTCGACGAAATGGTTAACGTGGCGAAAGAGATGGAGCGCCAGGGCTTTACCATCCCGCTGCTGATCGGCGGCGCGACCACCTCTAAAGCGCATACGGCGGTGAAAATCGAGCAGAACTACAGCGGCCCGACCGTTTACGTACAGAACGCTTCGCGCACCGTCGGGGTGGTGGCTGCGCTGCTCTCGGACACGCAGCGCGATGAGTTTGTCGCCCGTACGCGCAAAGAGTATGAAACCGTGCGTATCCAGCATGGGCGTAAAAAACCGCGCACCCCGCCGGTAACCCTGGCCGCCGCACGGGAAAACGATCTGGCCTTTGACTGGGAGAGCTACACTCCGCCGGTGGCCCATCGCCTGGGGATTCAGGAGGTGGAAGCCAATATCGAGACGCTACGCAACTACATCGACTGGACGCCGTTCTTTATGACCTGGTCGCTGGCGGGCAAATATCCGCGCATTCTGGAAGATGAAGTGGTTGGGGAAGAGGCGCAGCGCCTGTTCAAAGACGCTAACGAGCTGCTGGATAAGCTGAGCGCAGAGAAAACCCTCAACCCGCGCGGCGTGGTGGGCCTGTTCCCGGCCAACCGCGTGGGCGACGATATTGAAATCTATCGCGATGAAACCCGCACCCACGTGCTGACGGTGAGCCATCACCTGCGCCAGCAGACGGAGAAGGTCGGCTTCGCCAACTACTGCCTCGCCGACTTTGTGGCGCCGAAGCTGAGCGGCAAAGCGGACTATATCGGCGCCTTCGCCGTCACCGGCGGCCTGGAAGAGGACGCGCTGGCGGAAGCCTATGAAGCGCAGCATGATGACTATAACAAGATCATGATCAAGGCCATCGCCGATCGTCTGGCGGAAGCCTTCGCCGAGTATCTGCACGAGAAAGTGCGCAAGGTCTACTGGGGGTATGCGGCCAATGAGAACCTCAGCAATGAGGAGCTTATTCGCGAGAATTACCAGGGGATCCGTCCGGCGCCGGGGTATCCGGCCTGTCCGGAGCACACCGAAAAAGGCACCATCTGGCAGCTGCTGGACGTCGAAGCCCATACCGGCATGAAGCTCACCGAATCGTTCGCCATGTGGCCGGGGGCATCGGTTTCCGGCTGGTACTTCAGCCATCCGGACAGCAAATACTTCGCCGTGGCGCAGATCCAGCGCGACCAGGTCGAAGACTACGCGCTGCGTAAAGGGATGACCCCGGCGGAAGTCGAGCGCTGGTTAGCCCCTAATCTGGGATATGATGCGGACTAGTCGTCATCTTTCCTTACAACAAACAAGGCGCTCTGTGAGCGCCTTGTCTCTTTATTGAGGTTAACCCCTTATACTGAGATAGGTTCCAGAACGTCGGAACACCTATAACGATAAGGAGAAGCTGATTCCGTGTTAACTCTGCTACACCTGTTGTCCGCGGTCGCTCTGCTGGTGTGGGGCACGCATATCGTGCGTACCGGGGTGATGCGCGTCTATGGCGCTCGCCTGCGTACCGTTCTCAGTAGCAGCGTAGAGAAAAAGCCGCTCGCCTTCTGCGCGGGTCTTGGCGTGACTGCGCTGGTGCAAAGCAGCAATGCCACCACCATGCTGGTGACTTCGTTTGTCGCCCAGGATTTAGTGGGCCTCACGCCGGCGCTGGTGATGGTGCTGGGGGCCGACGTCGGGACGGCGCTGATGGCGAGGGTGCTGACCTTCGACCTGTCGTGGCTGTCGCCGTTGTTGATATTTATCGGGGTGATTTTCTTCCTCGGCCGTAAGCAGACCCGCGCCGGGCAGCTGGGGCGAGTGGGGATTGGCCTTGGGCTGATCCTGTTGGCCCTGGAGCTGATTGTGCAGGCCGTCCACCCCATTACCCAGGCCAACGGCGTGCAGGTGATTTTTGCCTCGCTGACCGGGGATATTATGCTGGATGCCTTGATTGGCGCCGTATTCGCGATCATCAGCTACTCCAGCCTGGCGGCGGTGCTGCTGACCGCGACGCTGACCGCGGCAGGAGCGATCTCTTTCCCGGTGGCGCTGTGCCTGGTGATTGGCGCCAACCTGGGATCGGGGCTGTTGGCGATGCTCAACAACAGCGCGGCGAACGCGGCGGCGCGCCGGGTGGCGCTGGGCAGCCTGCTGTTTAAGCTGGTGGGAAGCCTGATCATTCTGCCGTTCGTCCATCCGCTGGCCGCGGCGATGCATAAGCTGCCGTTGGCCGAGTCCGAGCTGGTTATCTACTTCCACGTTTTTTACAACCTGCTGCGCTGCATCGCGATGGTGCCTTTTGCCGGACCGATGGCGAAGCTGTGCCAGCGCATGATCCGCGATGAACCCGAGCTGGATAACCATCTCAAACCCAAGCATCTCGACCCGTCGGCGCTGGACACCCCGGCGCTGGCGCTGGCCAATGCCGCGCGCGAGACGCTGCGCATTGGTGACGCGATGGAGCAAATGCTGGAGAGCCTGCATAAGGTGATGCATGGCGAACCGCGTCAGGAGAAAGAGCTACGCCGCATGGCGGACGATATCAACGTGCTCTACACCGCCATTAAGCTCTATCTGGCGCGAATGCCAAAGGATGAGCTGGCGGAAGAGGAGTCCCGGCGCTGGGCGGAAATTATTGAGATGTCGTTAAACCTCGAGCAGGCCTCCGATATCGTCGAGCGGATGGGCAGCGAGATCGCTGATAAATCGCTGGCGGCGCGGCGCGCCTTCTCGGTGGAAGGGTTAAAGGAGCTGGACGCCCTGTACGATCTGTTGCTCAGCAACCTGCAGCTGGCGATGTCGGTCTTCTTCTCCAGCGATGTGCCCAGCGCCCGTCGCCTGCGGCGCAGTAAACACCGGTTCCGCATTCTTAACCGCCGCTACTCGCATGCGCACGTTGACCGTCTGCATCAGCAGAACGTGCAGAGTATCGAAACCAGTACGTTGCACCTGGCGCTGCTGGGGGATATGAAGCGTCTGAACAGCCTGTTCTGCTCGGTGGCTTACAGCGTGATGGAGCAACCGGATGAAGACGACGAACGGGATGACTACTGAGAACTTCCCCGGCGGCGCTGCGCTAACCGGGGTTATGCGTTTGGACGTTCCGTTGAGGCAGCCCGGATAAGGCGCAACGCGCCGCTATCCGGGAAACGTTAGCCATACCAGCTCAGAAGCGGTGGCCTGCAGGCAGGGTTACCGCTGCTTCCCCCGCTTTGAACAACAGCGTTGGGTTCGGGCCGCCGAGGGTCGCGTGCCCATCGGTGACCTGGATCCAGTTTCCTTCCGGTAAACCAATCACCGTTAATTCCGGCGCCACGACCAGCAGTTCGCGGATACGCTGTTCGCGGGTTTCACCCTGATGCCCGGTCGGCAACGCGTTGGTGAAGTGCGGGTTAATCTGGAGCGGGAACAGCCCCAGCGCATCAAATCCCTGCGGATCGACAATCGGCATATCGTTGGTGGTGCGAATGGTCGGGCAGGCGAGGTTTGAACCTGCGCTCCAGCCGATATACAACGCCCCGCGTTTGACGACATCGACAATCGGCGCCAGCAGCCCGCGGCTGCGGCACTCTTTCAACAGCTGGAAGGTGTTCCCGCCGCCGACGATCACCATCTCGGCGCTTTCAATGGCGGCGATAGGGTCGGCGACGCTGTGGATACCGGTTACGCTGACCGCCATCGGCGCCATAACCGCAGCCACTTTGGCCGTGTAATCATCCCAGGTTTGCGTCACGCCAGCGAAGGGGATGAATACCGCCGTCCGGCGGCCTTTGACCTGACCGGCAATCAGCGGCAGGGCGTGTTCCAGCCAGGCTTTCCCCGGCAGCGTGGAGTTACTGAGTAGCAGCAGTTCCATCTTTTCTTCCTGTTTTAAACCTATTATTGAAGCAGAAATTCTAGCATCGCCCCGATACCGGCGCGCTGATATGGCGCATGATGTGGGTAAGCGGAATGCTGTTCATGAGCCCGACGAAGCCGTTGAATAATGAATAACGCAATCCAGGTTTTTTCTCGCCCGCAAGGTAGGGTATATTTCGCTTTTACAGGAGAATCTATGCTGCCCGACTCATCAACCCGATTAAATAAATACATCAGTGAAAGCGGCATCTGCTCGCGTCGCGAAGCGGACCGCTTTATTGAACAAGGCAACGTCTTTATCAATGGCAAGCGCGCCACGATTGGCGATCAGGTGAAGCCTGGCGACCTGGTCAAAGTTAACGGACGGTTGATTGAGCCGCGCGAAGCGGATGATCTGGTGCTGATTGCGCTGAATAAGCCGGTCGGCATTGTGAGCACCACGGAAGACGGCGAGCGCGACAACATTGTCGATTTCGTCAACCACAGCAAGCGTATCTTCCCTATCGGCCGTCTGGATAAAGACTCCCAGGGGCTGATCTTCCTCACCAATCACGGCGACCTGGTGAATAAGATCCTGCGCGCCGGCAACGACCATGAAAAAGAGTATCTGGTTACGGTCGATAAGCCGGTGACCGATGAGTTCATTCGCGGCATGGGCGCGGGGGTACCGATTCTCGGGACCGTGACCAAAAAATGTAAGGTAAAGAAAGAAGCGCCGTTCGTTTTCCGCATCACTCTGGTGCAGGGGCTGAATCGCCAGATCCGTCGCATGTGCGAGCACTTTGGCTATGAAGTGACGAAGCTTGAGCGTACGCGGATTATGAACGTCAGCCTGACGGGGATCCCGCTGGGTGAGTGGCGCGATCTGACCGATGACGAGCTGATCGATCTGTTCAAGCTGATTGAAAACTCTTCTTCCGAAGCGAAGCCGAAAGCTAAGCCGAAGGCCAAAGCGGCGACCCCCGGCATCAAGCGCCCGGTGGTGAAGATGGAAAATAGCAACGATAAGGGCCGCCCGACTGGCAACGGCAAACGTTTCACCCAGCCGGGACGTAAAAAGAAAGGGCGTTAACGCCTGCCGCGGGTCGGCGTATTCGCCGACCAGGAAAAGGTCGCTTCCTTATCTGTCTTATAAGCCTGCTGTTTTTTCACCTGGCGGGCTTTCTTCGCTTCCGCTTCACGCTGGGCCATCAGCTTATCGATATATTCCTTTTTTACGCTGTTCGTTTCCGCATTGCTCAGCGGGCGGCCGTGCGCAATGCGCGCGCGGTCAAGCAGCGTTTTCAATTCGCGCTGTTCGCGCTCGGTCATCTCTTTTTGTGTAATACGGGGGAGTGCCATGGTGGTGCCCTCAGTCAGACCAGAGCACCCAGTGTACGGCAATGAATATTTTACTGATAGCCTGTATGGCAACTAAAGCAGGCACACGTCCGGGCCGGCGCCCGGACGTGTCACGCTCAGCGCTTGCTGGTTTTTTTGGCGATGGGCTTCCCTGACCAGTATCCGGCCAGCAGCGAACCGGACAGGTTATGCCAGACGGAGAACAGGGCTCCCGGCAGCGCCGCCAGCGGGCCGAAGTAAATTTTACCCAGCGCGGCCGCCAGGCCGGAGTTCTGCATCCCCACCTCGATCGCCAGCGTACGGCAGGTGGATTCATCAAAACCAAACAGACGTCCGCCCCAGTAGCCGCCGAGCAGGCCGATGGTGTTATGCAGGATCACTGCGATAATCACCACCAGGCCGACGGACGCGATATGGGCCGCGGAACCCGCCACCACCGCGCTGATGATCGCCAAAATGCACACCATCGAGAAAGCGGGCAGGAACGGCTCCACCGCTTTCACCACCTTCGGCAGCAGATGATGGACAATCAGCCCCAGGGCGATGGGAATGACCACAATCTGCAGAATGCTCAGCAACATCCCCATGACGTCGACCTGAATGTGCGCGTCGACGTACAGACGGGTCAGCAGCGGCGTCGCGATGACGCCGACCAGGGTGGAGACCGAGGAGATGGTCACCGACAGGGCCACATCCCCTTTGGCCAGAAAGATCATCACGTTGGAGGCCGTCCCGCTGGCGACGCTGCCCACCAGCACCATCCCGGCGGAGAGCTCCGGCGGCATATGAAACAGCAGCGCCAGCAGCCAGGCGGCGAGCGGCATCACCAGATAGTGCAGAAATATCCCTGCGGCGACCGGCGCCGGACGCGACAGGACGCGTTTGAAATCCGCCAGCTTCAGATGTACCCCCATACCGAACATAATCAGCATCAGCAGGGTGGTAACCCACGGGCCGATCGGGGTGAAGGTGGTGGGGGTGTAATAGGCCAGAACGGAGAGCAGCAGTGCCCATAACGGGAACAGCCGCGTCAGAGTTGCGAGCATGTTGTGTTCCTTGCGATACGCAAACCGGCCGCGCCGTCCCGGTAGGGCGGCGAGCAGGTCAGCTGGTTGTGTTGATGTTGTTATAAAAAAGCCGGGTTCGAGCCCGGCTATAGGTATTGTTTATCGTGCTAAGGAATTTTATTCAAACAAATTATGATGCAACGTCTGCACCACCTTCTCCGCATCGGCGCCAGGCACCAGGAAGCAGAGGTTGTGGCTGGACGCGCCATAGCAGATCATGCGGATGTTAAACGGATCAAGGACGCCAAACACCTCTTTGCCGACGCCGCAGGCTTTCGACAGCTCGTTGCCGATCAGGGCAACCAGCGCCAGGTCTTCTTCCACTTCCACGCGGCACAGCGAGGAGAGCTCGGTCAGCAGCGCCTGGGTCAGCAGGGTATCGCCCGCAGAGGTTGAGCCAGTGGTGTCCATGGTCAGGGCCACGCTCACTTCGGAGGTGGTGATCAAATCGACGGAGATGTTATGGCGCGCCAGAATACCGAACACTTCGGCGAGGAAGCCGCGGGAGTGCAGCATATTCAGGCTGTGCAGCGTCAGCAGCGTCTGGCGGCGACGCAGCGCCAGCGCGCGGAACAGCGGCGGGTTCTCGGTGGTTTTACACACCAGCGTACCGCCCGCTTTAGGTTCTTTACTGGAGCCGACAAATACCGGGATATCGCTGCGCACGGCAGGCAGCAGGGTCGCCGGGTGCAGCACTTTGGCGCCAAAGGTGGCCATTTCCGCCGCCTCTTCAAAGGCGATGACGTCGATGCGTTTCGCCGCAGGCGCGACGCGCGGGTCGGTCGTATAGATCCCGGGCACATCGGTCCAGATATCGACGCGGGTGGCATTCAGCGCTTCGCCGAGCAGAGCGGCGGTATAGTCGCTGCCGCCGCGGCCGAGGGTGGTGGTGCGGCCTTTCGCTTCGCTGCCGATAAAGCCCTGCGTCACTACCAGGCCTTCCGCCAGACGCGGCGTCAGCTGCTGCTGAGTCAGTTCGGCGACGGCGGCGATATCCGGTTCGGCGCGACCAAAGCGATCGTTAGTACGCAGCACTTTACGGGCGTCAAACCACTGCGCCTGAATTCCGCGCTCACGCAGAATCTCTACAAACAGCAGGGTGGACATCAGTTCGCCATGGCTGACCAGTTCGTCAGTCAGCGCGCTAGAGGAGGCGAGCGCGGCGGCTTCCGCCAGCGTGGTGATATTTTCCAGCAGGCGCTCAATCTCTTCGCGGATCACGTTGGGATAGCGCAAACGCTCCAGAATATTGAACTGGATCTGGCGCAGAGCGTCCAGCTGGGCAAAACGTTCGGTGGGTTCCAGCCCTTCCGCTAAGGCCACCAGAATGTTGGTCACGCCGGCAGAGGCGGAGAGCACAACAATACGGGTATTGGCATCGAGCAGCGCCACATCAATGCTGCGGTTCATCGCGTCAAAATCAGCAACGCTGGTGCCGCCAAATTTGGCGACGACTAAATCTGTCATAACAACCTCGTGTCAGGGGGCCTGACTTATTAAAACGATTCCTGAACACCGATTCTGGCAGGGGCTGGATGCCGCCGGATCGCAACAAAATGTCTTAATAAGCCAGGCCAAATTATTCAGCCATGGCACAAGGGAAGAGCGATAAACAGGGTGGCGCAGAATGATAAACAACTACGATGTCACCCAGAAGTGCTCCACCTTGTAGACCCGACTCACCGCTCTGGGCGCTGAAGTGTTCGGGTATGAAACGCCCGACTGCGAACGTTTCTGGTGACAACCCAGGGGATTCAGCCCCTGTGGCCGGTGAGGAGCGTAACCAGACGCTCTTTCACCTCGGCGTTGCTCCCCCTCACGTATTTTCGCCGGACTGGTTCCTCCAATACGGTTACCTGGGCAACGCACCTCTTCTGGCAATTACCGACGTCTTTCACCTGGCCGGGGGAATAAGGACATTATATCCCCCGCGAATACCCTTTCGCTGTAGCGTGAAATGCGCGAGCAATAGATACTTACAATACGTAAGCACTGCGGATATATAAAGGCTTAACGCCAGCTATGTCAACGCTGCGGTTATGCGGATTTTTCATGCCCCTGCGGCTAACAGAAAAAAGCCTTATGATAGCTATACTAATGGGGCTTTTTACTCCGTTTTGACCTGATTCCTGACCGGCGTCAGGGACAAGTCACAAAAATCATCACAATTTTCCGTCACCGGCGCTACAATCGACCGAAGTCACAATCTCAAATCAGAAGAGTATTGCTAATGAAAAACATCAACCCAACGCAGACCTCTGCCTGGCAGGCATTACAGAAACACTTCGACGAAATGAAAGATGTCACTATCAGCGAGCTGTTCGCCAAAGATAGCGACCGTTTTTCTAAGTTTTCCGCGACGTTCGACGATCTGATGCTGGTGGACTTCTCCAAAAACCGCATCACCGAAGAGACGCTGGCTAAACTGCAGGATCTGGCGAAAGAGACCGATCTCGCAGGCGCCATCAAGTCGATGTTCTCCGGTGAGAAGATCAACCGCACCGAAGATCGCGCGGTACTCCACGTCGCGCTGCGCAACCGCAGCAATACGCCGATTGTGGTTGATGGCAAAGATGTGATGCCGGAAGTGAACGCTGTGCTGGAGAAGATGAAAGCCTTCTCTGAAGCGATTATCTCCGGTAGCTGGAAAGGCTACACCGGCAAACCGATCACCGACGTGGTCAACATTGGTATCGGTGGCTCCGACCTCGGTCCGTTCATGGTCACCGAAGCGCTGCGTCCATATAAAAATCACCTCAACATGCACTTTGTCTCCAACGTCGATGGCACCCACATCGCCGAAGTGCTGAAGAACGTCAACCCGGAAACCACCCTGTTCCTGGTCGCGTCCAAAACCTTCACCACTCAGGAGACCATGACCAACGCCCACAGCGCGCGCGACTGGTTCCTGGCGACCGCGGGCGACGACAAGCATGTGGCTAAACACTTCGCGGCGCTCTCCACCAACGCGAAAGCGGTTGGCGAGTTCGGCATCGACACCGCCAACATGTTCGAATTCTGGGACTGGGTTGGCGGCCGTTACTCCCTGTGGTCGGCGATTGGCCTGTCCATCATTCTCTCCGTGGGCTTCGACAACTTCGTAGAGCTGCTGTCTGGCGCGCATGCGATGGATAAGCACTTCTCCACCACCCCGGCGGAGAAAAACCTGCCGGTGCTGCTGGCGCTGATCGGTATCTGGTACAACAACTTCTTCGGTGCGGAAACCGAAGCGATTCTGCCGTACGACCAGTACATGCACCGTTTTGCCGCCTACTTCCAGCAGGGCAACATGGAGTCCAATGGTAAGTATGTCGACCGTAACGGCCACGCCGTGGACTACCAGACTGGCCCGATTATCTGGGGCGAGCCGGGCACCAACGGTCAGCACGCGTTCTACCAGCTGATCCATCAGGGCACCAAAATGGTACCGTGCGATTTCATCGCCCCGGCTATCACCCACAACCCGCTCTCCGATCATCATCCGAAGCTGCTGTCCAACTTCTTCGCCCAGACCGAGGCCCTGGCCTTCGGTAAATCCCGTGAAGTGGTGGAGCAGGAATATCGCGATCAGGGTAAAGATCCGGCGACCCTGGAGCACGTGGTGCCGTTCAAAGTGTTCGAAGGCAACCGCCCGACTAACTCTATCCTGCTGCGTGAGATCACCCCGTTCAGCCTCGGGGCGCTGATTGCTCTGTATGAGCACAAAATCTTCACCCAGGGCGCGATCCTTAACATCTTCACTTTCGACCAGTGGGGCGTTGAGCTGGGCAAACAGCTGGCTAACCGCATCCTGCCGGAGCTGAAAGACGGCAGCGAAGTCAGCAGCCACGACAGCTCCACTAACGGTCTGATTAACCGTTATAAAGCCTGGCGCGCATAACGCTTGCGCCGTTAAGACGAAATGCCGACCTTATGGTCGGCATTTTTTTACAGCCTCCGCAGCAGGCGGGCTGGGTTTCCCGCCCACACGCCTTTCTCGGTGATGGACTTCGTCACCACGCTGCCCGCGCCAATCACCACGCCGTCGCAGATGTTGACGGCCAGAATCGTGGCGCCGCTACCGATCGACACGTCATCGCCAATCTCAATCCGCCCCCAGCTGGCGCGGTCGGCGTTTGGTTTGCCGTCGCGAAACAGGTCGTTGGCGAACATCACCCCGTGACCGATAAAACAGCGCCGGCCAATGGTGACGTACTCGCAGATAAAGGTATGCGACTGGATTTTACTCTCCGCGCCGATGCGGGTATTCCCCTGGATCTCAACGAACGGTCCAACGAAGACGTTATCACCCAGCGTGCAGTCGTACAGGTTGGCGGGCTGATAAATAACGACATTTTTCCCACAGACGACGTTACGTACGCCGGTATCACGAAGCTCAGGCATAGTTCCTCTCACAGCGGTTTGGCCAGAATATGTAAGGTGCTTTGCTGGCTGGCGGAATGGAAAGTCGTGTCTCTGATGTGCTGCATCCCCTGGCGTTCGTAAAAACGGCGCGCGGCGGGATTCGCGGCGAGTACTTCCAGCCACAGCCAGCGTTCGCCGGCCGTTTTTGCTCGCGTCTCGACGGCGTGAAAAATCTGCTCGCCGTAGCGGTGGCCAGTCTCCCCCGGCATCAGGTAGAGCTTATGCAGCAGCGTACCCATCGTGCCATCTTCAGCCATTCGCTGCTGATAGCTATATTTAGCGAAACCAACGGGGGAAGCGGCTTCGGCGATGAGCCAATGATGGTTGGCATCGGTAAGACTCCGACGTAGCGCATCTTCGGCATATTCTTGCTTAAGAAATAACGCCAGTTCATCGGCATTGCGCCAGAGATGGGCGAAGTGGTGCTGGTAACTGGCATAACCCATCGCGCTCAGTTGTGGCGCGTCCTCGGGCAATGCCTTTCGGATAGTTAACATGCTGCGTTCCTCGGGTCGTTCAGTGGCTATAGTGCCTGTAATATGAACAACGTGGAACGACAAAAATCGGTGGGGAAGGGGCTGGAGGTTCTTCCTCCAGCCGGGGGGATTAACGGGCGAAAGCGATCGCTTCGATTTCGACGCCAGCGTCTTTCGGTAACCTGGCTACTTCCACGCAGGAGCGCGCCGGAAAGGCCGCCTGATGTTCGGTAAAGAAGGCCTCGTAGGCGGCATTAATGGCGGCAAAATCCGCCAGGTCTTTCACAAACACCGTGGTTTTGACGATCTGACCAACGGTGAGGCCGGCGGCTTCGACGATGGCTTTCACGTTCTCCAGCGACTGGCGCGCCTGTTCGGCAATGTCGTCGGGCATGGTGCCGTCCTGCGGATTAATGGGCAGCTGGCCGGAGGTGAGGGTCATCGCGCCGAGATTGACGCCCTGAACGTACGGACCAATCGCGGCGGGCGCGTCAGCGGTAGTAATAATCATGTGGTTACCCCTTCAAACAGTTACAGAAAATAATTCAATAGCACCAGCGAGCCGACGCCGCTCACCACCACCCACACCAGACCTAAACGGAAGCTGGCGAGCGTACAGATAATGGCGGCGATCACCTTCGGATTTTTTAAGTCGAACTCCATGCTGGAATTCACGCTCAGGATCTGAATGGTGATGATGGCCGGCAGGACGGTGACCGGCACGAAGCGCAATGTTTTGGTCACCCGCTCAGACATCTGGATCTTGCCGGCCAGGCCGATAAACGAGAAACGAATAAGAAAAGTGACCGCGGCCATGCCCAGCGTCAGGGCGATAAAATAGCTATTACTCATTTTCCAGCGCCTCCACTAACGGCATATCGGATTCGGTTGTTGCCATCTGCTTGCGCTCTTCCGCCAGGTCGACGCACAGGCCGGCAAGGACGCCGAGCACGGAGGCGACGACGATCCCCAGCGAGTAGGGCAGGACCACTAACAGCACGCCGGAAACGGCGGCCACTACCGCGGCGACGGTGCAGGCCTGGCTTTTAATTTGCGGCACCACGATGGCGATAAAGGCGGCGACCATGGCGAAATCGAGACCGTATTTCTCAATGTGGGGAAACGAGGCGCCGACCAGCGCGCCAAGAAAATCGGCCAGCACCCAAATCGCCCAGAAGGTGACCATCGCCGAACCATAAAACAGATATTTTTCCTTTTTATTTCCTTCCATCTCTTTGACGGTGGTGGCATACACTTCGTCGGTGAGCGCATAGGACATAAAGCATTTTTTAAAGAATGAGGCTTCGCGCACGGTGCCGGAAATAGAGGCGCTATACAGCACATGGCGAAGATTAATAATTAATGTGGTGAAAATAATCACGCCGAGCGTGGCGCCGGTTTTTAACATATTCAGTGCCAGCATTTGCGCCGAACCGGCAATCACAATCGCCGACCACGCGGTACTTTGCCAGACGCTCATGCCGGCGCTGACGCTTAATGCGCCAACAATGAACGAGAAAGGAAAGTCCCCGATGCACAGGGGCATAATGGCGCTGGCGCCGCGTAATATGACTTTTTTATTCATCGTAAAATACCTGTTGGTGCAGGCAATAAATGATTATTGCGTAGGGTACAAAAGGGCTGGTCTTATTTGCTGACCATAATGCGAATGATCTCTTTATCGGTTTGCGCCATAGGCTTAATCACGAGGCGGCACAGGTTATTAATCGACTGTTCGACGTCGGCGCAGACAATGCCGTCGTTGGCGCTGGCGCAGCGGTTTTGCATCGCCATCAACACAGATTTAAAGGCGCTGGAAACCACCGAGGAGACCTTCATCGCGCAGCTGTTGGAAGCGCCATCGCAAATCATGCCGGTAACATCGCTAATCATATTGATGATGGCGGTGTTGATGGTTTCGATATTGCGGGTAAACAGCCATGCCATACCGGCGGCGGCGCCCATGGCGGCGGTAGAGGCCGCGCACAGTGCGGACAGGCGGGTATAGCGCGAATGGATGGAAATGGCCGTCAGATGCGAGAGCGCCAGCGCGCGAGCGAGCGTCTCTTCATCGGCATTCAGATGCTCGGCGACGGTAACTACCGGCATGGTCGCTGCGATCCCCTGGTTGCCAGAGCCGAAGTTCGACATGGCGACCACCGGGGCTCCGCCCATACGCGCATCGGAAGCTGCGACGGTGTTGATAATGACCTCGCTCATTAAGTCGTTACTTAACAAACCATTTTTAACGGCTTCAGAGAATGTTCCGTTAATATTCAACCCATACTTTTTCGATTTGCCTTCTGCAGCCAGTGCGCTATTGAGGCGGGCGGCTTCCAGAATAAACGTAATATTCTCAACCGGGGTGGAGATAATAAAGTCATACGCTTCCTGGAGAGAGAAAGTTGGCAGTTCAGTCTGCGCTGTGGCGCTATTTTCCCCGGCGTGTAATGGCTGCTGTTCGCCATTAATATATAACTCGACCACATTGGTATGCGTGCCTTTTACCACGACGCGACAGGTCTGGTCACCGGCGCTGAGGGTGAGATCGAGATGAATAAAGTCAGGCGTATCCTGGACGTCAATAGTAACGTGGCCGGCATCCACCAGCGCTTGTGCCTGTTCCACATGCTGTGAAGTTATGCCTGCCAGGGTCTGTAATCCCTTCTCGGCATCGCCACCAAAGGCGCCGATGGCGGCGGCCAGCGCGACGCCATTAACTGTCGTGCCGGGAATCGTGACGCCCGTGGCGTTTTTATACAGGTTGGCAGAAATAAAACCGCTAATTTTTTCGCAGGGTGTCGCTAAATGTTTCGCGGCGTAAGCGGTGGTAAATGAAATAGCAACAGGTTCCGTACAACCTAATGCTGGTGCGACTTCTCGCTGTAGCCAGCGAATAAAAAGTGAGGATGCTTGGTCAGACATTATTATGATTCCTGGACGTAAGATGATGAGGAAATATGCTAAGGGAATCGGCAGAAAAAAACTTCCTCAAATAACCCTTTATTTATTGAGGTCTGGAGAAAAATTTTATTTTTAGCCTTATCTAAACATGCAGGCCTGTATGTAAATTAACTTATTGATTAACAATGATTGTGCATGGATGTTTTTATACAAAAAAGGGGATTCAGTTATGTCGATCACACGCCGTTAAGGAGAGCATTTTTCTCTTTTGCCGAAATCCTGTCCTGAGGGCGCAAACGTGGAAAGCCCACGCGGTGAGGGGTAACTGTAGATCTGGATCACACTTTTGCGCTATACCGGACGCAACAAGGACTGATTATGAGGTGTGAATATGTCGTCGGTTTATCGCCCACTGGTAAATTTTATCGCCACTGCGATGCAAACGGTTTTGAATCTGGGGCTGCTGTGCCTGGGGATTATCCTGATCGTCTTCCTCGGTAAAGAGACGCTGCATCTGGCCGATGTCCTCTTTACCCCGGAGCCGACCAGTAAGTACCGGCTGGTGGAAGGACTGGTGGTCTACTTTCTCTACTTCGAATTTATCGCGCTGATCGTCAAGTATTTTCAGTCGGGGTTCCACTTCCCGCTGCGCTATTTCGTCTATATCGGCATCACCGCGATTGTGCGTTTGATCATCATCGATCATGAATCGCCGATGGCGGTGCTCATATACTCCGCCGCGATCCTGATCCTGGTGATTACGCTCTGGCTGTGTAACTCCAATCGCCTGAAACGCGAATAAAAAAAAGCGGCCTCCAGGGCCGCTGACCAACAGTCACAAATAGAATTTATGTAGGGTCCAGTTGAGGATAGCAGTGGCATTGGCCTTACTTTTTCAGCTGAGGGCGACGGCGGCAATACCCGGTTGGGGTCGTGTATTGCGGCTAGACCGTCGGCCCCCATCTGAAATTTGGGGCCGGTGTTACAAAAAAAACTTAACCTTTCACCCCACCCGCCGTCAGGCCGTTCACCAGCCAGCGCTGCGCCAGCAGGAACACTACCGTGATTGGGATGGCGGAGAGTACCGCCGCGGCGGCAAAGTCGCCCCACAGATAGTTCTGCGGGTTGAGATACTGTTGCATGCCTACCGCCAGGGTATAGCTGTTCACATCGCGCAGCAGCAGCGAGGCGACCGGCACTTCGGTGATGGCGGCGATGAACGACAGAATAAAGACCACCGCCAGAATCGGCACCGACAGCGGCAGCAGCACGAGGCGGAACGCCTGCCATGGGGTCGCGCCATCCAGCGCCGCCGCTTCTTCCAGCGAGCCATCGATGGTTTCGAAGTAGCCTTTAATCGTCCAGACGTGCAGGGCGATACCGCCCATGTAGGCAAAGATCACGCCGCCGTGGGTGTTGAGGCCGACGAACGGGATGTACTGGCCCAGGCGGTCAAACAACGCGTACAGGGCAACCAGCGACAGCACCGCCGGGAACATCTGGAAAATCAGCATCCCTTTCAGCAGGGTCGCTTTCCCCGGGAAGCGCATACGGGCAAAAGCGTAGGCGCAGGTGGTGGAGAGGGCGACGATGCCGATCGCGGTAATCCCGGCGACCTTAATCGAGTTCCACAGCCACAGCAGGACCGGGAACGGCGGCGGCGTGACGCGGCCATCCGCGTGTTCGACGCTGAAGCCTAACGCCAGACGCCAGTGTTCCCAGGAGATGGTATCCGGGATCAGGCTGCCGGTGGCGAAGTTGCCTTCGCGCAGCGAGATGGCGATAACCATCAGCAGCGGAAACATAATCGCCGCGATAAAAATCAGTAGCAGGAGATGCGTGGTAAATAAACGTAGCTTCTGCGATTTGGGTTGGACCATAGCCATTATCGTTATCTCCCTTAATCAAACTTCATGCGTGTGGCTTTCAGGTTCACAATCGCTAACGCGCCAACCAGCAGGAAGATAAGCGTTGCGATAGCCGCCGCCAGGCCGAAGTCCTGACCGCCGCCGCCTTCAAAGGCGATACGGTAGGTGTAGCTCACCAGCAGGTCGGTATAACCGGCCGGGGTGGTGGTGCCGAGACGGTCCGGACCGCCGTTGGTCAACAGTTGAATCAGGACGAAGTTGTTAAAGTTAAAGGCGAAGCTGGCGATCATCAGCGGCGTCAGCGGCTTAATCAGCAGCGGGAAGGTAATTTTAAAGAAGTTCTGGAACGGGCCGGCGCCATCCATTGCCGACGCTTCGTACAGATCGTCCGGAATCGCCTTCAGCAGCCCCATGCACAGGATCATCATGTACGGGTAGCCCAGCCAGGTGTTGACGATGATGATCATGGTGCGCGCGGTGGTCGGGTCGCTAAACCACGCCGGTTTAATGCCGAACAGCGCGCTGAGCATCATGTTGATTTCACCAAAGCTCTGGTTGAACAGGCCTTTGAAAATCAGAATCGAAATAAATGACGGTACGGCATACGGCAGAATCAGCAGGACACGGTAAATCGCTTTGCCTTTCAGCGCTTCCCACTGCACCAGGCAGGCGAGGATCATCCCCACCGCGACGGTCAGCACCACGGTCAGAACCGAGAACACCACCGTCCAGACGAAGATGGCGAAGAACGGTTTCTGGATGCCTTCATCGTGGAAGACGCGGGTAAAGTTGTCCCAGCCGATAGTCACGGTGTAGCCCGGGCTCAGCTTTTCTGTGCCCCAGCTACCGTCGGCGTTGATTGCCTGGTAGAAACCAACGTCGTTGTTCGGGCGGTATTTGACGTGGGTTTGATTGTTGGTCAGCTCGCCGTTTTCGCCAAGCGTATACAGCGGTTGGGTGCCGGAGAACTGGCGCAGCGAGCTCATGATCACTTTGCTGTCATCAGGCAGTACGGCGGTCAGCTGGTTCAGCGCGGTGCGGTTCTGGGTAATGACGCGCAGGTTGGCGCGCTCGCCTTCCGGCAGGGCATCAGTTTCTTTTAACGCCAGCTTCTGCTCGCCGCCGAATTTAAAGGCATCGGAAAGGTAGTTTTTACCGCTCTCGCCATCGGTCAGGGCCAGCTTCCACTCGTCGCCTGCCGGGATCAGCGTGAAGTTATAGGCTTTGCCGGCCTGGAAGGAGCGATCCATCAGCACCTGCTGCGCGCGCTCAAAGGTCAGCTGGTTGGTGCTGCTGTAGTTGGTGAACGCGATAGCGATAGTACAGATCAGCGGAAACAGGACAAACAGGCCCATGCCGGCGAGGCCGGGATAAACATAGCGCCAGGCATAGGCCTTGCGATTAGCGAAAATATACAGGCCAACTGAGCTTAAAATCAGCGTCATGATGGCGAACAGGTACTCCCCCTGGGCGTACATCAAAACAACAAGGTAACCCACCAGCAGGCACAGTAAGCCAATCACAGACCATGTGAGTTGCGGACTTTGCCACCAGTGTCTCTTTTTAACGGCATCCATGGGGATCATCCTCTACAGCGTTAAACATCTGTCGGCGTCAGTGCCTGATGGCGCTGCGCTTATCCGGCCTACGGATTGTGTAGGCCGGATAAGGCATTCATGCCGCCATCCGGCACGTACGCTACAGCATTACTTAGTGATACGGCTCTGGGCATCCTTCAGCGCAGCATCGACAGTCTGACGGCCGCTGGCGGCGTTGATAACCGCGGTACGAACGGCATACCAGAAGGCAGACATCTGCGGGATGTTAGGCATAATTTCGCCTTTCTGGGCGTTCGCCATGGTGGCAGCGATGCGCGGATCTTTTTCCAGTTTTTCCTGGAAGGATTTCAGCGCCACCGCACCCAGCGGTTTGTCGTTATTAACGGATTCCAGACCCTGATCGGTCATCAGGTAGTTTTCGAGGAACTCTTTCGCCAGCTCCTTGTTCGGGCTGGCGGCGTTGATCCCCGCGCTCAGCACGCCAACGAACGGTTTCGATGGTTTGCCTTTAAAAGTCGGCAGCAGGGTCACGCCGTAGTTAACCTTGCTCTTATCGATGTTAGACCACGCCCACGGACCGTTGATGGTCATCGCGGTTTCACCTTTGTTGAAGGCCGCTTCCGCGATGGAGTAATCGGTATCGGCATTCATGTGCTTGTTCTTGATCAGGTCAACCAGGAAGGTCAGGCCCGCTTTCGCGCCTGCGCTGTCCACGCCGACGTCTTTCACATCGTACTTGCCGTTTTCAAACTTGAACGCGTATCCGCCGTCGGCAGCGATCAGCGGCCAGGTGAAGTACGGTTCCTGCAGGTTGAACATCAGCGCGCTCTTACCTTTCGCTTTCAGTTCTTTATCCAGCGCCGGGATCTCTTCCCAGGTCTTCGGCGGGTTCGGCACCAGGTCTTTGTTGTAAATCAGGGACAGCGCTTCCACCGCGATCGGGTAGGCGATCAGTTTGCCGTTATAGCGAACGGCATCCCAGGTGAACGGATAGAGTTTGTCCTGGAACGCTTTGTCCGGGGTGATTTCCGCCAGCAGGCCGGACTGCGCGTAGCCGCCGAAACGGTCATGCGCCCAGAAGATGATGTCCGGGCCGTCGCCGGTCGCCGCAACCTGCGGGAATTTCTCTTCCAGCTTGTCCGGGTGTTCTACAGAAACTTTAATGCCGGTGTCTTTTTCAAACTTTTTACCCACTTCAGCGAGGCCGTTGTAGCCTTTGTCGCCGTTAATCCAGATAACCAGCTTACCTTCTTCAATTTTCGCGAGGGCAGAGGCGGAAAACATCATCGTGGTCAGTGCCGACAGCGCGAGGATGCGAGCGCCAGTTTTGATTTTCATATACCCGTCCTTTTTGGTGTTGTACTCGTGGATACACTTCGGTGGCTTAACGATGATGAGTTTCCTTTTTTAACAACCCCTTTCCATCCTCCCCAGGTCTACGCCCCACCCGCTGGTTGTGTGATCTCCATTGCAAAAACGGCCGTATTGCGTCCTGGAGCACAGAAAAAAGCGCCCAATTTTGTCGCCTCCATCACGAAATCACCCGCTGCCCGCCATCCCCCGCGGCGAGAGCCAATCTCTCATCCTCCCATCTCCTCCCCCATAAAAAAGCCGGGGGGTGGAGGATTTGCCCGGCTAATGAATGCCGCATAGTCGACCCATCTTGAATGTGACTGTTAGTGACAGGTTGTAACGAAGGGAGAAGGGCATGGCGAGCGTACAGCTGCGAAATGTAACGAAAGCCTGGGGTGACGTGGTGGTATCGAAAGATATCAATCTCGATATCCACGAAGGGGAATTCGTCGTGTTTGTCGGGCCATCGGGCTGCGGCAAATCTACCCTGCTGCGTATGATTGCCGGGTTAGAAACTATTACCAGCGGGGACCTGTTTATCGGTGACACCCGCATGAACGAGATCCCACCGGCAGAACGCGGCGTTGGGATGGTATTCCAGTCTTATGCGCTCTATCCCCACCTTTCCGTTGCGGAAAATATGTCGTTTGGCCTGAAGCTGGCCGGCGCGAAAAAAGATCTGATTAACCAGCGGGTGACCCAGGTGGCGGAAGTGCTGCAGCTGGCCCATCTGCTGGAGCGTAAACCGAAAGCCCTCTCCGGCGGTCAGCGCCAGCGTGTGGCTATTGGCCGTACGCTGGTGGCTGAGCCGAGCGTCTTCCTGCTGGATGAGCCGCTCTCCAACCTCGATGCCGCCCTGCGCGTTCAGATGCGTATCGAAATCTCCCGTCTGCATAAGCGACTGGGCCGCACCATGATCTATGTGACCCACGATCAGGTGGAAGCGATGACCCTCGCGGACAAGATCGTGGTCCTCGACGCCGGCCGTGTGGCGCAGGTCGGGAAACCGCTGGAACTCTATCACTATCCGGCTGACCGCTTCGTCGCCGGCTTTATCGGTTCACCGAAGATGAACTTCCTGCCGGTCAAAGTTACCGCGACGGCTATCGATCAGGTGCAGGTTGAACTGCCAAACCGTCAGCAAATCTGGTTGCCGGTGGACAGCGCCAACGTTCAGGCGGGCGCCAACATGTCCTTAGGTATCCGCCCGGAGCATTTACTGCCCAGCGATATCGCCGATGTGACCCTCGAAGGCGAGGTTCAGGTTGTCGAGCAGTTAGGTCACGAAACGCAAATTCATATCCAGATCCCCGCCATCCGTCAAAACCTGGTCTACCGCCAGAACGACGTGGTGTTGGTAGAAGAGGGAGCCACATTCGCTATCGGTTTGCCGCCAGAACGTTGCCATTTATTCCGTGAGGATGGCACCGCTTGTCGTCGGCTGCATAAAGAGCCGGGCGTGTAAGGCTTCCCATTAAAAAAAGGCGCGAACCCGGCTGGCGGTACACCGGCGAAGCGTGCAAAGAAAAGCAATGATCTCAGGAGATAGAATGATGATTACTCTGCGCAAACTTCCACTGGCGGTCGCCGTCGCGGCAGGCGTTATGTCTGCTCAGGCGCTGGCTGTCGATTTCCATGGTTACGCGCGTTCCGGCATTGGCTGGACCGGCAGCGGCGGCGAGCAACAGTGCTTCAAAGCGACCGGCGCTCAAAGTAAATACCGTCTTGGTAACGAATGTGAAACCTATGCGGAACTGAAGCTGGGCCAGGAGCTGTGGAAGGAAGGAGATAAGAGTTTTTATTTCGATACTAACGTTGCCTATTCCGTGAATCAGGAAGATGACTGGGAAAGCACCTCTCCGGCGTTCCGTGAAGCCAACATCCAGGGTAAAAACCTGATCGACTGGCTGCCGGGCTCCACGCTGTGGGCGGGTAAACGCTTCTATCAGCGTCATGACGTTCACATGATCGACTTCTACTACTGGGATATCTCCGGCCCGGGTGCAGGTCTGGAAAACGTTGACCTTGGCTTCGGTAAGCTCTCTCTGGCCGCTACCCGTAACTCAGAAAGCGGCGGTTCTTATACTTTCTCCAGCGATGACACCAAGAAATATGCTGCGAAAACTGCCAACGACGTCTTTGACATCCGTCTGGCGGGCCTGGAAACCAACCCGGGCGGCGTACTGGAGTTAGGCGTCGATTACGGCCGTGCGAACCCGCAGGATGACTATCGCCTGGAAGACGGCGCGTCGAAAGACGGCTGGATGTGGACCGGTGAACATACTCAGTCCATCTGGGGCGGCTTCAACAAGTTTGTGGTTCAGTACGCCACTGACGCAATGACCTCCTGGAACAGCGGCCACTCTCAGGGAACCAGCATCGATAACAACGGCAGCATGATCCGCGTTCTGGATCACGGCGCGATGGACTTCAACGATGACTGGGGCCTGATGTACGTTGCGATGTACCAGGACGTGGATCTGGACAGCAAAAACGGCTCCACCTGGTACACCGTGGGTGTTCGTCCGATGTACAAATGGACGCCGATCATGAGCACCCAGCTGGAAATCGGTTACGACAACGTGAAATCTCAGCGTACCAGCGAAAACAACAACCAGTACAAAATTACTCTGGCTCAACAGTGGCAGGCAGGCAACAGCGTCTGGTCTCGTCCGGCTATCCGTATCTTCGCAACCTACGCGAAGTGGGATGAAAACTGGGGCTACAGCAACACCTCTGGTCTGCAGACGAAAGACAGCAGCGGAAGCGGCGCTTTCACCTCCAGCCGCGGTGACGACAGCGAAGTTACCTTCGGTGCCCAGATGGAAGTGTGGTGGTAATACCGTCCGCAGGACGGGTGTAACCTGGGAGGGGCATCGGCCCCTCCTGACTATTCAGGGTTAGCGCGCTATTGCCTGGCTACCGCTAAACCGATGCTATCCAAGGTGAGAAGAATGAAAATGAAGAAAACTCTCGTCGCTCTGTGTTTATCCGCAGGGATGTTGGCATGCGTGCCGGGGATGAGCCTTGCCGACGTTAACTTTGTACCGCAGAACACCAGCGCCGCGCCGTCTATTCCAGCCAGCGCGTTACAGCAGCTGATCTGGACGCCTGCCGATCAATCGAAGACGCAGAGCGTAGATTTAACCACCGGCGGTCAACGCCTGGATGTTCCAGGGATCGTCGGAGCGGTCGCCGCCTGGAGCGTGCCGGCCAATATCGGTGAGCTGACCCTGACCCTCGACAGCGAACTGAACAAACATAAGCAGATTTTTGCGCCGAACGTGCTGATTCTCGACCAGAACATGACGCCAGCGGCGTTCTTTCCCAGCAACTACTTTACCTATCAGCAGCCGGGCGTGATGACTGCCGATCGCCTGGGCGGTGTGATGCGCCTGACCCCGGCGCTGGGCCAGCAGAAACTCTATGTGCTGGTGTTTACCACTGAAAAAGATCTCCAGCAGACCACCACCCTGCTGGATCCGGCGAAGGCCTATGCCAAAGGCGCAGGCAATGCGGCGCCGGACATCCCGGATCCGATCGCCAAACATACCACCGATGGTGTGCTGAAGCTGAAAGTGAAAACCAACAGCACCTCCAGCGTGCTGGTGGGGCCGCTGTTCGGCTCCTCCGGCCCGGGCCCGGTCACCGTCGGTAACACCGCGGCGCCGGTAGCTGCGCCAGCCGCCGCAGCCGCTGCGGCGCCGGCCGCCAAAAGCGAACCGATGCTCAGCGATACCGAGACCTACTTCAACAACGGTATTAAGCAGGCGGTGAAACAAGGTGACATCGACAAAGCCCTGAAATTGATGAACGAAGCTGAGCGCCTCGGCTCCAAATCCGCTCGTTCCACCTTTATCAGCAGTGTAAAAGGCAAGGGGTAATCGTCTCCCCACAATGCTGATGTTTAGGCACAGCCTTTAGGTGCATCCTCCGGGATGCACCTTTTTTTGCACGCGCGGCGGTCTGTTGCATGGCTGTTGCGTGAATGATCGTATATTGACGTTTGCCCGCCACCAACCGCCTATTCTGCGATACAATGCTCTCACGTTATGTACCGGAGAATCAGGCATGTCCCATCCTGCGCTTACGCGACTGCGTGCGCTGCGCTATTTTGCCGTTATGCCGCCCCTGGCGCCGCCCCTGAGTGACTGGCTGCTGCTGGAGGACTCAATGACCCAGCGTTTTGAGCAACAAGGAAAGCAGGTCACCGTCACCCTGGTTAACGAAGGGTATATCGGGCGTGAGGCGCTGGCTGACGAAGCGGCGCTGTTGCCCGACGAGCCGCGCTACTGGCTGCGGGAGATTATACTCAATGCCGATGGCGAGCCCTGGCTGGCCGGACGCACGGTGGTGCCGGAGTCGACGCTGTGTGGGCCGGAGCTGGCGCTACAGCAGCTCGGGCAGACCCCGCTGGGCCGATACCTGTTCACGTCGTCGACGTTAACCCGCGATTTTATTGAAATTGGTCGCGATGCAGCGCTGTGGGGGCGTCGTTCCCGTCTGCGGCTGAGCGGCAAACCCCTGCTGCTGACCGAGCTGTTTTTGCCTGCGTCGCCGTTGTACTAAGAGGAAGAAAAAATGGAGTGGAGTCTGTCGCAGAATAAGCTGTTGGCGTTTCATCGCCTGATGCGCACTGACAAACCGATCGGCGCCTTGCTGCTGCTGTGGCCGACGCTGTGGGCGCTGTGGGTGGCCTCGCCGGGCGTCCCGCCGCTGTGGATCCTGGCGGTGTTCGTCGCCGGCGTCTGGCTGATGCGCGCCGCCGGCTGCGTGGTGAATGACTATGCCGATCGAAAATTTGATGGTCACGTAAAGCGTACCGCCCGCCGTCCGCTGCCGAGCGGCGACGTCACCGAGAAAGAGGCGCGAACGCTGTTTATCGTTCTGGTGCTGCTCTCCTTCCTGCTGGTGCTCACCCTCAACACCATGACGATTTTGCTGTCGGTGGCGGCGCTGGCGCTGGCGTGGGTCTATCCGTTTATGAAGCGCTACACCCATCTGCCGCAGGTGGTGCTGGGGGCGGCCTTTGGCTGGTCGATCCCAATGGCCTTCTCGGCCGTCAGCGAATCGCTGCCGCTGAGCTGCTGGCTGATGTTCCTCGCCAACATTCTGTGGGCGGTGGCCTACGATACCCAGTATGCGATGGTGGATCGCGATGACGACGTCAAGATCGGCATTAAATCGACGGCGATCCTGTTCGGCGAAAACGATCGTCTGATTATCGGTATCCTGCAGGTGGCCGTGCTGGCGCTGATGGGCGCGGTAGGCTGGCTGAACGGGCTGGGCTGGGAATACTACTGGTCGCTGTTCGTGGCGGCGGGTCTGTTTGGCTGGCAGCAGAAGCTTATCTTCAATCGCGACCGCGATAACTGCTTTAAAGCGTTTATGAACAATAACTACGTCGGGCTGGTGCTGTTCCTCGGCCTGGCGATGAGCTACCTGTAAAATCCCTGTCCCCATCCCCCCGGTTTGCCGGGGGGCGAGGAGGACAGCAAACGCCGCGTTACGCGTCGTCCTGCGTGACGCTTTCGATCGTCAGACGTACATCCGACGTAATCAAATCCGCCAGCATCCGATAGACCTTCAGGGTCTCTTCCGGCTCGGCATCGCCCGTATCGCTGATATAGCCTTCATCGCGCAGGGTCAGCACCAGGGTACTGAACACCGCTTTATCGAAGAACTCCGGCGCGTTGATGCCATGCAGCACCGACAGGCGCTGAGCCACGGTACGGCTCTCTTTCTCCAGCGAGCTGCGGTTGATCGACGGGTTAGCGCTCAGCAGCCAGAAAGTAATGGCGTAGCGCTGCAGCGTCTCGCGGGCACCTGCGGCCAACAGCTGCAGAGAGCGAGAGTGCGACGGGTTGAGGCTCATCACATCGCCATCGATGACGATCAGCTCCTGACGCAGCATCTCGGCAATCAGCGCATCCATCACTCCGGCCAGCTCCGCTTTCTCCCAGCGCAGGAACAGCTCGGCTTTGAGGAACGGATAGAGCGTTTCCACATGGCGCAGCACTTCGGCGCGGCTGAGATGACGATGCTGAGTCACCAGGGCGGCTAACAGCGACGGCATCACCAGCATATGGGCGATGTTGTTGCGATAGTAGGTCATCAGCACCGCCTGCTCGCGCGGCAGAATGATGATGTCGCCAATGGTGTCTTTCTCGACTTCGAACTTGTTCATCTGCAGCGCGTGGTCGATAAGTTCGCTGGCCGAAGCGGACGGCGCGGTGGCATCCGGCGAATAGGGCACATTGCGCAGCAGCGCGAGGTAACACTCCAGCTGCTGGGTGAGCTGCTCACGGGTCAGCGAACGCTGGCGGGAGGCCAGCAGCGCCGTACAGCAGAGGTTCATGGCGTTGGCCGCGCCGGCGTTGTTGATGCGTACCATCAGGTCAGCGGCGATGTTATTCACCGTCGGCGTCAGCCAGGAAGGGCGGACCGCTTCGATCGGGTCAATCGCTTCCCGCCACTCCGGCACATGGTGGTTCAGATAGGTCATCAGCGGCAGCGGTTCGCCGAAGTTAACGTAGCCCTGGCCAAGATTGCGCAGCTTGCTTAAGCCGCGCACCATCTGCGGCAGACTCTCTTTCTCTTTGGTGGCGCCGCGCAGCTCTTTGGCATAGGTCCCTACCTCCATCACGTGCTCGTAGCCGATGTAAATCGGCACCAGGGTGATCGGCCGGGTGCCGCCGCGCAGCATCGCCTGGATGGTCATCGACAGCGTACCGGTCTTCGGATCGAGCAGACGGCCGGTACGGGAGCGGCCGCCTTCGACGAAATACTCCACGGAATAGCCGCGGCTGAACAGTTCGCCAAGGTACTCGCGGAACACCGTGGAGTAGAGCTTATTGCCCTTAAAGGTGCGGCGAATAAAGAATGCGCCGAGGCGGCGGAAGATTGGCCCGGCTGGCCAGAAGTTAAGGTTGATACCCGCCGCGATATGCGGTGGCACCAGCCCCTGGTGGTACAGAACGTAAGAGAGCAGCAGATAGTCCATGTGGCTGCGGTGGCAGGGGACATAGACAATCTCATGGCCATCGTGCGCCAGCTGGCGTACGCGCTCGGCGTTATGCACGTTGATGCCCTGGTACAGGCGGTTCCAGGTGAAGCCGAGAATGCGGTCGGTCAGGCGGATCATCTCGTAAGAGAAGTTCGCGGCAATCTCTTCCATCAGCGCAATCGCGTTCTGCTGGGCCTTCTCGTGGGAAATTTTCTTGCTGCGCGCTTCGTCTTCCACCGCCCGGGCAATGGCCTTCGACGCCAGCAGCTTGTTAAACAGATCCTGGCGGGCCGGCAGACGCGGGCCGACGGCGGCCAGGCGCTGGCGGGCAAAATGCATCCGCGCGACGCGAGCCAGTTTCTGGGCGATGATCTTATCGGTACCGTGCTCATCCGCCATGCGGCGCAGCGATACGGAAGGCGAGAAGCGCACGAAGCTGTCGCGGCCGAGCCAGGAGACGGCGAAAAATTTCTGAATGCCGTTAAGCATCCGCAGCGGCGGATTAACTTCCCCTTTCTCACGACCCGGCGAGCGGCCGAACATCACCGACACCGGCACCATTTGCACATCGAGATCCGGATGGTTGCGGTGCAGATCGAGGTAGTCGTGGAACAGCTTGATGGACTCTTCTTTTGGCGTGTAGTAGGTGAATACGCGCGGCCCGCCGTGGATGAATACGTAGCGCGGCAGCAGGGCGCCGTCGATTTCCAGCGGTTCAAGCGGGTCAGGTAAATCATGCGCCAGACATTGGGCGCGCAGCGTCAGCAGGTCCGCCTTGGAGTTATAGGGCAGGACGTACATGACCGGACGCGAGGTATCGAGTCCTAATTCCTGAGCAGGCTCTGCCGGAATAGACTTGCTTTTTACCAGCACCCGTAATGGTAAATTCAGTAATTTATAGTAAATTCGTTGCCAGCCGGACATAAACGATGTGAAGCCTCTGGTTAATCATGCAAATGCGCGGCAAGAATAACAGAAAGCGGGCAAAATTTCCGTTACCGCGCGGCAAACGCGTACACTCATCGACGTCATTTACATAAAAAGGTTTTGTGATGGCCAATAATACCACCGGGTTAACCCGAATCATTAAGGCGGCAGGTTACTCCTGGAAAGGATTTCGCGCGGCGTGGATCAACGAGGCCGCGTTTCGTCAGGAAGGTGTCGCCGCCATCGTGGCCGTCGCGATAGCCTGCTGGCTGGACGTCGACGCCATCACCCGCGTATTGCTGATTGGCTCGGTCCTGCTAGTGATGATAGTCGAAATTCTCAACAGCGCGATTGAGGCGGTCGTGGACCGTATTGGCTCGGATTATCACGAGCTTTCAGGGCGCGCCAAAGACATGGGGTCGGCGGCGGTCCTGCTGGCGATTATCATCGCGCTGATCACCTGGGGAACGCTGCTGTGGAGCCATTATCACTAACGTTCTTCGCTAACCCTCGCAAAATATAAACAATCTGCCGATTTTTGTGTGCCATGTGGTTCCAAAATCACCGTTAGCTGTATATACTCACAGCATAACTGTATATACACCCAGGGGGCGGAATGAAAGCGTTAACGACCAGGCAGCAAGAGGTGTTTGATCTCATTCGGGATCATATCAGCCAGACGGGCATGCCGCCGACGCGTGCGGAGATTGCTCAGCGCTTGGGGTTCCGTTCCCCAAACGCGGCGGAAGAACACCTGAAAGCGCTGGCGCGTAAAGGCGCAATCGAGATCGTCTCCGGCGCCTCGCGCGGTATCCGCCTGCTGACGGAAGAAGAGCACGGCCTGCCGCTGATCGGCCGCGTCGCCGCCGGTGAGCCGCTGCTGGCGCAGCAGCATATTGAAGGCCACTATCAGGTCGACCCGTCGATGTTCAAGCCCAACGCCGATTTTCTGCTGCGCGTCAGCGGGATGTCGATGAAAGACATCGGTATTCTGGATGGCGATCTGCTGGCGGTCCACAAAACCCAGGATGTGCGTAACGGCCAGGTGGTGGTAGCGCGCATTGACGATGAAGTGACGGTGAAGCGCCTGAAAAAGCAGGGCAACGTCGTCGAACTGTTGCCGGAAAACAGCGAATTTACCCCTATCGTTGTCGATCTGCGTCAGCAGAGTTTTACCATTGAGGGTCTGGCCGTTGGCGTGATCCGTAATGGAGAATGGCTGTAACGCCTGCCCCCGCGCAGCGTCATCTGATGCATGACGCTGCGACGTTTGTCCTCAATCAGGTCTCCGAACATGCTGCTCAACGCTGCCGATAAAGCGCTGTGGCGCCTTGCACTCCCCATGATTTTCTCCAATATCACCGTCCCGCTGCTGGGGCTGGTGGATACCGCGGTGATCGGCCACCTTGACAGCCCGGTATACCTCGGCGGCGTCGCGGTCGGAGCGACGGCCACCAGTTTCCTGTTTATGCTGCTGCTGTTTCTTCGCATGAGCACCACCGGGCTGACCGCTCAGGCATGGGGGGCCAAAGATCCGCTACGACTGGCGCGGGCGCTGGTGCAGCCGCTGGCTCTGGCGCTGGGCGCCGGGGCGTTGATTATCCTGTTTCGCCTGCCGCTGATTAACCTCGCCCTGCATATCGTCGGCGGCAGCGAGGCGGTTCTCGAGCAGGCGAGACGGTTTCTCGATATCCGCTGGCTTAGCGCTCCCGCGTCGCTGGCCAACCTTGTGCTGCTCGGCTGGCTGCTGGGGGTCCAGTACGCCCGGGCGCCGGTGATTTTGCTGGTGGTCGGTAATCTGTTGAATATTGTGCTAGACCTGTGGCTGGTGATGGGCCTGCGGATGAACGTCCAGGGGGCGGCGCTGGCCACGGTCACCGCGGAGTACGCCACTCTCATTATCGGCCTGATGATGGCGAAGCGGGTGCTGACGCTGCGCGGCGTGTCGCTGGCGATGCTGAAAAACGCCTGGCGCGGCGACATGCGCCGTCTGCTGGCGTTGAATCGCGACATCATGCTGCGCTCCCTGCTGCTGCAGCTGTGCTTTGGCGCGCTGACCGTCTACGGCGCTCGTCTGGGCAGCGATATCGTGGCGGTCAACGCCGTACTGATGACCATGCTGACCTTTACCGCCTACGCGCTGGATGGCTTTGCCTATGCCGTGGAGGCCCACTCCGGCCAGGCCTACGGCGCGCGCGATGGCAGCCAGCTGCTGGAGGTGTGGCGGGCGGCCTGCCGGCAGTCCGGTATGGTGGCGCTGGCGTTTGCCCTGGTTTACAGCCTGGCGGGGGAGTACATCATCGCGCTGTTAACCTCATTGCCTTCCCTGCAGCAGCTGGCCGATCGCTATCTGATCTGGCAGACCATCCTGCCGGTGGTCGGGGTCTGGTGCTATCTGCTGGACGGCATGTTTATCGGCGCGACGCGCGGCGCGGAGATGCGGAACAGTATGGCGGTCGCCGCGGCCGGCTTCGCCGTGACGCTGCTTACGGTCCCGGTGCTCGGCAATCACGGCCTGTGGCTGGCGCTGGCGGTGTTTCTCGCGCTGCGAGGCCTGTCGCTGGCGCTGATCTGGCGCCGCCACTGGCGACGCGGCACCTGGTTTAGTTAGCCCTTTCTCTAGCTCGCCATTATCGGTGAACGTCCTCCGGTCGCGCCAGGCTTGCCGGAGCGACTCAGTAGCCCGGCGAGCGTAGCGCGTGCCGGGAAAACCACCTTCAGCGTTTCCAATGAGGGCTATGGTTAAAAATTCCGAATAACGAATCGGCGCCAGCATTCTCATCTATAGTTAATACCATGTCCGGCACAAAACGGGCTGTAAACCCACCGAATGATGAGGACGTTATCATGAATAAAGACGAAATCGGCGGTAACTGGAAACAGTTGAAAGGTAAAGCCAAGGAACAGTGGGGCAAACTTACCGATGACGATATGACCGTTATCGAAGGGAAGCGCGACCAGCTGGTCGGCAAAATTCAGGAGCGTTACGGCTATGAGAAAGATCAGGCTGAGAAAGAAGTCTCAGACTGGGAGCATAAGAACGACTATCGCTGGTAGCGTTCCGTGATCCGAAGAATGAAGCATTTGTGTTAGTGCCTGTCTAAATGGCGCAGGGACGCGCCGTTAACCCTTTTTCCCGCTGCGGCTGCCGCTCAGCGGGCTTTCTTTTTGAGCTGAATCGTATGATCGTGCTGGCATTGTCCCGGCGTGCTGCAGGCTTCCACTTCCACGCAGCTCGCGCAAAGGCCATGAGCTTCAATCACGTTGTGGCGCAGGGCGAAGCCCATTCTGGCCGCCAGCGTATGCATGATATCTTCCACCCCTTCAGCCGCCTCTTCCTT
Source organism: Klebsiella sp. GB_Kp056 (assembly GCF_040064755.1). Lineage (NCBI taxonomy): Bacteria > Pseudomonadati > Pseudomonadota > Gammaproteobacteria > Enterobacterales > Enterobacteriaceae > Klebsiella > Klebsiella sp. GB_Kp056. Next base: position 69,230 of record NZ_JBEAJA010000061.1, on the reverse strand, counting down.
CACCACGCCGCAGCGGTCGCAGATAAACATGGCCGAGCTGTGGGTTGGCTGGTCAAAGAGATGACACAGCACATAGCTGTTGGTCGATTCCACCTTGTGGACAAAACCCTGCTCGAGTAAAAACTCCAGCGCGCGGTAGACCGTCGGCGGCTTTGCCTGCGGCTCTTTCTCACGCAGCAGATCCAGCAGGTCGTAGGCGCTGATTGCCCCTTGCTGCAGGCTCATCAGGCGCAACACTTCCAGACGCTGTGGGGTCAGGCGTACGCCGCGTTGCGCACACAGCTTTTCAGCATGCGCTAACATCTCTTGCGAAGGGGACTTATCCATGAGCATCCTCAGGTTGCGTGAAATTGAATCTGTTACTTTATCACGTTCCGCGGAAAACGCCGAGACCCGACGGGTGATGCGGGTCATACTTCAGATTGTCGGCGCCAGTCCACTCCCTGGCGCTGGCCGCTGACGCTCGTGGAGGCTGCGCTTTAGCCGGTCGCTAAAACCGTCATGCCCGATTTAATCGCAACACGCCTGACCCAGGGTATGCTATATCTGAAGTGTCTCATTTTCGGGAGAAAACGATGAAACGACCTGATTGCATTCGCCACTGGCGCGAACTGGAAGGGCCCGACGATGCCACTTATCCCGACAGCCCGGAGCGTTTTTCCATTGGCGCGCCGCTGGGGCGCGGTTTACGCCTCAACCGGCTGGGGATCCACCACGAGAGACTGCCGCCCGGGCGGCGCACCTCTTACCCGCACGCGGAGAGCGATGAGGAAGAGTTCATCTATGTGCTGGAGGGCTATCCGGAAGTGTGGATAAATGGCTATCTCTGGAAGCTGGAGCCGGGCGATAGCGTGGGGTTCCCCGCCGGCACCGGTGTTTGCCACACCTTTCTCAATAACACCGAGCAGGAGGTTCGTCTGTTGGTGGTGGGTGAGGCCAACAAAAAGTACAACCGAATTTACTACCCGCTCAATCCCGGCTATGCCGCGACGCGCCAGGATCGCTGGGTTGATCATCCGCCGCAGTTCTTTGGCCCACATGACGGCAAACCGCGGATAAAGTAATCGACACCGGGAAGGGGCGAAGCGCGGCGCACTACGCGCCTGTGGTTTATCTTTATGCTATAGTAGCGCCCCTTTTTACCCGGATGCTTATTTATTCGCCATGATGCCTGAATCAACGTCACCTGTTTTTCCTGCTCACCGCTTCTCCATCGCGCCGATGCTCGACTGGACTGACCGGCATTGCCGCTACTTCCTGCGGCTGCTGTCGCGGCATACGCTGCTGTATACCGAAATGGTGACCACCGGGGCGATTATTCACGGCAAAGGGGACTATCTGGCCTATAGCGAAGAAGAACACCCGGTTGCTCTGCAGCTCGGCGGCAGCGATCCGCAGGCCCTGGCGCAGTGCGCGAAGCTGGCCGAGGCGCGCGGCTATGATGAGATCAATCTCAACGTCGGCTGCCCCTCCGATCGGGTGCAGAACGGGATGTTTGGCGCCTGTCTGATGGGGAACGCCCAGCTGGTGGCCGACTGTATCAAAGCGATGCGCGATGTGGTATCGATCCCGGTCACGGTGAAGACCCGTATCGGCATCGACGACCAGGATAGCTATGAATTCCTTTGCGATTTCATTGAGACGGTCTCCGGCAAGGGCGAATGTGAGATGTTTATTATTCACGCCCGCAAAGCCTGGCTCTCCGGTCTGAGCCCGAAAGAGAACCGCGAGATCCCGCCGCTGGATTACCCCCGCGTCTGGCAGCTGAAGCGCGACTTCCCCCATCTGACGATGGCGATTAACGGCGGCATCAAATCGCTGGATGAAGTCAGAGCACAGCTTGAGCATATGGATGGGGTGATGGTCGGGCGTGAGGCCTATCAGAATCCGGGCATTCTGGCTTCGGTCGACCGGGAGATTTTCGGCGTCGCCGGTGCGGATGCCGATCCCGTGGCCGTCGTGCGGGCCATGTACCCGTATATTGAGCGCGAGCTCAGCAAGGGTACTTATCTGGGCCATATCACCCGTCATATGCTGGGACTGTTTCAGGGTATCCCGGGCGCCCGCCAGTGGCGTCGCTACCTGAGCGAGAATGCGCATAAAGCCGGCGCCGACATTGCGGTGCTGGAGCAGGCCCTGAAGCTGGTGGCCGATAAGCGTTAGTTTCTCACCAAAACCTGGTGAAATTGACCACGCCCCGCACACCATTGCGGGGCGTTTTCTTTTAAATTCAATTATTTATTGTTGGCATGTTTTTTGTAATACCTGCAGAGCGACATATTAATGACTGTGGGGAGAGAGCCATGCTGGAACTGTTATTTGTCATCGGATTTTTTGTCATGCTGCTGGTCACCGGCGTATCGCTGTTGGGGATTATCGCCGCTATCGTGGTGGCTACGGCGCTGATGTTCGTCGGCGGTTTGTTTGCTTTAATGATTAAATTGCTGCCGTGGCTGCTGTTGGCGGTGGTGGTGGTGTGGGTTATTCGGGCACTGAAAACCCCGGACGGAAACGCTTTTCGCGACAATAACCGTTGGCGTTACTAAGGTATTGAGGGGTATGTCACAACCTGAACAATTTTGCACAGAACCGCGTAGGCATTACTGCGCAAATCTGTCACTATTAGCGCGTTAACGAATTCATCGCGCTGTACCCTACATACAGCCGAACTAAAAAAAAGTAAGGGCTTCCCAGGTGGAAGCCCTAAACTTTTGTCCCTTTGTCCGCTTACGGCAGCAGCAGACTCGACCCCTGTGTCACCCGGCTCTCCAGAACTTCATGCGCTCGTCGCGCTTCGGTGAGCGGATAGGTCTGACTCTCGGGCACGTCCACTTTAATCACGCCGCTGGCGATCAGCGAAAACAGCTCACTGCAGGCTTCCGCCAGCTCTTCCCGGTTGGTGATATAGCCCTGTAGCGATGGGCGGGTGACATACAGAGAACCTTTCTGGTTCAGGATCCCCAGATTAACGCCGGTTACCGGGCCGGAAGAGTTGCCAAAGCTGACCATCAGGCCGCGGCGTTGCAGACAGTCCAGAGAGGCTTCCCAGGTATCTTTCCCTACCGAGTCATAGACCACGGCGACTTTCTTACCGTCGGTGAGCGCTTTGAGCCGCTCCGCGATAGGTTCTTCGCGATAGTTAATCACCTGCCAGGCGCCCGCCGCTTTGGCGCGCTGCGCCTTCTGCGCGCTGCCGACGGTGCCGATAAGTTTCGCCCCCAGCGCTTTCGCCCACTGACAGGCTATCAGCCCCACGCCGCCGGCGGCTGCGTGAAACAGGAACATCTCATCAGGCTTAATTTCATAGGTTTTGCGCAGCAGATACCAGACCGTTAATCCCTTGAGGAACGACGCGGCGGCCTGTTCGAAAGAGATGGCGTCCGGGAGGACCGCCGCTTTGTCGGCCAGCACATTGTGCACCGTGCTGTAGGCGCCGAGCGCCGACTGGGCGTACACCACCCGATCGCCTACCTTAATGTGCGATACCCCGTGGCCAACTTTACTGACGACGCCGGCCGCTTCGGTGCCGAGGCCGCTCGGCAGCGAGGGCGGCGGATAGAGGCCGCCACGAACATAGGTGTCGATATAATTGATACCGATGGCTTTGTTTTCGACCTGAATTTCATGCTCAGCGGGATCGCGGGGCGTGAATTCAACCGCCTGAAGCACCTCCGGGCCCCCGTGTTTTGAAAATTCGATGCGTGTTGCCATGTTCGCTCCTGTGTTGTTCTGAGATTATCCAGTAAGCTTAACAGCCTGCGGCGGCGGCGACGGATTTTCTTACCCGCCTCAGGCCAGTCACGCTGAATGGGTTCTTTAGCGGCAATGGCTTTCTCGCTATACTGTCACGCTCTTTTCCGTATCGGTGAAACGTTAGGCTATGGCAGGAAATAAACCCTTCAACAAACCACAGACAGAAACCCGCGAACGCGATCCGCAGCTCGCCGGGCTGAAAGTCCCGCCGCACTCGATTGAAGCGGAGCAGTCGGTGTTGGGCGGTTTAATGCTGGATAACGAGCGCTGGGACGACGTCGCCGAACGCGTCGTTGCCGACGACTTTTATACCCGTCCGCATCGTCATATCTTTACCGAGATGGCGCGCCTGCAGGAGTCGGGCAGCCCGATTGACCTCATCACCCTTGCGGAGTCGCTGGAGCGTCAGGGACAGCTGGACAGCGTGGGCGGCTTCGCCTATCTGGCTGAACTGTCCAAAAATACCCCCAGCGCGGCAAACATCAGCGCCTATGCCGACATCGTGCGCGAACGCGCAGTCGTGCGCGAGATGATCTCGGTGGCCAATGAAATCGCCGAGGCCGGCTTCGACCCGCAGGGGCGAACCAGCGAAGATCTGCTCGACCTCGCCGAGTCCCGCGTCTTTAAAATCGCTGAAAGCCGGGCCAATAAAGACGAAGGGCCGAAAAACATCGCCGATGTCCTCGACGCCACCGTCGCCCGTATCGAACAGCTGTTCCAGCAGCCCCACGACGGCGTTACCGGGGTCAACACCGGCTACGACGACCTCAACAAAAAGACCGCCGGCCTGCAGCCGTCGGATCTGATTATCGTCGCCGCCCGTCCGTCGATGGGTAAAACGACCTTCGCCATGAACCTCGTGGAAAACGCAGCAATGCTGCAGGACAAGCCGGTACTCATCTTCAGTCTCGAGATGCCCTCGGAACAGATCATGATGCGTTCTCTGGCCTCGCTGTCGCGCGTCGATCAGACCCGCATTCGTACCGGTCAGCTGGACGATGAGGACTGGGCGCGGATCTCCGGCACCATGGGCATTCTGCTGGAAAAACGTAACATCTATATCGATGACTCCTCCGGCCTGACGCCGACGGAAGTGCGTTCCCGCGCGCGGCGTATCGCTCGCGAGCACGGCGGCATCGGGCTGATTATGATCGACTACCTGCAGCTGATGCGCGTGCCGTCGCTCTCCGACAACCGTACCCTCGAGATCGCCGAAATCTCCCGCTCGCTGAAGGCGCTGGCCAAAGAGCTGCAGGTGCCGGTGGTGGCGCTGTCGCAGCTGAACCGCTCGCTGGAACAACGTGCTGATAAACGTCCGGTCAACTCCGACCTGCGTGAGTCCGGCTCTATCGAACAGGATGCCGACTTAATCATGTTCATTTACCGTGATGAGGTCTATCACGAGAACAGCGATCTGAAGGGCATCGCGGAAATTATCATTGGTAAACAACGTAACGGCCCGATCGGCACCGTGCGACTGACCTTCAACGGCCAGTGGTCGCGTTTCGATAATTATGCTGGCCCTCAGTATGATGATGAGTAATCCTTTCTCCTTCTTTAATTAAGGAATTCAAATGCAAGCGGCAACTGTAGTTATCAACCGCCGCGCTCTGCGACACAACCTGCAACGTCTGCGTGAACTGGCGCCTGCCAGCAAACTGGTTGCGGTGGTGAAAGCGAACGCCTACGGACACGGTCTTCTTGAGACCGCGCGAACGCTGACCGACGCCGACGCTTTTGGCGTCGCCCGCCTGGAAGAGGCGCTGCGCCTGCGAGCGGGGGGGATCGCCCAGCCGATCCTCCTGCTGGAAGGCTTTTTTGCGGCGGAAGACCTGGCGGTGATCGCCGCTCAGCGTCTGCATACGGCGGTGCATAGCCCCGAACAGCTGGCGGCGCTGGAGCAAGCCGATCTCCCCGAGCCGGTAACCGTGTGGATGAAACTGGATACCGGTATGCATCGCTTAGGGGTGCGCCCGGAGGAAGCTGAGGCGTTTTATCAGCGTCTGAGCCAGTGCAAAAACGTCCGCCAGCCGGTCAACGTGGTGAGCCACTTCGCCCGCGCCGATGAGCCGACCTGCGGCGCCACCGAACGGCAGCTGGATATCTTCACCACCTTTACCGAAGGCAAGCCGGGATGGCGCTCTATTGCCGCCTCGGGCGGCATCCTGCTGTGGCCGCAGTCGCATTATGACTGGGTGCGTCCGGGCATTATCCTGTATGGCGTGTCGCCGCTGGACGATCGCTCCACCGGGAAAGATTTTGACTGTCAGCCGGTGATGACCCTGACGTCCAGCCTGATTGCCGTGCGCGAGCATAAAGCAGGGGAGCCCGTCGGCTACGGCGGCACCTGGATCAGCGAACGCGACACTCGGCTCGGCGTGGTCGCGATGGGCTATGGCGACGGTTATCCGCGCGCCGCGCCGTCGGGCACCCCAGTGCTGGTCAATGGCCGCGAAGTGCCGATTGTCGGCCGGGTGGCGATGGATATGATCTGTGTTGACCTCGGCCCGCAGGCCGAGGATAAAGCCGGCGACGCGGCGGTGCTGTGGGGAGAGGGACTCCCGGTAGAGCGCATCGCCGAGATAACGAAAGTGAGCGCTTACGAACTTATTACGCGACTGACCTCCCGCGTCGCCATGAAATACCTCGACTGAGCCTCGTTTGTACCGGATAGCTCAGACGCTGGTCCGGTACGCAATCGGTATAGCCGCGGACAAAAAAGCGGTTTATACCGCTGCGCAGTCACTTTCCCCTCAACATCCTCTCGACCTGCCGTCATATCCGGTTTATTGTGTAAGAACCTGCCCTATGTAAACCTGGAGATACATCGCGTGTTTCAAAAAGTTGACGCCTACGCCGGCGACCCAATTCTTTCTCTGATGGAACGCTTCAAAGAAGACCCGCGAAGCGACAAAGTCAACCTGAGTATCGGGCTGTATTACAACGATGACGGCATTATCCCGCAGCTGCAGGCGGTGGCGGAAGCGGAAGCGCGCCTGAACGCCGAGCCGCACGGCGCCTCGCTGTATCTGCCGATGGAAGGGCTGAGCGGCTACCGCCAGGTGATTGCCCCGCTGCTGTTTGGCGCAGAGCATACCGCGCTTAAGCAAAACCGCATCGCCTCCATTCAGACGGTCGGCGGTTCGGGCGCGCTGAAGGTCGGGGCCGACTTCCTCAAACGCTACTTTCCTGAGTCTCATGTCTGGGTCAGTGACCCGACCTGGGAAAACCACATCGCCATATTTGAAGGGGCTGGCTTCGAAGTAAGTACTTACCCCTGGTTTGATAAAGCCACCAACGGCGTGCGCTTTGAAGCGCTGCTGGCGACGCTGCAAACGCTGCCGGCGCGCGACATTGTGCTGCTGCACCCCTGCTGCCACAACCCGACCGGCGCCGACCTGACGCCGGAACAGTGGGATCGTGTGGTGGAGATCCTGAAAGCGCGTCAGCTGATCCCGTTCCTCGACATTGCCTACCAGGGCTTTGGCGCAGGGCTGGAAGAGGATGCCTACGCCATTCGCGCCATCGCCAGCGCCGGGATGCCGATGCTGGTCAGCAACTCTTTCTCCAAAATTTTCTCCCTGTACGGGGAGCGCGTCGGCGGCCTGTCGGTGGTCTGTGAAGACAGTGAAACCGCAGGCCGCGTGCTGGGCCAACTGAAGGCCACCGTGCGCCGCAACTACTCCAGCCCGCCGAGCTTTGGCGCGCAGGTGGTGGCGACAGTGCTGAACGATGCCGGGCTGAAAGCCACCTGGCAGGCGGAAGTGGACGCCATGCGCGCGCATATCCTGACCATGCGTCAGGCGCTGGTCGACGCGCTGCAGCAGGTTGCTCCGGGCAGCAAAGTGGATTATCTGCTCAAGCAGCGCGGGATGTTCAGCTACACCGGCTTTAGCGCGGCGCAGGTGGATCGCCTGCGCGACGAGTTTGGCGTCTACCTGATTGCCAGCGGACGTATGTGCGTGGCGGGGTTAAACTCACGTAATGTTCAGCAGGTAGCGAAAGCCTTTGCCGCGGTAATGTAAGCCGCTCTCCAGCAGGTTGTCTCTGCCGGTCAACGGGCAGGGGCAACCCCCTCTGATTGTGATCATCCTCTTTTTCTATGACATCTGCGCGAAAAAGGCTTTTCATCCCTGCCGCCTGCGGGTAAGGTCGGGACGTTACTAAGCATGCACATTATTGAAAACAATAATGATTGATAGATTTAGGGATAAATATGCGCAAACTTACTCTCGCCCTTGCGGCGGCCTCTCTCCTGTTCACGCTGAACAGCGCCGTCGTGGCGCGCGCCTCCACGCCGCAGCCGCTGTGGGTCGGTACCAACGTGGCCCAGCTGGCCGAGCAGGCGCCGATCCACTGGGTTTCGGTGGCGCAAATTGAGAACAGCCTGCTGGGGCGCCCGCCGATGGCCGTCGGTTTTGATATCGATGACACCGTCCTCTTCTCCAGTCCCGGTTTCTGGCGCGGGCAAAAAACCTTCTCCCCCGGCAGTGAGGATTACCTGAAAAACCCGCAGTTCTGGGAAAAAATGAACAACGGCTGGGACGAATTCAGCATGCCAAAAGAGGTGGCGCGCCAGCTGATTGCCATGCATGTGAAGCGTGGCGACAGCATCTGGTTCGTCACCGGCCGCAGCCAGACCAAAACAGAAACCGTTTCTAAAACCCTGCAGGATGATTTCCTCATCCCGGCCGCCAATATGAACCCGGTAATTTTCGCTGGCGATAAGCCGGGTCAGAACACCAAGACCCAGTGGCTGCAGGCGAAGCAGATAAAGGTTTTCTATGGCGACTCGGATAACGACATTACCGCTGCCCGCGAGGCGGGCGCCCGCGGGATCCGCGTGCTGCGCGCCGCCAACTCCTCCTACAAGCCGCTGCCGATGGCCGGCGCGCTGGGCGAAGAAGTGATCGTCAATTCCGAATACTGATGGGCGCCTGAACGGGATAAACGGCAGCGGTGACGCTGCCGTTTTTTTATGCAAAATCCGGGGTGGAAGGTTTTACCTTTTCACGTATTGCTGCACACTTAGAGGGATTCATTCGCAAAAAGGAGTCGATGATGTGGTATCAGCAAACCCTGACGCTTGGGCCCAAATCCCGTGGTTTTCATCTGGTCACCGACGAAATCCTCGGCCAGATCCGCGGGCTGTCCGGGGTGAAGGTCGGCCTGCTACACCTCCTGCTCCAGCATACTTCCGCTTCCCTGACGCTCAACGAAAACTGCGATCCCACCGTCCGGTATGACATGGAGCAGTATTTTCTCAACGCCGTGCCGGACAATGCGCCGTACGAACATGATTATGAAGGCCCTGACGATATGCCGTCGCACATCAAATCATCGATGCTTGGCGTGTCGCTGATGCTGCCGGTCGAGGACGGACGCGTCAGGCTGGGGACCTGGCAGGGCATCTGGCTGGGGGAGCATCGGATACACGGCGGTTCGCGGCACATCGTTGCGACGCTCATGGGGGAATAAAAGATGACAATTTCGGAGTTATTGCAGTACTGCATGGCGAAGCCGGGAGCAGAGCAGAGCGTCCACAGCGACTGGAAAGCCACGCAAATTAAGGTCTCGGACGTGCTGTTTGCCATGGTGAAGGAGGTCGAAGACCAGCGGCCGGCGGTTGCGTTGAAGGCGAGTCCGGAGCTGGCGGAGCTCCTGCGGCAGCAGCATCGCGACGTCCGGCCCAGCAAGCATCTCAATAAAGCACACTGGAGCACCGTCTTTCTGGATGGCTCGCTGCCGGATTCGCAAATCTACTACCTGGTCGATGCGTCTTACCAGCAGGCGGTGAAAATGCTGCCGGAGCCGGTCCGGCAGCAGCTTTCCCGCTAATTATTTCAGCATCGGCTTCAGGAAGCGCGCGGTGTGCGAGGCTTCGCACTCAGCGACGGTTTCCGGCGTACCGGAAACCAGAATTTCGCCGCCGCCGCTGCCGCCTTCCGGGCCGAGATCGACAATCCAGTCGGCAGTTTTTATCACGTCGAGGTTGTGCTCAATCACCACGATGGTATTGCCCTGATCGCGCAGCTGGTGCAACACTTCCAGCAGCTGCTGGATATCGGCGAAGTGCAGACCGGTGGTTGGCTCATCGAGGATATACAGCGTCTGGCCGGTACCGCGCTTGGACAGCTCGCGCGCCAGCTTCACGCGCTGCGCCTCGCCGCCGGACAGCGTCGTCGCCGACTGGCCGAGACGGATATAGGTCAGGCCGACATCCATCAGGGTTTGCAGCTTACGCGCCAGCGCCGGTACGGCATCAAAGAACTCGCGCGCTTCTTCAATGGTCATATCCAGCACTTCGTGGATGGTTTTGCCCTTGTACTTAATCTCCAGCGTTTCGCGGTTATAGCGCTTACCTTTGCACTGGTCGCACGGTACGTAGATATCCGGCAGGAAGTGCATTTCGACCTTGATCACTCCGTCGCCCTGGCAGGCTTCGCAGCGACCGCCACGGACGTTAAAACTGAAACGACCCGGCGTATAGCCGCGGGAACGTGATTCCGGCACCCCGGCGAAGAGCTCGCGCACCGGCGTAAACACCCCGGTATAGGTCGCGGGGTTGGAGCGCGGCGTACGGCCGATCGGGCTCTGGTCGATATCGATGACTTTATCGAAGTGCTCCAGCCCCTGAATATCGCGATACGGCGCCGGTTCGGCGATGGTCGCCCCGTTAAGCTGACGCTGGGCAATCGGGAACAGGGTATCGTTGATCAGCGTTGATTTACCCGAGCCGGAGACGCCGGTGATGCAGGTAAACAGGCCCACCGGCAGAGTCAGCGTCACGTCTTTCAGGTTGTTGCCGCGCGCGCCGGTCAGTTTGAGGACTTTCTCCGGATCGGCGGGCACGCGCTGCTTCGGCACTTCAATTTTGCGCTTGCCGCTCATGAACTGGCCGGTCAGGGATTCCGGGACGGCCATAATGGCCTCCAGCGGCCCTTCCGCCACCACCTGGCCGCCGTGGACCCCAGCCCCAGGGCCGATATCGATCACATGGTCGGCGGCGCGAATGGCGTCTTCGTCATGCTCAACGACGATCACCGTGTTGCCTAAATTACGCAGGTGGATCAGGGTCCCGAGCAGGCGCTCGTTATCGCGCTGGTGCAGGCCGATGGAGGGCTCATCCAGGACGTACATCACGCCAACCAGTCCGGCGCCAATCTGGCTCGCCAGACGGATACGCTGGGCCTCGCCGCCGGAGAGCGTTTCCGCCGAACGGGAGAGCGTCAGGTAGTTGAGGCCGACGTTGACGAGGAACTTCAGGCGATCGCCAATCTCTTTCAGCACTTTTTCGGCGATTTTCGCCCGCTGGCCGGAGAGTTTCAGATTGTTGAAGAAGTCCATCGCGTGGCCGATGCTCATATCGGAAATGGTCGGCAGCGGGGTGTTTTCCACAAACACGTGGCGCGCCTCGCGGCGCAGACGCGTACCGTCGCAGCTGGCGCACGGGCGATTGCTGATGAACTTCGCCAGCTCTTCGCGCACCGCGCTGGATTCCGTCTCTTTGTAGCGGCGCTCCATGTTATGCAGCACGCCTTCGAACGGATGGCGGCGTACCGAGGTGTCGCCGCGGTCGTTCATGTATTTGAATTCAATATTCTCTTTACCGGAACCGTACAGGACCACTTTCTGCACGCTGGCGCTGAGAGTGCCCCACGGCGCTTCGACGTCGAACTTGTAGTGCTCCGCCAGCGACTTCAGCATCTGGAAGTAGTAGAAGTTACGCCGATCCCAGCCGCGGATGGCGCCGCCCGCCAGCGACAGCTCCGGATTTTGCACCACGCGATCGGGGTCGAAATATTGCTGCACGCCGAGGCCGTCGCAGGTCGGGCAGGCGCCCGCCGGGTTGTTGAAGGAGAACAGGCGCGGCTCCAGCTCGCGCATGCTGTAGCCGCAGATCGGGCAGGCGAAGTTGGCGGAAAACAGCAGTTCTTCCGCTTTCGCATCATCCATATTGGCCACGATGGCGGTACCGCCGGAGAGCTCCAGCGCGGTTTCGAACGACTCGGCCAGACGTTGCGCCAGATCGTCGCGGACCTTGAAGCGGTCGATCACCACCTCGATGGTGTGTTTCTTCTGCAGCTCCAGCTTCGGCGGATCCGAGAGATCGCAGACTTCGCCGTCGATCCGTGCGCGGATATAGCCCTGGCTGGCGAGGTTTTCCAGGGTTTTGGTGTGCTCGCCCTTACGCTCTTTAATAATGGGCGCCAGCAGCATCAGACGCAGGCCTTCCGGCTGGGCGAGGACGTTATCGACCATCTGGCTGACGGTCTGCGCCGCCAGCGGCACATCGTGGTCCGGACAGCGCGGCTCGCCGACGCGGGCGTACAGCAGACGCAGGTAGTCGTGAATTTCGGTAATAGTACCCACCGTCGAGCGGGGGTTGTGAGAGGTTGATTTCTGTTCGATGGAAATCGCCGGCGACAGCCCTTCGATATGGTCGACGTCCGGCTTCTCCATCAGCGACAGGAACTGTCGCGCATAGGCGGAGAGCGATTCGACGTAGCGACGCTGGCCTTCGGCATACAGGGTGTCGAAAGCCAGTGAAGATTTGCCAGACCCGGAAAGCCCGGTGACGACAATGAGTTTGTCGCGCGGGATAACGAGGTTGATGTTTTTGAGATTATGGGTGCGGGCGCCCCGAACTTCGATCTTATCCATTCACCTTTCCCGGTAGGTAGATACACGGATTGCCTGGTTTGCTTGAAGGACAAACGGCAGAAACGGCTAATTATGACACAATTTAACCTGTCTGGATATACAGTATTGGAATGGCGCTGCGGGAAGCGTGTGAAAATTTGCATAGCGGCGGCATGTTTTCTGGAATTGGCTTAGCAGCTATCAAATTGTCCCTTTGTGGTGTTAGAATTCCCGGTTTACACTTATACAAAACGTATTATTCAGGAGATTCGATCATGGCCAGCAGAGGCGTAAACAAGGTGATTCTCGTCGGTAATCTGGGGCAGGACCCGGAAGTACGCTACATGCCAAGTGGCGGCGCAGTCGCCAACTTCACGCTGGCAACTTCCGAATCCTGGCGTGACAAGCAGACCGGCGAAATGAAAGAGCAGACTGAATGGCACCGCGTTGTGCTGTTCGGCAAACTGGCGGAAGTCGCTGGTGAGTACCTGCGTAAAGGCTCTCAGGTGTACATTGAAGGCCAGCTGCGTACCCGCAAGTGGACCGATCAATCCGGTCAGGACAAATACACCACTGAAGTGGTGGTGAACGTTGGCGGCACCATGCAGATGCTGGGCGGCCGTCAGGGCGGCGGCGCACCGGCAGGCGGCGGCCAGCAGCAGGGCGGTTGGGGTCAGCCTCAGCAGCCGCAGAGCGGCAACCAGTTCAGCGGCGGCGCGCAGTCCCGTCCGCAGCAGCAGGCTCCGGCAGCGCCTTCCAACGAACCGCCGATGGACTTCGACGACGATATTCCGTTCTAAGGCTTGCCTTAGACGTAACATTCGCGTAGTTAAAACAGAAAGCTCCGGTTTCGCCGGGGCTTTTTTTATGATTATTCCACCACCGCCTCAGGAGTCGTTTTGACCACTGATCGCGGATCGCGAGCGCTTCAGGCCGCGGGCACCTGAGCGGTTGCGGGCGTCGCCACGCCTGGCTGCGGTGCGGCGGGCTGTGTCGCTGGCCTTTGCCGCGGCGCGGCCGTCGCTTTCTGTTTGCGGGCCATGTCATCGACGATCAGCCGATAGGCGATGTAATACTTATAGATATTGCTGACGTAGGTCACCGTTTCCGCGCCGATTTTTTCTGCCGCCAGATTTTCGACATTACCGAACCAGACGTTTGGATCAAACCCGCGCTGTTTGGTCATGGTGCGCAGGCGGGCGATACGCGCTGGACCGGCGTTGTAGGAAGCAAAGGTAAATAGCGCTTTATCCAGCCGGGTCATGGGCTCATCAGCATAGTATCGATCTATCATCCAGCGCATATATTTCACGCCAGCATGAATGTTGGGATCCAGCTGTTTAATATCGCCCACCTTCAGCTCTCTTCCGGTGCTGGGCATCACCTGCATCACCCCGACGGCGCCGACGTGGCTTCGAACCGACTGGTTCAGCCGCGACTCCTGGTATCCCTGGGCCGCCATCAGCAGCCAGTCGACATCGTAGCGATCGCCATATTTACGGAAGACGTCCACCATGGCGAGGAACTTGCGCCGTTCCTGACTCGCTGCGGCATTTTTGACATATTTAGCGTTTTTCAGGTAACGCAGCAGGAGAGTATTGCCCAGCGTGGTGCCCTGACGATTCTTTTTCACAAAGTTGTTCAGCAGCGCCAGCAGCTGCGGACTGTCCTGGCGTACCGCCCACGCAATGTTGCCGCCGTCACGCAGCACCACGTTGTCATGGACCTGGATTTTCGGAAACACCTGTTTCCAGAAAACAGCTTTATGCTGATCGACGACGATCAACGGCACCAGCCCGGCGTTGAGCATTTCCAGCAGATCTTCATCCTCCAGCGCTTCCGGCGCCGCTTCCAGGGTAACCGGCGGTCTTGACTCACTGGCAAATCGGGCGTTCAGCGCTTGCAGACTGTCGTAATAGCTGGAGGAGCGGCGAACAAAGACCGTTTGACCGGAGAGCTGCTCCAGGCTGTCGACCTTTGGCGACGCCGGGCCGGAGATCAGCAACTCTTTGACGCCGCTGTAGAGCGGCTGAGCGAAAGCGGCCTGGGCTTCCCGCGACGGAGTGATGGTCAGGTTGGCGGCGACGATATCCCCTTTACCTTCGTTGAGCGCGGTGAAGAGATTATCCCGGCTGACCGGCACGAAAACGATATGCAGCTTCAGGTGGCGCTGTTTCAGCTTTTTATCCCTGGCCAGCTGTTTATTCAGATCGTTTTCCAGCGCCATGAAAATGTCGTGCGTCGCTCCGCGTTGGGTTCCCTTATCAATAAAAAAGAAGGTCTTGCTGTAGGTGGTTAATACCCGGATGGTGCGCCGATCAAGCATGCCAGGCAGATCGCCTTTCCACGGCTGCAGCATGTCGTCGATATGGATCGACAGCGTGTTGTCTTCGGTTGCCACCGGCGGCGCTTTTTCCGCCTCCGCCGCAAGCAGGATAGGGGCGAATAACAGCGTCGCGAGGCAGGTGAGCCAGGCGATAAACAGGCGTGATAGCAAGTTGGCGTTCATGGAGGAACACTCCGCAGGGGAATAGGCTTATTTTAGCAGAACGGCTGCCGTTAGCCGGATTCAATAACAGGAAAATAACGCTGATAAACCTGAACATGCCGCCGAGTATCGTTCGGCAGATTATTATTATTTGGCTATGCAGGAAGGGAAAAGAGAATAGCGAAGAAGGAAGATCTGATGATATTTCAGGGCCAGTCATAAGGCTTCCGTTTGCGTTAATTATCGGCAGATATTATTGCGGTTGAATAAACCCCAGGCAGGCCCGTTGGGCCTGCCTGCTGTGTGGATCAGGGCTGCACCACTTTCCAGATGGTATATTTCTCTTCGCCCGGTTTTACCGCCTGAGCAAAGTGCTGGTTTAAATGGCTGGCGGTGAACATTACCGCGCCGTCCGGGCCGATAGTCGGCGTATCGGGCCAGTATACGCGCTCGTCAGCGGCCAGCAGGGTGAACTGTCCGCTCTGCGGGCGATACCGGACAATACCGTTATGGGTCACATCGGTGATATAGAGCGCGCCATGCTTATCGACCACGATGCCATCGCTATTCCCGCCGACCTCACCCGCTGTACGGATGGCGGCGGCGAGTTGTCGTTCGCTCATGGCGGGATCGCGCAGCGCGGCGGTGGCGATGGTCCGCGCCGTGGTGCCGGTGGTGACCGTCCAGTAGAGGGTTTCCTGGTCCGGTGACAGCGCGATACCGTTGATGCCCAGAATAATGGGATTGCCCGGCCAGACGGTTTCCCCATGGGACGTCACCTGCAGGCCGGCAACCGGCATCAGCGCCGGGTGCTTATTCAGTACCCGGCGAACCGTCCCACGCTGAGCATCCACAACGATCAGTCCGGCCTGGTTATCCGGCGCGCTGCGCAGGCCGCTGTCGGCGATATAGGCGACCCGGCGCGCTTCATCGACCACAATATCGTTAAGAAAGCTCCCTTCACGATCGGCAACGCTGTCGAGCGGAATACGCTGCACCAGTTTGCCGTCGCTGAGCGCATAAATCATGATCTTTTGCGCCTCCGGCGGCGCCGTCTTTTCGCCGGCGACAAAGCCCTGATCTAATGCCCACAGCCAGCCGTTGCGGTGGTCGACATAAAAGCCCAGCACATTGCGCAGGTGCGTGCGGGGATCGGCGCTGATGCTGTTCGCCTCGGTGGATGGAAAGGCGGTAAGGCGTGCGGGGCCGCTCAGCGACGCGGTATCGAGCAGGCTGAGCGTAGCGGGCGCCTGGGGCGAGATCAGGCGTGGGGTACTGACAAACGCCCGGCCAGCGGCGTCAAAATGCAAGCCCGCGATGGGGGCATTGACGGAGCGCGCATCGACGCGCTGCTCCCAGGTTACCCCGGCATAACTGCGCCAGAGCGCTAAATGGGCGGGGGCGTCGGCTCCTGCCGCCAGCGCGTTCTGTCCCAGGGACAGTAGGCCGAGAATAACAAGTGAAAAACGATGCATTATGGTCTCCAGGAAGCAGAAAAACGAGAGAGGGTTGGTTAGCTCTGGTAAAGGATTTTATTAATTCCCCTGGCGAAGATAAGATGCCGGGAATGACAATCATTTGTTCTCTGGAGAACCAAATGGCCCGGCGGTTTGATTATCTTTCGGATGTGGAAGTGTTTCTGGCTGTGGCCGAGCGCGGGTCATTTACCGCCGGCGCGGTGGCGCTATCGTCAACGCCGTCGGTGCTCAGCCGGGCCGTCACCCGTCTTGAGACGCGCCTGGGATGTCAGCTTCTGCGCCGTTCCACCCGGCGGATCAGCCTGACTGAGGCCGGAAATGCTTACCTGATTCAGGTCCGCCAGGCATTTGAGGTGCTGGATAATGCCGAACGGGAGGCGCAGGGGCAAAAAGGGTCTCTGTCCGGACGCGTAAAGCTGAGCGTACCCACCACCTGGGGACACTACCGTCTGCCGCCGCGCCTGGCGCTGTTCCGTCAATTACATCCCGACGTACAGATTGAGCTGAATATGACCAACCGTAATGTCGATATTATCGCCGAAGGTTTCGACCTGGTGGTGCGCCAGGGACATTTACCCGACAGTGGTCTGGTGGCAAAAAAACTGGAGGATGCCGGGCTATGTCTGGTGGCCTCGCCGGCTTATTTACGCTCTACGACGCAACCGCTCAATAAAATAGCCGATTTGCGCCATCATTCATGCCTGACATTTATTTTGCCGGCGACGGGAAAAGTTGCGGAATGGGTATTTCGTGAAAATGACCGGGATATTAACTGGCTACCGCCTTCCTCCCTGCATGTTTCTGATGATGTGCTCGGGGTAGTCTCGTTGGCCCTCGCAGGGGCGGGGATCTGCCAGAGCTATGCGTTTATTGTGCAGGAGGCGGTGGCGCGTGGGGAGCTGGTCCCAGTGCTTCCGGCATTCGCCGGACGCTCACGGCCTTTCTCGGTCGTTTACCCGCCGCATAAAAGCCAGTCAGCCGCCGCACGGGCGTTGATTGCGCTGCTGACCCTGCCGGCGGAAGCTTTGGCGACGCTCAGCGCCACATCGTCTGATACGAATGGATGAAGGCTCATCCAAAGGGACTAATACATATTGTCAGTTATTTTTATTTAATCTTATTTTTTATTGTATTTTCTTCTTTTAGGTTGATTTGTTTCTGTTTTTATAGGGTCTAATCATTAATCTCTCGACGAAAAGTAAACGTTACTAATAATGGAGTATGTTGTTAGGAATTGTCTTAAGTCACATAATTGTCAGGGATGCTTGCAGTTTATATTAATGAATGCTATCACTATATACGGTAACAATTTGTAGCATTTATATAAGGAAGGAATATGAAATGGACTATTCTTAATACCCTGATCTGCCCGCAATCCGGCATCGCCTTTTCGGCGATATCCAGCCTGCGTTTCTTAAAATTTATTATGTGGTACGAGGCCGATGTGATCCTGCTGCCCGGCGAGACAATGAAGCTCTATTCCTCAAGAGTTTTAATTAATGACCAGTATCATTCATTAAAAATCTACAATATTGCGGTGTACGACGAGGCGCAGTGGGAAATATTACGCGAGCGGCCATCGTGCCCGTACCATGCCGGCGGCGAGCGGTCTGACTCCTGTTTTTACCAGTCCTTTTGCGCGATTAAGCGCTGCCCGAATAATATTTCCCGCAGCGAAACCTGGCGGTAGTCAGGCCACGCCGGGGGCGGTGTAGCGTCATTTCTCCAGCAGGGCGGCCAGTCGTGGCTGGACGCCTGCGCAGCCGGCCAGCACGCGGTTACCTCGCCGTAGCCCCTCATTGGCGAGAAACGCATTGCACGTTCCGCCCGCCTCCTCAATCGACAGCATGCCTGCCAGCGCGTCCCAGCTGTTCATATGCGCTTCATAATAGGCATGGAGCTGGCCGGCGGCGACATGCGCCAGCATCAGGGCGCCCGCGCCGAAGCGGCGATATTCCAGGCCGGCGTCGAGCAGGGGGGTGATGGCCCAGGTGGAAGGGAGAGTATTGAGCCAGCCGCTGCGCAACAGCTGGTTAGCGGCCAGTTCGGCGCCGGCGGCGTTATCAGAGCAGACATAATCCACCCCGGGGGATCGTTGCCGCCAGCATCTTTGTTTTTCTGGAGTCGCTGGATGAGTTTACCGGCACCTTTTTCGTCGGGGCGCCGGATGTCACTACGCTACCGCTGCTGCTCAATAACGCCAGCATGTCGGGTAACTATCAGGTCTCGTCGATTACCGCGCTGATTTTGCTGGCGCCATCGCTGCTCTTTATGGTGGTGATCCATAAATTTATGCGTCCGGAGATGATGGCGAAGCTGGGGAAATAAGGGCTGCAGAAAACGAAAAAGCTTCCCGGTGGGAAGCTTTTTTACCTCAGGTCATCATCATTGGCCATTCTGGCGGTGTCTGACTCATGACTTCAATCATCACATCTTTGATATTGCCCCAGATTTTGGCAATATCGAGCAGGGTGATGCCGAGCAAACCGGTGGCGAACCAGCAGGCGGCGGCAAGGCCGAGGCAGCTGCAGATCACCGCCAGACCGGCATAATCGCTTTTGCGAAGTTGGATATTCAGTGAACTGGCAAGAAACATCAGTACCGCGCTCACCAGGGGCCAGCGCAACAACACAACACTGGTAGTAATGGAAGCCATTAACCTGTCCTCAAAGAAAGTCGGGGAGCCATGGACGACCTGGCGCGACTGACGATGGCATAGCGCTCTGGTCTCAACTGGCGTACTAGAGAGTGATGAAACGCCATTTCTGTTTCATCAACTTGTGTGAACTATATCACACTTGGCGCTTTATTCACCAGTCAAAAAATGAGCTTTCGCTGCGCTTAATAACACTGCTATTTATGTGGATATTGGTAAGTAACCCCTGATGATCTTATTTTCATTCTCTTGCTAATGATTATTATTCTGCGGGTTTTATTACTTGTTCTTGTTTATTACACGGAGAAACCGAGTCAGAAGCGCGTCTATTCTTAATCTTGGCGGAATATCTTCCGAATACCTGATAAATAAGTATTATTCTTCCCTGTCAGTGGTAAAGCTGACGCCCGTGAGGGCTGGCGGAAATCGGCTGATGTCTATCACAGTCGCGATTGCTAACGTGTTTGGGCTACCTTAATTAAGGCATATCGCATGGATGTAAGCGTAAATGGGTGACAGTACGCCGCATAAGGCGCTAAGGCTCATCGGAACGGGTTTGGTTATTTTATTGCCAGTGGTACTGGCATTGTGGTTTGCCCAACTGCGGGCAAAAGCCGAAACCATTGATCAATTACACTCATTTTCGCAGCTGGCGCTGCAAAAAACGGAAATGGTCATCCGCGAAGCGGATCAGGCCCGGGCGAAAGCCAGCCAGTATCGCGGGGAGCTGTGCTCAGCGGACCATCAGCGTTATTTATTGCATATCGTTCGCGGCCTGCTGTATGTGGAAGATCTGATCTACGCTAACGGCCAGCGCTTTATCTGTTCAACGTCCGTTCATCAGCAAACCGGCTGGCGGATGCCGGCGGCCAATTACACCAAAAAGCCGGATGTCGCGATTTACTATTACCGGGACACGCCGTTTTATCCCGGCTTTGCTATGAATTATATGCAGAAGGGGCCCTATGTGGTGGTGGTCAATCCCTTCTCGTTCAGCTCAGTGATCGCCAGCGATCGCGATTTAGCCTATGGCGTGTTCGATACCAAAACCAACCTCTTTTTCTCGGTTAGTAACAATGTCGAGCCCGCGGAGCTCCATGCGTTAATTCGCGAAGGCGATACCTTTTTTAATCAGAATGGCCGGGTGTATACGATAGCCCGCTCTGCTATCCGGCCGATCGCCGTCATTATGTCCACCTCGCGGGCCAGCTATTATCACAACTTTTGTGACCAGGCCAGCCTGACGCTGCCGCTGGGGATCATCTGCAGTATTTTACTGGTGCTGGTGTGGTCGCGCACCCGCCGTCAGTATCACTCGCCGCGCAATATGCTGCAGCGGGCTCTGAGCTGCCGCCAGCTGCGCCTGCACTACCAGCCGATTATCGATATTAAAAATAACCGCTGCGTCGGGGCGGAAGCGCTGCTGCGCTGGCCAGGGTTTGACGGTCCGGTGATGAACCCGGCGGAGTTTATTCCACTGGCGGAAAATGAAGGCATGATTGCCCAGGTGACGGACTACGTGGTGGATGAGCTGTTTTACGAAATGGGAGAGTTTCTTGCCAGCCATCCGCAGCTGTACGTGGCGATCAATCTCTCTGCGTCGGACTTCCACTCGGCGCGGCTGATTTCACAGATCAGTGAGAAAGCGCGCAGCTATGCGGTCTGTATCGGGCAGATCAAAATCGAAGTAACCGAGCGGGGGTTTATCGACGTACCGAAGACCACGCCGGTGATTCAGGCGTTCCGCGAAGCGGGCTATGAAATTGCCATCGATGATTTCGGCACCGGCTATTCGAATCTGCATAATCTGCACGCCCTGAACGTCGATATCCTTAAAATCGATAAAACCTTCGTTGATACGCTGACCACCAACAACACCAGCCACCTGATTGCCGAACACATCATCGAGATGGCGCGGGGGTTGCGTCTAAAGACTATCGCGGAAGGCGTGGAGACGCCTGAGCAGGTAAGCTGGCTCTACAAGCGCGGCGTGCAGTATTGCCAGGGCTGGCTGTTTGCGAAAGCGATGCCGGCGCGGGAGTTTATGCAGTGGTTAGCCAATGCGCCCGCGCCCGTGAACGTGCCTCAGCCGTCGCGTCACGCGGAGATCTGATGGCGGTAGTCGCTGGGGGTGCGGTCGAACTCCCGGCGGAAGACCCGCGAGAAGGTTTGCTGCGAGACGTAGCCCAGATCCATGGCGATATCAAAGATCGGCCGCTGGGTGGTTCGCAACGCCTCCGCCGCCAGCAGCAGACGGCGCTGACGAATATAATCCCCCAGCGTCTGATGCATCACGGTGCGGAACATCCGCTGCAGGTACCACTTCGAGTATCCTGACTTTCTGGCGACTACATCAATGTTAAGTGGTTGATCGATATGTTCATCAATCCATTCAATCAGTGTTTGAATAATATCCTGATGGGACATAAAGCGGCCTCTCTCAATTCTCGATTCGTCGTTTTGTCTGCGGGCGAGTATAATTCCTCAAGTTAACTTGAGGTAAAGCGCTTTATGGAAAAGAAATCACCCCGCATCAAAATGCTGCTGACGCCCGGGGAAGTGGCAAAACGAACCGGCGTGGCGGTCTCGGCCCTCCATTTTTATGAGAGTAAAGGGCTGATCCACAGCCAGCGGAATGCCGGCAATCAGCGGCGCTACCGGCGCGATGTCCTGCGCGCGGTGGCGATTATCAAAATTGCGCAACGTATCGGCATCCCGCTGGCCACCATCGGCGACGCGTTTGGCGTGCTGCCGGAAGGGCACAATCTCAGCGCAAAAGAGTGGAAAATGCTGTCATCCCAGTGGCGCGAGGAGCTGGACCGGCGTATCCACACCCTGACGGCGCTGCGCGACCAGCTCGACGGCTGTATCGGCTGCGGCTGTTTATCGCGGCGCGACTGCCCGCTACGCAACCCGGGCGATAAACTGGGGGAAGAGGGGACCGGCGCCCGACTGCTGGAGGAGGAGTGATAAAACTAAAGCGCCACAACTGGGCGCTTTAGTTGTTTTCCGGTCTTGGTCTTTCGCATTATCTCGTTGGTTCACGAGAGGGTTTCCCCCGACGTCGACGTCCCTCAGTATTGCGCAATCTGTTGATGGAGGTTCCGGTTTGCGTCGACACTTTAACTATGGCATCTGCCGCCGTTTTTTCCTCACTATTTTGCCGAAATTTTCCCGGCAATCAGCGCCTGTTCCTATAGTTAATTTGAACAAACCACGGGAGAGGCCCATGCTGACGGTACATCATCTTAATCAGTCACGATCGCAACGCGTACTGTGGGCGCTGGAGGAGCTACAGCTGCCTTATCAGATAGTCCGCTATCAGCGGGAAAAGTCGATGCTGGCGCCAGCGGCATTGAAGAAAATCCACCCGCTGGGTAAATCGCCAGTGCTGGAAGATAACGGCTATGTGCTGGCGGAGTCCGGAGCGATCCTTGAGTATTTGCAGGAGAGCTGGGACAGCGATGGGCTGCTGAAGCCACAGGGCGCGGATGACAAACTGCAATACCGCTTCTGGCTGCACTATGCCGAAGGCTCGCTGATGCCGCTGCTGTTAATGAAGCTGGTGTTCGCCAGCCTCGGCAAACCCCCGGTGCCCTTTGGCGTCCGCTCGCTGGGCTCGCTGCTGGGCAAAGGTATACAGAAAGCGTGGCTCGATCCTCAGCTGGCCACCCATGCGCGGTTCATTGACGACCATCTTGCCACGCGGCCATGGTTTGCCGGCGATCGGCTGAGCATGGCCGATATCCAGATGAGCTTCCCGGTGATGGCGCTGCTGGCCCGCGGCGGCATGCATGATCTTCGCCATATTGAGGCCTGGCGACAGCGGGTGGAGCAGCGCCCGGCCTGGCAGCGGGCTATCGAGCGCGGCGGCCCCTTCACCTTACCCGGCGCCTGAAGTATCAGCGGATCCGATGACGCGGCTAAATGAAAGCAACTCACTAAAAAATTGTTAGCGGATTGCGCATGGACGATAACGTTTGCGCATCGGCTGGTTATTTTCTGTTCGTCATAAGCGAAATTTAGCGAAATACGATAAACATCGGTTGA
Source organism: Klebsiella sp. GB_Kp056 (assembly GCF_040064755.1). Taxonomy (NCBI): domain Bacteria; kingdom Pseudomonadati; phylum Pseudomonadota; class Gammaproteobacteria; order Enterobacterales; family Enterobacteriaceae; genus Klebsiella; species Klebsiella sp. GB_Kp056. Next base: position 46,162 of record NZ_JBEAJA010000061.1, on the reverse strand, counting down.
AAAGGGTTATCTAAAGGCCGGATAATCGTTTGCCTTTCTGTTTTACTCCCTCTTTTTTCTGCTAGCCGGGGGGAGTTGATAAGGTTGACACACCGTAGTGTATGCGCGGAGTTAAACGTTTGCTTTTTTGCGGCCCCCCTGGCGCTGCGATTCGGTACAAGGAGATCGCGTTTAACTGGCAGTGGAAGGTCCACCACGCATATCAACGAACAATAAAAATTTTCAGGGGAAGTTTTCTATGTCTACGCCTTCAGCGCGTACCGGCGGTTCATTAGACGCCTGGTTTAAAATTTCGGCGCGCGGTAGCACCGTGCGTCAGGAGATTGTTGCAGGTCTTACTACCTTTCTGGCAATGGTGTACTCCGTCATCGTGGTGCCGGGCATGCTCGGAAAAGCGGGTTTCCCGCCGGCCGCGGTGTTTGTTTCTACCTGTCTGGTGGCGGGCGTTGGCTCGCTGGCGATGGGATTATGGGCAAACCTGCCGATGGCCATCGGCTGCGCTATCTCGTTGACCGCTTTCACCGCCTTCAGCCTGGTGCTGGGGCAGCACATCAGTATTCCGGTGGCGCTCGGCGCGGTATTCCTGATGGGCGTCCTGTTTACGGTGATCTCGGCAACTGGCATCCGCAGCTGGATCTTGCGCAACCTGCCGCAGGGCGTGGCCCACGGTACCGGGATCGGGATCGGTCTGTTCCTGCTGCTGATTGCCGCCAATGGCGTTGGCCTGGTGATCAAAAATCCGCTGGACGGTCTGCCGGTGGCGTTGGGGAACTTTGACAGCTTCCCGGTGGTAATGTCGCTGATTGGCCTCGCGGTGATCATCGGTCTGGAAAAAATGAAGGTACCGGGCGGTATCCTGCTGACCATTATCGGCGTGTCGATTGTCGGCCTGATTTTCGATCCTAACGTCCATTTCTCCGGGATTTTCGCCATGCCATCCCTGAGCGATGACCAGGGCAACTCGCTGATTGGCAGTCTGGATATTGTCGGCGCGCTGAATCCGGTCGTGCTGCCCAGCGTACTGGCCCTGGTGATGACGGCGGTCTTTGACGCCACCGGCACCATCCGCGCGGTGGCCGGTCAGGCGAACCTGCTGGACAAAGACGGACAGATCATCAACGGCGGTAAAGCGCTGACCACCGACTCCCTGAGCAGCGTCTTCTCTGGCTTAGTCGGGGCGGCGCCGGCGGCGGTGTATATCGAATCGGCGGCGGGTACGGCAGCCGGCGGTAAAACCGGCCTGACCGCGGTGACGGTAGGGGTCCTGTTCCTGCTGATCCTGTTCCTCTCTCCGCTCTCTTATCTGGTGCCGGCCTACGCGACCGCGCCGGCGCTGATGTACGTCGGCCTGCTGATGCTGAGCAACGTGGCGAAGATCGATTTCAATGACTTTGTTGACGCGATGGCTGGCCTGATCACCGCGGTGTTTATCGTGCTGACCTGCAACATCGTGACCGGCATCATGATCGGTTTCGCGACCCTGGTGATCGGCCGTCTGGTCTCCGGCGAGTGGCGCAAGCTGAACCTCGGCACGGTGATTATCGCTGTGGCGCTGGTGGTGTTCTACGCCGGCGGGTGGGCGATTTAAACCCTTTGTGCTCCTCACGGGCGGCTCAGGCCGCCCGTTTTATTTTTAAGCCACATCCTGTTTCCATTTGCGTTAATCTGGGTAGCGTATGATTCAAAGGCAAGACGCCTCACAGGTATAAAAGAAAACGCAGCAAACAGGGAACACATGGAAATATTCTTTACCATCCTCATCATGACCCTTGTGGTCTCACTCTCCGGGGTAGTGACGCGCGTACTGCCCTTTCAGGTTCCACTCCCACTGATGCAAATCGCCATTGGCGCGCTTCTGGCGTGGCCGACCTTTGGTTTGCATGTTGAATTTGATCCAGAGCTGTTTCTGGTCCTGTTTATCCCGCCGCTGTTGTTCGCCGACGGCTGGAAAACGCCAACTCGCGAATTCATTGAGCACGGGCGCGAGATCCTCGGCCTGGCGCTGGCGCTGGTGGTCGTGACGGTGGTCGGCATCGGCTTTCTGATCTACTGGATTGTGCCGGGCATTCCGCTGATCCCGGCGTTCGCGCTGGCGGCCGTGCTGTCGCCGACCGATGCCGTGGCGCTTTCGGGTATCGTCGGGGAAGGGCGGATACCGAAAAAAATCATGGGTATTTTGCAGGGTGAGGCGCTGATGAACGACGCCTCCGGCCTGGTCTCGCTCAAGTTTGCCGTCGCGGTGGCGATGGGCACCATGGTCTTTACCGTCGGCGGCGCCACCGTCGAGTTTCTGAAAGTGGCGATTGGCGGCGTGCTGGCCGGGTTTGTGGTGAGCTGGTCGTATGGCCGCTCGATGCGCTTCCTCAGCCGCTGGGGCGGTGACGAGCCCGCCACGCAGATCGTCCTGCTGTTCCTGCTGCCGTTTGCCTCCTATCTGATTGCCGAACATATCGGCGTCTCCGGCATTCTGGCGGCGGTGGCGGCAGGGATGACCATCACCCGTTCCGGCGTGATGCGTACCGCGCCGCTGGCGATGCGCCTGCGCGCCAACAGCACCTGGGCGATGCTGGAGTTTGTCTTTAACGGCATGGTGTTTCTGCTGTTGGGCCTGCAGCTGCCGGATATCCTCTCCAGCTCGCTGGTGGCGGCGGAAGCCGACCCCAATGTCGAGACCTGGATGCTGTTTACCGACATCATCCTGATCTATGCCGCGCTGATGCTGGTGCGTTTTGGCTGGCTGTGGTCGATGCGTAAGCTTAGCCAGCGCTTCCTGAAGAAGAAACCGATGGAGTTTGGCTCCTGGACCACGCGCGAGCTGCTGATCTCCTCCGTTGCCGGGGTGCGCGGGGCGATTACCCTCGCCGGTGTGCTCTCTATTCCGCTGCTACTGCCGGACGGGAATGTCTTTCCGGCGCGCTATGAGCTGATTTTCCTCGCCGCCGGGGTGATCCTGTTCTCGTTGTTCGTTGGGGTGATTGCGCTACCGATCCTGCTGCGCCACATTGAATCGAGCGATAATGTGCAGCAGCGGAAAGAGGAGCGTCTGGCGCGCGCGGCGACGGCGGACGTGGCGATTGTGGCGATCCAGAAGATGGAAGAGCGGCTGGCGGCGGATACTAAAGAGAATATCGATAACCAGCTGCTGACCGAAGTCAGTTCGCGGGTGATCGGTAACCTGCGCCGCCGCGCCGATGGTCGTAACGATGTGGAAACCTCGATGCTCGAAGAGAGCCTGGAGCGGCGCTTCCGCCTGGCGGCGCTGCGCTCTGAGCGCGGTGAGCTGTACCATCTGCGCGCCACCCGGCAGATCAGTAACGAGACGCTGCAGAAGCTGCTGCACGACCTCGACCTGCTGGAAGCGCTGTTGATCGAAGATCAGTGATCGTCAGACCCGGTGGCGTAGCGCCGCCGGGTGATCTCTCGTAACGCACGTGTGCCCGCGGGCAGCTGACGCCTTACCGGGCCGACAACCTCCGCGGTATCCGCCCGATGCGCACCAGCCAGGCGTTATTCCAGCCAGAACGCTTTACTGCACGCCAGCCAGGCCTCAGCGCTACGCGACATATACACGCCTTCCCGCCAAATCATCCCCAGCTCCCAGCGCAGCTCGCTTTGCAATGGGATCCAGCAAAAGTTCTGCGGGTCGAGACGCTGGCAAATCGGCTCCGGCAGGATCGCCACGCCAATGCCGGCCTGCACCATGGCGGCGAGAAAGTCCCACTGGCCGCTGCGCACGGCGATCCGCGGCTTCACGTCGTGCTCGCTAAACAGGCGCATCAGCTGCTGGCTGAGGGCAAATTCCTCGTTGTAGATAACCAGCGGATGCGCCGCCAGCTCCGCCGGCGAGAGCGACGTTTTGCCTTCCCACGCCGCGGTCCTGGGCGTCAGGACGCACAGTGGGTGGTTGAACAACGGCAGGGTGGTGAGGCTGCTACCCTCTTCGATCGGCAGGGCGGTCATCGCCATATCAAGTTCGCCATTGCTGACCGCCTGCTGGACCGTCAGGCCGCCAAACTCGGCGATTTTCAGCTCGACGCCCGGGTAGCGCTGGCGGAAACGGCTGATCGGCTCCGCCATCAGCATCCCGACCATCGGCGGAATGCCAAGACGCAGCACCCCCTTATGCAGGTGATTGATATCGCTCAGCTCTGACTCCAGCTGGCTGAACTCGCCGAGGATCGCCTGGCCGCGTTCAAAAACCACGCGCCCGGTATCGGTAAGCAGCAGTTTGCGGCCGTCGCGGATCAACAGCGTGCAGTTCAGTTCATCTTCGAGATTTTTGAGCATCTTGCTGATGGTGGGCTGCGTGACAAACAGCTTTTCCGCCGCGCGAGTAAAACTCTGCTGACGAACCACTTCAACGAAATAGCGCAGCGTTCGGATATCCATAATTATTCCCTGAGACTATACCTGCGATGATTTTAATTCATTTCTGTCCGCGTCGGCGGCTCTCTATACTGCATGCCTGACTTCTTTTTTCAGGACTATCGCTCATGGCCTTCGCGCCAGCTCGCGTTGCCCCTGCTGTGGCGCAGCGACTTCAGATCCCGATACAGGTACTGCTCTACGTCGGGTTATTCATCTTCGCACAATATCTAGTGAACAGGTGGCAGGTACCCTTGCCGGCCAACTTAGTGGGCATGGTGATGCTCCTGTTGATGATCGTTTGCCGGGTGATCCCCCTCAACTGGGTTCGCGCCGGCGCCCGCTGGCTGTTGGCGGAGATGCTGCTGTTTTTCGTCCCGGCGGTGGTGGCGGTGGTCAATTATGCCCAGCTGTTGATGGTCGACGGATGGCGTATTTTCCTGGTCATTGCGTTGAGCACGCTGATGGTGCTCGGCGCTACGGCCTGGGTCGTTGACAAGGTTTATCGTTACGAAGTGAACAGGATAAAAAAATGAGCGATGCCACGCTAAGCATCCTGTGTCTGGCGGCGACGCTGGGCCTCTATTACGCTAATAAAAAACTGTATCGCCGTTTTCATAAACTGCCGTTGATGCCGCTGGTATTTACGCCGATCCTGCTGGTGCTGATCCTGGTGGCAGGCCATATCTCTTATCAGAGCTATATGGGAGAGACACACTGGCTGCTCTGGCTGCTGGGCCCGGCGACCATCGCCTTTGCCGTCCCGGTCTATGAAAATATCGCGGTGATCAAACGCCACTGGATGTCTCTCAGCGCAGGGGTGGTGACGGCGGTGGTGGTAGCGGTGACCAGTTCCGTGTGGCTGGCGCGCGGATTGATGTTGTCTGACGAAATACAGCGTAGCCTGGCGGTGCGTTCGGTGACCACGCCTTTTGCCCTGGCGGCGGCGAAACCGCTCGGCGGTCAACCCGATCTGGTGGCGCTGTTTGTGGTGATCACCGGCGTCTTTGGTATGGCGGTGGGGGACATGCTGTTTTTACGGCTTGCTATCCGGGAAGGGATGGCGAAAGGGGCCGGGTTCGGGGCGGCCTCCCACGGTGCCGGAACCGCGCGCTCCTATGAGCTGGGCCAGCAGGAGGGCGTAGTGGCCAGCCTGGTGATGATGCTCTCAGGTGTGGTCGTCGTGCTGGCTGCGCCGGTCGTGCGCTGGCTGCTGTTTTAACATGGTCCCGTAACCGGATATTATGAAATATTGAGGGGGAGAATAGTTATGGACTATTTTCCCCTGTTTTTGTTTATACCCGTTATTACTCATCATAAAATATTAAGTCGATTCTTATGTTTTCCCTAGATTTGTAACTAAATATTTCAATGGCGTCGATTATTTAATTGCAATCTAAATATTATTCAGGGTTTTTATTATTTTCGCGAATTATATAACTTGTTATCTAATTGATTTTTAAGTATTTTTATGTTGCACCGCTAATCCTCTAATACACTTTATTTAAGAATTGATATATCCATTGATAATTGAAACTTTACCTTTTGTTCGTTATTCTCTTTACGCGAGCTTGTATTATTGAATGGATTCAAAACGGGTCGTTTATTTCTGCATAATAGTGACTGTCATCAAGCCGATAGCATGTAAATGCCTGCATGACGCCGCGCTGATTGAATTTCATTCTCTAATATCGCTGCATACAGCAATTGACGGATTGATTGTCGTTTATAATGGATATGGGAATAAATATGAAGATGAGTAAAAAATTTCTGGCGGGTGCCCTGATTTTCTCTGCCTGCAGCGCGCTGTCTACCGTTGCCCAGGCTGATAACACCATTACCTTTAATGGCGTTGTTTCAGATACCACCTGTACGGCGACCATCGATGGCGGTGTGACTGCCATTGATATGGGTACCACCTCGGTGGCGGACCTGAAAGCGTATACCTTCGGCGCAGCCAAAAACTTTTCCTTTAGCTTAGCGGATTGCCCGACGCTGGAAGAGGGGGGAAATAACTCCGCCCGCGTGACTTTCGGCGGGGTTTCCGATACCGCGAATAGCGATTACTTTAAAAACCAGGCAACGGAAGACGCAGCGACGGGCGTCGCTGTGGCGCTGTATGACGAAGCCGGTAGCCTGATGAAAAATAACGAAGAAGGTTCCGATGTCGATATCTCTTCCGGTGCCGCAACGATTCCGTTCACCGTTAAGATGGTGAAATCGGGCGCTGGTGAACCGACAAAGGGTGCCGTTCAGACAACGGTAACTTATAACGTGACCTATCATTAATTCTGCATTTTATTGAAAGGAGAAAGGGGGATCGTCTGTTATTCCCCTTATTTAAGCGTATGAGATATCCTTTTTTTGTGGTTGGTTTAGTGCTGTCGTCCTCTATCGCGCAAGCCAGCGTGGTAGTTGGCGGTACGCGCCTTGTCTTTGATGGGACAAAGAATAACGCCGTCATTAACGTTGAGAATAAAGATCCGAGCAGCAATATCGTACAGTCCTGGCTCTCTGTGGCTGATGCTCGCTCACCAGCAAAAGATGCATTTATTATTACACCGCCGCTATTTCGTCTTAAAGCCGGAGAGAAAGGATTTGTGCGCGTTGTGCGTTCAGGAAAGACGCTACCAGACGACCGCGAGTCCATATTTTGGCTTAATATTAAAGGGATCCCGGCAACAGAATATACTCCTGATAAAAATGTCGTGCAGTTTGCTATCAACTCGAAAATAAAATTAATTTACCGGCCTGCCGCATTAAAAGGTAATACACCAGAAAGCTATGCCGACAAATTACAATGGGGTAAAGAAGGGGCGGCGGTAACGGTAAAAAATAGTTCGCCATTGTATATGAATTTCTCACAGATCAGTCTTAACGGTAAAAATATTTCTGGTGCATGGTTTGCAGCCCCGTTTTCTACTTTAAAAATACCCGTCAGGAATAACCTGTCCGCGGCAGGAAAAAAAGAAATCACATGGAGCGTGATTAATGATTATGGTATGTCAGGGAAGAAATATACCGCTCTTATTCAGTAGCATTGAGCCGCTATGTTCAACTAAAAGTCTCTGCGTCGCTATTGTTCTGTGCCTGAGTACCCTACCTACTTGCGCCGAGGCCGATGAATATTTCAACCCGAATCTACTCGAAGTTACGGATAATAGTGCGACTTCGGTTGATCTGTCCTATTTTTCGCAAGACGGCGTACCGCCGGGCACCTATCACCTGGATGTTTACGTCAATGATAAGTATGTCGGTTCTGAATCACTCCTGTTCCAGGTAAATAACCCTGACGCTGGTGCAAACGCAACGGCGACTCCCTGTCTTTCTTCGGAGTTTCTTCATTCGTGGCTCATCAATACCGCCGCCTATCCGAAGCTGTTCGAGGCAGGAGAAACCTGTGCTCAGCTGTCGGCGATCCCGGGCGTGACGTTTACGGTTTCGCTTGCCCAACAGCGGATAGATTTTACCGTCCCGCAGGCCGCGATGCTGAATCGCCCCAGAGACTATGTGCCGGAGAGCCAGTGGCAGCAGGGGATTAACGCCGGTATTCTCAACTACAGCATTTCCGGGCAGCGCAATACCCCGCGACATAACGGCGCGACAATCGACAGTCAGTTTATCAGCCTGCAGCCTGGCGTGAATCTGGGGCCGTGGCGCCTGCGCAACTACAGCACCTATAGCCACAGCGACAATACCAGTCGCTGGGAGTCGGTATACTCCTATATCACCCGCGATATCCAAACCCTGCGCAGTCAACTGGTGGTGGGCAACACCTATACGTCGTCCGGAATCTTCGACAGCATGAGCTTTACCGGCCTACAGCTCAGCTCAGATAAAGAGATGTTGCCGGATAGCCTTCACGGGTTTGCGCCGACGATCAAGGGTATTGCGCGTACCACCGCTGAGGTCTCGGTCTATCAGAATGGCTATAGCATTTATAAAACCACCGTTGCCCCCGGCGCTTTTGAAATAAAAGATCTTTACGCCACCGGCAGCGCCGGCGATCTGTACGTCAGCATTAAAGAGTCTGACGGCAGCGAGCAAAACTTTGTGGTGCCATTCGCCTCGTTGGCGATCCTGCAGCGCGAGGGCCAACTGGACTATGCGCTGAGCAGCGGCAGAACGCGCTCAGGTAGCTCCGACGATAAAGAATATAACTTTATTCAGTCCTCTCTGGTTTATGGCGTGACCAGCAACGTTACTCTTTATAGCGGTTTTCAGCAGGCTGAAGATAAGTACACCAATTTGCTGTTAGGCGCTGGTTTTAATCTTGGGACTATCGGCGCCCTCTCATTTGATGGTTCTCAGTCATGGGCTGATGTTAACGCCAACGCCGCAGCCACATCGACCAGTAAAGAACAGGGGCAATCTTATCGCGTCCGCTTTAGCAAAAGTTTTCTCCAGACCGGCACCAACTTTTCCGTGGCCGGTTATCGCTATTCCACCGCGGGATACTATTCGTTTCAGGATTTTGTCGATAACGCTTCCACTCAGTATGACTGCTGTACCAGCAAGGGCAGAACGAAAGGCCGTTTTGACGCCTCGGTGTCACAGACGCTGTTTGGCTATGGCTCACTTTCGCTGTCGCTGATCAATGAAACCTACTGGGACAACTCGCGCATGGCGTCGGTCGGGGTGGGCTATAGCGGAGCAATCGGCAAAGCCTCCTACTTTATTAACTATTCCTATAACCGCAACGTGCAGAACACCGATGACAGCGGTTATAACCGGCCGACCAGTGATACGGTCGTCTCCCTGACGTTAAGCATTCCGCTGGGGGACTCACTCTCCGCGAATTACACCTTGAACCATGCCCGCCATAACGACACCACGCACAGCGTGGGACTCAACGGCTCGGCGTTCGAGGATCGCTCCCTGAACTGGAGCGTGCTTGAAGGGTACAACACCCAGGATAAGAGCACTTCCGGCAACCTCAGCGTCAACTACCAGGGAGCAAAAGGCGACGTGGCAGGCGGCTATGGCTACGACCGCTACAGCAATCACTACAGCTATTCGCTGCGCGGCGGCATGGTTGCCCATTCCGGCGGACTCACGCTGTCACGCTTTCTGGGGGAGAGTTCGGCGCTGGTCGAGACCCCCGGCCTCAGCGATGTGACGGTGCGCGGCCAGACAAACGTGACGACGGATGCCGCCGGATATGCCGTGGTGCCCTACGTCCGTCCGTACCATCGTAATAGCCTGGCGCTGGATGAACAGGAAATTCCCGGCGCTGAAGTGGATAACGTTGCCAGAACGGTGGTTCCGACGCGCAACGCGATCGTCAAAGTGCAGTATGACACGCGAATTGGCTATAAGGCGATGCTCACGCTGCGCACCCGCAGCGGGGTGGTGCCCTTCGGCGCGCTGGTGACACTTGATAATGCGCGGCCTAACACCAGCGTCTCGCGCAGCAATATCGTCGGCGATGAGGGGCAGGTTTACCTGACGGGGTTGCAGAAAAAAGGTCAGCTGTTAGCGCGCTGGGGGGAAAAAAGCAATGAGCAGTGCACCGCTCATTATGATTTTTCCAGCACCACGCTGAGCGACAATATTCTGTTTTATCAGGCCATTTGCCGATAATGGCCGCACGTGCGCAACAGGAAAAGAAGGGCTGATATGAGGATTAAAGACTGCGGAACAGGGGGCTGCGTACTGGCTAGCCTTTTGCTGCTCTCCGCTTCCGGGTTGGCTTACGAGAGCAGCAGCACGGTCAATTTTAAGGTTACGGGCACGATCGAAGCGCCCTCCTGTGAGGTGGCCGTGGAGCCGTCGAATCGGATTGATTTAGGCACCGTTCCCTATCAGACGTTCTCCGGAAAAGCGGGATCGAGCAGCGCCAGCGTGCCGGTTAAGCTGCTCTTTTCCAACTGTTCCGCCTTTGCGTCGGCGGTGACGATCGCATTCAGTGGAGCCGATTTCGATGATGCCCACGCTTCGATCTATAAAAGCTATATGACAGGCAATAACGGGGCCAGCGGCATTGGTTTGCAACTGCTCAGCATGGCTGACCAGCAGCCTCTGGGCCCCGGTGACCAGTATCTCTACACCTTTGATAGCGAAACGGACATCCACACGTTCAACATGGTGGCGCGGATGTACTCACCCTATGGCCAGGTGAGTCCCGGTATTGTTGGTTTTACCGCCACGTTTGATGTGACCTATAAATAATGATTTCGACAGGGAGTGTTATGAGAAAGCTAATTTTATTTTTCATTATCGTGCTGGTCCCCTCCTACAGCTGGGCGGTATGCGGGGGGAAAAATTATGGCGATATTTCGATGACTAAGCTGCCTGAAAAAATACTGATCAATGCCGGAAATTATACCGCGGGTACGGTGCTGTATGATTCCGGGAAATTGAATCACGCGCAAACGTATATGCTCAATTGCGAGGGGAAAATTTACGCGGTGTTTGCCTGGTCTTCGGGCAATGCCGGGGCGTTGGTCGGCGATAATATCTATACCACCTCGGTGCAGGGGGTCGGGATACGCGTTAAAATGTGGCTTAATATCAGTGGTGAATATGATAACGATACAGATGATTTCGCTCCCGACTCGCAGGTGCATTATATCGGGGATGCCAACTTTGCACTCGGTGAGCCTCGGGGCTTTTTAGATTACTACGCTTCCACCCATTACACCCCGGCGTATCAACTGCAGCTGGTGGCGACTGGCGGCCCGATTGCCGGCAATAGTACATTATCATTTAACGATCCGGTGGCGACGGTATCGGCAAAGGATAAGTCAGGCTCGATAGCGATTTCCCAACTGCATATCAGCGGAACCACCAGCATCCAGATGATCCCGATGGGGTGCGATGTCAGTAGCAATAATCTTAGTTTTGCCATGGGCAGCATCAATACCGGCGAGTTTAATAGCGCGACGAAGGTAGGATCAGCGCGGCAGTCCATGAATCTCTTTTGCGAGCCGGGAACCAATGTTTCGATGCGGGTGGTGGCGGCGGAAGCGAGTGGGAATAATCCTGATAACACCGTAATGGCCTTAACGGCAGAAGAGAATGTTGCCACCGGGGTGGGGGTCCAGTTGAATCTGGATGGCGAAGCGCTGCCGCTGAATACCGACATCAGCCTCTATACCTCGAGCCGTACGACGGTAACGAACGACGGCGCAGATGCCAGCTATAGCTATTTCACCCATCCCGACAGTCCTGGCGGGGCAGCCGCTCAGCAGTCGCTCGCTTTTTCCACAAACTATTATAAGACGGGAAGTATAGTGACAGCAGGTTCAGCAAACGCAGCAGGGGTGATCACCTTCACCTACAACTGACGGGGGCAGAATAAGCCCCTTCCCCGGACGATGCCGGGGAAGGGGGAGAAGATTAATGCGCCTGGCCGCGTTCGATACCAATCCCGGTTTGTGAACGAATGAACTGGGCGCGGAACTGCTCGCGCTCGCGCATTCCTTCCGGTGAGTTATCGGTCGCGGAGAAGAGCCAGATACCGATGAACGCGATAGCGATGGAGAACAGCGCCGGATATTCATACGGGAACAGCGCTTTCTCATGACCGAGGATCTGCACCCAAATGGTCGGGCCGAGGATCATCAGAATCACCGCCGTCAGCAGACCCAGCCAGCCGCCGATCATCGCCCCGCGGGTGGTCAGCTTCGACCAGTACATCGACAGCAGAATGATCGGGAAATTACAGCTGGCAGCAATAGAGAACGCCAGGCCGACCATGAAAGCGATATTCTGATTTTCGAACAGGATGCCCAGCAGAATGGCCACCACGCCGAGGATCAGCACCGTAATTTTGGAGACCTTCAGCTCCTGACGCTCGGTCGCCCCTTTACGGAAGACGTTGGCGTACAGGTCGTGCGACACCGCCGAGGCGCCCGCCAGCGTCAAGCCAGCGACCACCGCCAGAATGGTGGCGAAGGCGACCGCGGAGATAAAGCCGAGGAACAGGTTGCCGCCCACCGCATCCGCCAGATGCACCGCCGCCATATTATTGCCGCCGATAAGCTGCCCGGCCGCGTCTTTGAACACTGGGTTCGCGCCGACCAGCATGATGGCGCCGAAGCCGATGATAAAGGTCAGAATATAGAAGTAGCCCATAAAACCGGTGGCGTAGAACACGCTTTTACGCGCTTCTTTGGCGTCGCTCACGGTGAAGAAACGCATCAGGATATGCGGCAGGCCGGCGGTACCAAACATCAGACCGAGGCCAAGGGAGAGCGCGGATATCGGATCTTTCACCAGCCCACCTGGGCTCATAATCGCCACGCCTTTCGGGTGGACGGCCATCGCTTCGGTAAACAGATTATTGAAGCTGAAGCCGACGTGCTTCATCACCATAAAGGCCATAAAGCTGGCGCCGAACAGCAGCAGAACCGCTTTGATAATCTGCACCCAGGTGGTCGCCAGCATGCCGCCGAACAGGACATAGAGCACCATCAGGACGCCCACCAGCACCACCGCAACGTGATAGTTAAGACCGAACAGCAGCTGGATCAGCTTGCCGGCGCCGACCATTTGGGCGATCAGATAGAGGGCCACCACCACCAGCGAACCGCAGGCGGAGAGGGTGCGGATCGGTCCCTGTTTGAGACGATAGGACGCCACGTCGGCAAAGGTGTAGCGGCCAAGGTTGCGCAGACGTTCGGCAATCAGAAACAGGATAATCGGCCAGCCGACAAGGAAGCCCAGCGAGTAGATCAGACCGTCGTAACCGGAGGTATACACCAGCGCGGAGATACCAAGGAACGACGCTGCCGACATAAAGTCGCCGGCAATCGCCAGCCCGTTCTGGAAACCGGTGATATTGCCGCCGGCGGTGTAGTAATCGCTGCGCGAACGCACCCGTTTTGACGCCCAGTAAGTGATGTACAGGGTCAGGGCGACGAAAATCAGGAACATGACAATCGCCTGCCAGTTGGTCGGCTGGCGCTGTACCGCGCCGGTAATGGCGTCTGCGGCCTGAACGCCGAGGGGCAGCAGCGTGGCGGCGAGCGCCGTCAGGACTCTCTTGATCATGCTTTTACCTCGTTGAGAACGCTCTTGGTCAAACGGTCGAATTCACCGTTGGCCCGCCAGACATAAATACCGGTGAGAACAAACGAAATGACGATCACCCCGATGCCCAGCGGGATCCCGCGGGTGACGCTGGTCCCGGCGTGCAGCGGCGTGCCGAGCCAGCCTGGCGCGAAGGCGATAAGCAGAATAAAGCCCACATAGATCACTAACATAATCACTGACAGAATGGCGGCAAACCGTTGCCGTGATGCCACCAGCTCCCTGAAATGCGCACTATTTTCTATCCGCTGACAAAGTTGTTCATTCATCTTAGCGTCTCCAGAGGTCTCCCTTTCGTCATCCACGCAGCGGACGCTGGCGACAGCAACCCCTCCGGCGTTAATGGCCGGGATACGGTTCGCTGACGGCGTTCCTGCGAGTGAAATCCTGGGGGAGGGACTTATTTTTATCCTCTCCCCGGTGGGGGAGAGGGTGTAGGGAATCTGTCCTTGCTTACGATGGCATGGTAATGGCCTGCTTCTCTTCGAGCAGTTTTTCCACTACGCCAGGATCGGCGAGAGTCGAGGTATCGCCGAGGTTGCTGGTGTCGCCCGCGGCGATCTTGCGCAGAATGCGGCGCATGATTTTGCCCGAGCGGGTTTTTGGCAGCGAATCGGTCCAGTGCAGAACATCCGGCGTCGCCAGCGGGCCAATCTCTTTACGCACCCAGTTACGCACTTCCGCATACAGCTCCGGCGTCGGTTCTTCACCGTGATTGAGCGTCACGTAGGCGTAGATAGCCTGGCCCTTGATGTTGTGCGGAATACCGACCACTGCCGCTTCGGCGATTTTCGGGTGCGACACCAGCGCCGATTCGATCTCGGCAGTACCCAGACGGTGGCCGGAGACGTTCAGAACGTCATCCACGCGGCCGGTGATCCAGTAATAGCCATCTTCATCTCGGCGCGCGCCGTCGCCGCTAAAGTACATATTTTTGAAGGTGGAGAAGTAGGTTTGCTCAAAGCGCTCATGATCCCCGAACAGGGTACGCGCCTGGCCGGGCCAGGAGTCGGCGATGGCAAGATTGCCCTCGGTGGCGCCATCCAGCGGCAGGCCTTCGTTATCCACCAGCACCGGCTGAACGCCGAAGAACGGGCGGGTAGCGGAGCCAGCCTTCAGCTCAATCGCCCCTGGCAGCGGGGTGATCATAAAGCCGCCGGTTTCGGTCTGCCACCAGGTGTCCATCACCGGGCACTTCTCGTTACCGATCTTCTTCCAGTACCACTCCCAGGCTTCCGGGTTAATGGGTTCGCCGACCGAGCCGAGAATGCGCAGTGAGGAGCGGTCCGTGCCTTCGATAGCCTTGTCGCCTTCCGCCATCAGGGCACGGATCGCCGTCGGAGCGGTATACAGAATGCTGACCTTATGCTTATCGACGACCTGGCACATACGCGCCGGGGTTGGCCAGTTCGGCACCCCTTCGAACATCAGAGTGGTGGCGCCGCAGGCCAGCGGGCCGTACAGCAGATAGCTGTGGCCGGTGACCCAGCCGACATCGGCGGTGCACCAGTAAATATCGCCCGGGTGGTAATCGAAAACGTATTTAAAGGTGGTGGCCGCGTAGACCAGATAGCCGCCGGTGGTGTGCAACACCCCTTTCGGTTTACCGGTGGAGCCAGAGGTATAGAGGATGAACAGCGGATCTTCGGCGTTCATCTCGACGGGGCGGTGTTCGGCGCTGGCGTTCGCCATCAGATCGCTCCACCACAGATCGCGGCCTTCCTGCCAGTCGATTTTACCGCCGGTACGTTTCAGGACCACGACGTGTTCAATGCTGTTGACGTTCGGGTTTTTCAGCGCGTCATCGACGTTTTTCTTCAGCGGGATGGCGCGACCGGCGCGCAGCCCTTCATCCGCGGTGATCACCAGGCGCGAGCTGGAGTCGATAATGCGTCCGGCCACCGCCTCCGGCGAGAAGCCACCGAAAATCACCGAGTGGATGGCGCCGATGCGGGCGCAGGCCAGCATCGCCACCGCGGCTTCCGGCACCATCGGCATATAGATGGCGACCACGTCGCCTTTTTTAATCCCGAGACCGAGCAGCACATTGGCGAAGCGGCAGACGTCCGCATGCAGTTCACGGTAGGTGATGTGCTTGCTCTGGCTGGCGTCGTCGCCTTCCCAGATGATGGCGGTTTGATCGCCGCGCTCGGCGAGATGGCGGTCGAGGCAGTTGGCGGCGAGGTTCAGGGCACCGTCTTCATACCATTTGATGGAAATATTACCCGGCGCAAAGGAGGTATTCTTCACGCGGGTGTAGGGGCGCATCCAGTCAAGGATTTTGCCCTGCTCGCCCCAGAATGTATCAGGGTCGGTTATGGATTGTTGATACTGCGCCTTGTACTGATCCGGGTTAATCAGGCAACGTTCCGCAATGTTAGCGGGAATAGGGTGTTTGTGTATTTGGCTCATGGCTTTTTTTCTCCTTTGAACTTGTTAAATATATGTCAAACAAACGTTAAGAGTAGGGGTTTTGGCAGCTTTGTTTGTTAATTGGGGGGCAGATCACGCAATGATTCAACTGAGTGAAATTTCGTCAAATGAAACTTTGAAGTGAAATAATTGCGTAAATGAATTTATAGAAACGGAAGATGTGAAATATTTTTTATTACAAATACTTATGCATTGTAACTGGGGAAAATTCGTGACTTTATGCAGAAAACCAGAAGAAAGCCCTATTCTTAAAGGCTTGCGCAGCATGCCGTGCAAATGATACTGATATTGCGCGTTAAATAACCCCACAAAGCAACGCAACACAATTCATACCCCCTGCAGTGGGTACCATGACGAAAAGGAATGGTGCCTTTCATTGAGGAAGTCAGTAGTGAAGAAAACAAAAAAAGTCAGTCTGGCCTGGCAAATTTTGCTAGCCCTGGTGCTGGGTATCCTTTTGGGCAGTTATCTGCATTACCACGCCGAAAGTCGCGATTGGTTGATTAGCAATTTGCTGACGCCGGCGGGCGATATCTTTATCCATCTGATTAAAATGATCGTAGTCCCGATTGTTATTTCGACCCTGGTGGTCGGGATTGCCGGCGTGGGCGATGCCAAACAGTTAGGCCGGATCGGCGCCAAAACCATTATCTATTTCGAAGTGATCACCACGGTGGCGATCGTGCTGGGTATCACCCTGGCCAACGTCTTCCAGCCGGGAACGGGCATTGATATGTCGCAGCTGGCGGCGGTTGATATTTCGAAATACCAGAACACCACCGCTGAGGTGCAGAGCCATGCGCATGGCCTGATGGGCACCATCTTGTCGCTGGTGCCGACCAACATCGTGGCGTCGATGGCGAAAGGCGATATGCTGCCGATTATTTTCTTCTCGGTGCTGTTTGGTCTGGGGCTCTCCTCGCTGCCGGCGACGCACCGTGAGCCGCTGGTGACGGTCTTCCGCTCCATCTCCGAAACCATGTTCAAAGTCACCCATATGGTGATGCGCTATGCGCCGATCGGGGTGTTCGCCCTGATTTCAGTGACCGTCGCCACCTTTGGTTTCGCCTCGCTGTGGCCGCTGGCCAAGCTGGTGCTGCTGGTTTACTTCGCGATCCTGTTTTTCGCGCTGGTGGTGCTGGGGATTGTCGCCCGCCTGTGCGGCCTGAGCATCTGGATCCTGATCCGCATCCTGAAAGATGAGCTGATTCTGGCTTACTCCACCGCCAGCTCCGAGAGCGTGCTGCCGCGTATTATCGAGAAAATGGAAGCCTATGGCGCGCCGGCGTCGATCACCAGCTTCGTGGTGCCGACCGGCTACTCCTTTAACCTCGATGGCTCAACGCTGTATCAGAGCATCGCGGCGATCTTTATCGCCCAGCTGTACGGCATCGACCTCTCCATCTGGCAGGAGATCACCCTGGTACTGACCCTGATGGTGACCTCGAAAGGGATCGCCGGCGTGCCGGGCGTCTCTTTTGTGGTGCTGCTGGCCACCCTGGGCAGCGTCGGGATCCCGCTGGAGGGCCTTGCCTTTATCGCCGGCGTCGACCGTATCCTCGACATGGCGCGTACCGCGCTGAACGTGGTGGGCAATGCGCTGGCGGTGCTGGTTATCGCCAAGTGGGAGCATAAGTTCGACCGCAAAAAAGCGCTGGCGTATGAACGCGAAGTGCTGGGCAAGTTTGATAAAACCGCGCAATAAAACACAAAGCCCGGCGCGAGCGCCGGGCTTTTTCTTATCCTTTACTGATCCTGTCAAACTCTTCGCAGCCGGTATCAAACCCCTCCAGGCAACTGACGTTAAGCCAGTGCAGCGCCTTCTGCTTATTCGGTTCGATAAAGCCTTTCTCTCCCTGCTGGAACATCATCCCGGCCCAGTATTCGGCATAGCCGGTCCGCGAGAGCGCCGAGCTGCCTTTAAAGTAGGCGCTCGCTTTCACATCATCTTCCGGACCGTGCACGCCGCTGGCGTAGATCAGCCCCAGCAGCATCTGGGCGTCTACCGCCGCATCGCTTTCGCTGTCCCGGGCGGCATCCTGCAGAAGCGTGATGGCGTGCGCCACGTCGGTGGGGCCAGCCTGACGGTTCACCAGCACTCGCGCGAGGACGATCTCCCCGGATTTACTGCCGGCCTCGACGGCTTTTTCCGCCAGCTGGCGAGCCTGCGGATAGTCCGCCTGCTGCGGATTGCGAATTTTTAGCTGCGCCAGCAGGGCCAGCGCGTCGCCATCGCCCTGCGCCGCTGCTTTCTGTGCCCAGAATTCGGCTTTCTGATAATCGCCGGAGCTCACCCAGGTATCCGCAAGGTAATATTGCGCGCGTCGATCGCCGGCTTCCGCCTGCTGTTGATACCGGCTACCCGGTTCGGTGGCCACCGCTGCGCCGCTGGTAATGACCAGTAAAAATAAAAAGAGGTATTTCATTTGTATTTATTATCAGCAAGGAACATAGCGCGCAGTATAAAGGGAGGCGAAAAAGAAGAAAATGACAGGGATCGGTAGGTGGAGCGGATTCTCTCTACCTACCGCAGGTACGCGGACACGGCGCCGCTTGTATGCCGGGTGGCGGCTGCGCCAGATCCGGCCTACGCATCGCGCGAGCCGGATCAGGCCGCCGAACCTTAACCCATCGCGCTTTCGCGCAGGCGGGATTTCAGCTTGTTGTACTCGTCGATCACGTACTGTTCCGCCGCGCGCTGATCGGCAATCCGCTCAACGTTGACCGCGCAGTACTTGTACTCCGGCGTTTTGGTTATCGGGCTCAGGTTCTCCGACACCAGCTCGTTACAGGCGCCAATCCACCACTGGTAGGTCATATACACCGCGCCTTTGTTCGGCCGGTCGCTGACCTGCGCGCGGGTGATGATCCGACCCTTGCGCGAATTCACCCACACCAGCGCTTCATCCTCAATGCCTAACCGTTCGGCGTCGGCGGTGTTGATCTGCGCATAGCCAGGCTCATCCGCCAGCGCCGCCAGCGCCGCGCAGTTACCGGTCATTGAACGGCACGAGTAGTGGCCGACTTCGCGCACCGTCGACAGCACCATCGGGTACTCGTCGGTGAGCTTATCGATCGGCGCGACCCAGTCGCAGGTGAAGAACTGCGCCAGCCCGTTCGGGGTATCGAACTTCTCTTTAAACAGATACGACGTCCCCTGATCGGCGTCGGACTCATCGCGGCACGGCCACATGACGTAGCCAAGCTCACCCATTTTCTCGTAGGTGGCGCCGTAGAAGTCCGGGCACAGATGCCGCAACTCGTCCCAGATCTCCTGGGTGTTGTTGTAGTGCATCGGATAACCCATCCGGGTGGCGATTTCGCTGATGATCTGCCAGTCGGTTTTCAGATCCCACTTCGGCTCCACGGCTTTAAAGAAGCGCTGGAAGCCGCGATCCGCTGCGGTGTACACGCCTTCGTGCTCGCCCCACGAGGTGGACGGCAGGATGACGTCGGCCGCGGAGGCGGTTTTGGTCATGAAAATGTCCTGGACGATAACCAGTTCCAGATCGTCGAACGCTTTGCGCACCGCCGAGAGTTCGGCATCGGTCTGCAGCGGATCTTCACCCATAATGTACGCCGCCCGCACTTCGCCGTGCGCCGCGCGGTGCGGCAGCTCGCTGATGCGATAGCCGGTATGTGCCGGCAGGCTGTCGACGCCCCAGGCTTTGGCGAACTTCTCGCGGTTTTCCGGGAACTTAACGTACTGATAGCCCGGATAAGTATCCGGCAGCGCCCCCATATCGCAGGCGCCCTGGACGTTGTTCTGGCCACGCACCGGGTTGACGCCGACGCTCGGTTTGCCGAGGTTGCCGGTGAGGATCGCCAGGCTGGTCAGCGAACGCACGGTCTCCACGCCCTGGTAGAACTGGGTCACGCCCATGCCCCACAGAATGGCGGCGGATTTGGCGCTGGCGTACATCCGGGCGCAGGCGCGGATCTCCTGGGCGCTGACCCCGGTGATCTCCTCCACCGACTCCGGCGTATAGCCTTCAACGATTTTGCGATACTCCTCGAAGCCTTCGGAACGGCTGGCGACGAAGGATTTATCGTACAGATCCTCTTCAATAATCACGTGGCCAATGGCGTTGAGCAGCGCGATATTCGAGCCGTTCTTCAGCGCAATGTGCATATCGGCGATGCGCGCGGTTTCAATTTTGCGCGGGTCGCAGACGATAATTTTCGCCCCGTTGCGTTTAGCGTTAATGACGTGATTCGCCACGATAGGGTGGGAATCCGCCGGGTTGTAACCGAAGATAAACACCAGATCGGTGTTATCAATCTCCGTGATGGCATTACTCATGGCGCCGTTACCGACCGACTGGTGCAGACCTGCAACCGAAGGGCCGTGTCAGACGCGAGCGCAGCAGTCGACGTTATTGGTACCAATAACGGCGCGCGCGAATTTTTGCATCACATAGTTGGTTTCATTACCGGTACCGCGGGAGGAGCCGGTGGTTTGGATCGCATCCGGGCCATATTTGGCTTTAATGGCGCTGAGGCGAGTGGCGACGTAATCCAGCGCCTCATCCCAGGAGACAGCTTCCAGCTTGCCGCCGCGTTGACGACGGATCATGGGGGTTTTCAGGCGCGGCGTCAGGATCTGGGTATCGTTAATAAAGTCCCAGCCATAATAGCCCTTCAGGCACAGGGTTCCCTGGTTGGTTTTCCCTTGCGCCGCTTCAGCCCGAACGATTTTGCCGTTATCGACCACCAGGTTGATTTTGCAACCTGATGCGCAATACGGGCAAACCGTGACGACTTTTTTCATCGGTCTTGCTCCAGTTATTCAATGGGCGCGTTTGCGCTATCGCGCCGTCACTATGCATCTTCTATGCCATATTTTCATTGTGGGTATTCCTTGAGGATACGTGGCTTTTTTGGGCGAAATGCTGACGAAAAACAGCCTGTCGACAGATTTGACGTGTCGATACCCTGGAGATGTGACGGCGCTTGAAAAAATGTCACCGGAAGAGGAATTTGTCGGCGCAGCCTTGCAGAATCGATCAGACTGACACTAACTCCCCCGCGGGCAGAGGCAAAGATGAAACCGGTCATTTTAGTGGTTGATGACGACATAGCGATGGGCGAGCTGCTCAGCGATGTGCTCGGCGCGCACGCGTTTGAGGTGCTGGTCTGCCAGACCGGCGGCGACGCGCTGGCGACGGTGGCGCAGCGGGCGGACATCGCGCTGGTTTTGCTGGATATGATCCTGCCGGATACCCATGGTCTGCAGGTGCTCCAGCAGCTGCAGCGCACGCGGCCTGAGCTGCCGGTGGTGATGCTCTCCGGCCTGGGCAGCGAGTCCGATGTGGTGGTGGGCCTGGAGATGGGCGCCGATGATTACATCGCCAAACCGTTCAGTTCGCGGGTGGTGGTCGCCCGGGTGAAGGCGGTGCTGCGGCGCAGCGGGGCGCTGGCCAGCGAGGCGCCGGGCGGCGTCGCCGGCCTGACGTTCAACGGCTGGCGGCTGGATACCACCCGCTGTGAGCTGTATAACCCACAGCAGCAGGCGATCCCGCTGACCCAGGGAGAATACGGTTTGCTGCTGGCGCTGGCGCAGAACGCCCGCCGGGTGCTGAACCGTGAACAGCTGCTGGCGCTAACCCATACCGAAAGCACCGAGGTGTTCGATCGCACCATCGATGTGCTGATCATGCGCCTGCGGCGCAAAGTCGAGCTGAACCCGCATCAGCCGACGCTGATTAAAACGCTGCGCGGCCTGGGCTATGTCTTTTCCGCCGACGTGACCCACAGCGAGAAGGCGGCGTAGGGCGGGGGCTGTCTAACCGGCCTGCCCATTGCTGGCGGTGTTAACCACTCTCACTATTCTGCAACTGAATAAACGCCTGCAGCTCAGAGAGCGTTTTGGCGCCGTCGATCGCATTGGCGGCCTGCAGGCTGGCGCGGGCGCAGGCATGAGCCAGCTGCAGACTGTCGGTTAACGGCCAGCGTTCGTGGCTGCCGTACAGCAGGCCGGCGCAGAAGGCATCTCCGGCGCCGACGCTGCCGACAATCTCCTCCGGCGGCAGCCGCCATGACGGTACCCAGCGCCCGGCTTCGGTACGGGAGACGCCCCATGCCCCCTCCGGACAGTGGATCACCACTCGCTGGCGCACGCCTGCGTCAAGCAATGCGCTGGCGGCGCGGGCGATATGGGCGACGTGCGGCTCGCCGTTGGGTAGACGAATCTCCAGCCCGCTAAACTCGCTGGCTTCCAGCTCATTGATGGTCAGGTAGTCAAGATGCGCCAGCGCCGGCAGGACCAGTGGGCGGTAGCGCGGGTCGCCCTTGCGCGACACCAGATCGAGGGAAACCTCATAGCCTCGCTCGCGCATCTGCGCCAGCAACCGCGCGCTGCGGGTGCCGTACTCTTCGTCGGGGCGATCGAGACTCTCAAGCAGCAGCAGATAGCCGAGATGGAAAATTTTCAGCGGCGCATCCAGCGGCTCAAAGGCCGGAAGGTCAAGCAGGCGGTTGGCGCCGGGAGAGTGAAAGAAGGTGCGCTGGCCTTCGGCGTCGGTCATCACCTGAGTCATCGAGGTGGGGGCGGAGCTGGTGCGCTGCACAAGCTGGCGATTGATATGGTACTGATCGAGCATGGCGGTAATGTAGTCGCCATCGTTATCCTCGCCAATCAGGCCGACCGCCTGCAGCGGCAGTCCGGCGTGCATTTTGGCCAGGGTCAGCAGGACATTCAGCGGCGCGCCGCCGGTGGCGCGTTCGCTGTGAATAATTTCCACCAGCCAGCCGCGCTCCGGCCACTGTCTGATCTGGTGGACATGATCGACCAGCATGTTGCCTGCGGCAATGATCCCTTTACGTTCCATGATCGCTACTCCGCGCCGTCATACCTGTTAAGCGTAGCGCACAATCGGCGGAACGATTGTGCGCCGGGTTGCGCTTATTTCACGGTCCAGCCTTTGTAAGAGCTGACGTTGTTTTTGTCGATCATGGTCACCGGGATCAGCACCGGCGCGGTTGGGGCCGGTTTGCCCTGCAGGATGTTGTAGCCAATTTCCACCGCCTTCGCCGCCATCACCTGCGGATCCTGCGCCGGCGTCGCGACGAACAGCGAGTTCTTACGCTTCAGCGCCTCTTCGCCATCCGGACTGCCGTCGACACCGACGATGAAGAACTCGCTGCGCTGCGCCTGTTTCGCCGCCAGATCGGCGCCAATCGCCGTCGGATCGTTGATCGCGAACACGCCGTCAATCTTCGGATTGGCCGCCAGCAGGGAGGTCATCACCTCCAGTCCGCCTTCCCGGCTGCCTTTCGCGTTCTGGTTGGAGGACAAAATTTTAATATCCGGGTGTTTTTTGAACTCCGTTTCGCAGCCTTCGACGCGGTTTTGTACGGCGGAGACCGGCGGCCCGTTGATGATCACCACGTTGCCTTTGTTGTTCAGACGGTCGCTAATGTATTTACAGGCCAGCTCGCCCGCCTGGGTGTTATCGGAGGTGATGGTGGCGTCGGCTCCTTCGGCGGCAACGTCAACCGCCACCACCACGATCCCGGCCTCTTTGGCCCGCTTCACCGCCGGGCCAATGCCTTTCGAATCGGCGGCGTTGAGGATAATCATATCGACCCTGGCGGCGATAAAGTTGTCGATCTGCGCCACCTGCTGGCCCAGGTCGTAGCCGCTGGAGACCAGCGTCACTTTGACGTTATCCCCCGCCAGCTTGCGGGCTTCCAGCTCCGCGCCCTTGGTGATCTGCACAAAAAACGGGTTGGCAAGGTCGCCCACCGTCACGCCTATCGCTTTCAGCTCTTTGGCCGACGCAAAGGGGGAGGCGGCCAGCAGCGCGCCAGCACACAGCGCGGTGACTATCGGTTTTAAACGCATTCGCTTTTCCTCGCAGGTAAGATGGTGTTGTTATGCACTTTGATGGTGTCGGGTACGGTATTTGTCGATCAGCACCGCAATGATGATCACCGCCCCTTTGATCACCAGTTGCCAGAAGTAGGAGACCCCCATCAGGGTCATACCGTTATTGAGGGTGGCGATAATCAGCGCCCCCACCAGCGTACCGGTGATGGTGCCGATGCCGCCGACGAAGCTGGTGCCGCCGAGAATGACCGCGGCGATGGCGTCCAGCTCGTAGCCGACCCCGAGGTTGCCGTTGGCGCTGTACAGCCGGGAGGCGCTCATCACCCCGCCAAGGCCGGAGAGCAGGCCGCTCATGCCATAGACAAACAGCAGCACCAGCCAGACTTTGATGCCGGTCAGCCGCGCCGCCTGCATGTTGCCGCCCACCGCGTAGATATGCACCCCAAGGGTGGTTCGGCGCAGGATAAACCAGCACACCGCGATAACCGCCAGGGCGATGACCACCAGCCACGGCACCGGGCCGAGGTAGTCATTGCCGATCCACTCGAAGCTGATATCGGAGTTGATTACCGTGGTGCCGTCGGCCAGCAGATAGGCGGCGCCGCGCAGCGCCGTGTAAGTGCCGAGGGTGACGATAAACGGCGGTAGCCCGGCGAAGGCCACCAGCGCGCCGTTGAACAGCCCAAGCAGCAGGCCGAGCATCAGCGCCGCCGGAATCGACAGCAACGCCAACTCCGGGATCAGCGAGACCACCATTGCCGCCACCGCGGTGGTGCCGAGAATGGAGCCGACGGAGAGGTCAATGCCGCCGGTGAGGATGATGAAGGTCATTCCCGCCGCCAGCACAATGTTGATCGAGGCCTGGCGGGTGATATTCAGCAGATTGCTTTCCGTGAAGAAGTTGGGGGCGATAAAGCCGAAAACGGCGACGATCAGGATGAGGATCGGCAGAATGCCGACGGTCTGCATCAGGTCGCCCATCAGCATTTTTTTCGCCGAAGCGGATGTCGCGACCGGCGCGGAGGTCTCTTTCGGTATGCTCATAGTTGCCCTGCCTTAAGGTGAGAATCGTTCACGCCGGTGGCCAGCGTCATGATCTGTTCCTGGCTGATATCGCCGGACTGCAGCTCGCCGGCGATAGTCCCTTCGCGCATCACATAGACCCGGTCGCTCATGCCCACCACTTCAGGCAGTTCGCTGGAGATCATCAGAATAGCGACGCCCTGGCGCGCCATGTCGTTCATGATGCGGTAAATCTCGCTTTTCGCGCCGACGTCGACGCCGCGGGTGGGTTCATCGAGGATCAGAATGCGTGGGCCAATCGCCACCCAGCGCGAAATTAACAGCTTCTGCTGGTTGCCGCCGGACAGTCCGCCGGCGCGCACCTGGGCGTGAGGCACGCGGATGTTCAGCAGCTGGATGGCGTCATCGGAAATAGTTTGCGCCTTACGGCGATTGAGCATCCCCCAGGTCGCGTCGCGCTCCAGCGTCGCCATGGTGATGTTTTCCTGGGCCGCCAGTTCGAGAAACAGGCCCTGCTCTTTGCGATTTTCGGTCAGAAAGCCGATTCCATGGTCGATGGCTTCGCGCGGCGAGTGGATCACCACCGGCTCGCCGTCGATCTCGATCACCCCGCCGGTGGCTTTGCGCACGCCAAAGATCAGCTGCGCCAGCTCGGAGCGTCCGGCGCCGACCAGCCCGGCGAGGCCGACGATTTCGCCAGCATGCACCACCAGGCTGCTGGGCTTAACCTTGCCGCCATCGGTCAGATCCTCGACCCGCAGGCGCGGCTGGCCGCGGGGAATATCGCGCTCTTTATTGAACAGATCGCTGAGTGGACGGCCGACCATCATGCGCACCAGCTCCGGCGCATTGAGCTTGTCGCGCACCAGGCTGCCGACATACTGCCCATCGCGCAGGACGCTGACCCGGTCGGAGAGCTCATACACTTCCGCCATGCGGTGGCTGATATAGATGATCGCCATGCCCTCGTCACGCAGGCGCAGGATGAGGTCGAACAGGCGCTGGGTTTCCCGCGAGGAGAGGGCGGCGGTGGGTTCATCCATCACCAGAATGCGGCTTTGACGGTGCAGAGCGCGGGCGATCTCCACCTGCTGCTGTTCGGCGATGGTCAGGGTCATCACCCGGTCGCTGGCCTTGAACTGGGCGCCGAGACGGTCGATCACCGCCTGCGCCTGGCTGAGCATCGCTTTGCGCTGCACCAGGCCACCGCGCGCCAGCTCGCTGCCGAGGAAAATGTTTTCCGCGACGGTCAGATTCGGCGCCAGCTGCATCTCCTGGTAGATCAACGTGATCCCGGCGGCCAGCGCGTCCTTGGGGCCGCGGATCGTTTGCGGTTTCCCGTCGATCAGGATCTCGCCGCTGGTGGCGGTATAGGCGCCGGCGAGGATCTTCATCAGCGTGCTTTTTCCGGCGCCGTTTTCCCCCATCAGGGCATGGATCTCGCCGGGCCAGACCGTCAGGTCGACGCCCTTCAGCGCGTAGAATTTGCCAAAAGCTTTGGCGATATGGCGCATTTCCAGTACCGGGGTGGCGGTCATCACGGCGCTCCTGTCTGCGAGAACAATAGCTGCAGTCCACCACCGGAAAATAAATGCAGGATGTCAGAATCCATTCATATTTGTCATAGTGATAAATAGTTAACCGCGATCACAGTTACGCGGCGTCATTTTCTGCACCGTCACGCTTATCTGCCGACCGTTCCTTCACCGGAGTTGCTATGACCGCTCGCCGACACCCGTTTTTCACCAGCGCCCGTGGCCGCCTGCTCTCCTTTAATCTGCTGATGGTGGTCGTCACCCTGCTGGTGAGCGGCGTGGCGGTGTTCGGCTTTCACCACGCCAGCCAGCTGCAGGAGCAGGTGCAGCGCCAGACCCTCAACGATATGCGCGGCAGTATGGATCTGGCGCGGGACACGGCGAATGTCGCCACGGCGGCGGTGCGCCTGTCGCAGGTGGTGGGCGCGCTGGAGTACAAAAGCGAAGCGGAACGGCTGCTGGCGACGCAGCAGGCGCTGAAGCACTCGCTGGCCCAGCTGGCGGCGGCCCCGCTGGCGCAGCAGGAGCAGGCGCTGGTGGCCAGTATTATTCGCCGCAGCAACGCGCTGCAGCAGAGCGTGGCGGAGATGCTGGAGCGCGGCCAGCGCCGCCATCTGCAGCGCAATGCGCTGCTGAGTTCGCTTTACCAGAATCAGAGCAACCTGCGCCATCTCGCCGATCTTAACGATCGCGGCGGGGAGCGGGCGATCGATCCTCGCCGGCTGGCCGAGATGGACCGGCTGATCGTCGCCGCGATCCATACCGTCACGCCGCGGTCGATCGTCCTGCAGCTCGACCAGCTGCGCGGCGACCTGCCGGCCCATAGCGCCGATCCCGCGCTGGCGTTTGTTCTCCCCGACGTCACCCGGGAGCTGGCGAAGCTGGCCCCGCTGTCGGCCCAGCTGGAGGAGAGCGACCTGACGATCAGCTGGTACATGTACCACATCAAAGCGCTGGTCGCGCTGCTTAACGACGACATCAATCAGTACGTGACCCGGGTGGCGGAAGCCTCCGAACAGCGGGCGGCGCAGAGCCATCGGGAGCTGCGCTCCATCAGCATGTTTATTCTGCTTTCCGCGCTGCTGGCGCTGGCGATCACCGGCTGCGCCGGGTGGTACATCTACCGTAACCTGGGCTCTAATCTGACCGCTATCTCGCGGGCGATGTCGCGGCTGGCTCAGGGAGAGCCGAACGTCTCGGTGCCGGCCCTGCAGCGGCGCGACGAGCTGGGCGAACTGGCGCGCGCCTTTAACGTTTTCGCCCGCAATACGGCGTCGCTGGAGCACACCACCCGGCTGCTGAAAGAGAAGACCACCCAGATGGAGATCGATCGGATTAAGCGCCAGGAGCTGGAGGAGGCGCTGCTGCACAGCCAGAAGATGAAGGCCGTCGGCCAGCTGACCGGAGGCCTGGCGCATGATTTTAACAACCTGCTGGCGGTGATCATCGGCAGCCTTGAGCTGGTGGAGCCGAATGCGCAGGATGCGCCGCGCCTCACCAGGGCGCTGAAGGCGGCGGAACGCGGGGCGCTGCTGACCCAGCGGCTGCTGGCCTTTTCGCGCAAGCAGGCGCTGCATCCCCAGGCGGTGGCGATGGCGCCGCTGCTGGAGAACCTCAGCGAGCTGATGCGCCACTCCCTGCCGGCGACCTTGAGCCTGGAGATTGAGGCGCAGTCGCCGGCATGGCCGGCATGGATAGACGTCGGCCAGCTGGAAAACGCCCTGATCAACCTGGTGATGAACGCCCGCGACGCCATGGCCGGGCGCACGGGCGTCATTAAAATTCGCACCTGGAATCAGCGGGTCACTCGCAGCAGCGGCCAGCGGCAGGATATGGTGGCCCTGGAGGTGATCGATCACGGCAGCGGCATGTCGCAGGCGGTGAAAGCCCGGGTGTTTGAACCCTTCTTCACCACCAAAGCCACCGGCAGCGGCAGCGGCCTGGGGCTGTCGATGGTGTATGGCTTTGTGCGCCAGTCGGGCGGCCGGGTGGCGCTGGAGAGCGCGCCGGGGCAGGGGACGACGGTGCGGCTGCAGCTGCCCCGGGCGATGACCGAGGTCGGGAAGGCGGTGGCGCCGGTGGAAGACGAACCCATCCCGGCGGGAGAGCGGCTGGCGCTGGTGCTGGAGGATGAAGAGGATGTTCGCCAGACGCTGTGCGAGCAGCTGCATCAGCTGGGCTGGCTGACGCTGGAAACCGCCAGCGGGGAAGAGGCGCTGCAGCTGCTGGAGGCCTCGCCGGATATCGCCCTGTTGATCAGCGATTTGATGCTGCCCGGCGCGCTGAGCGGCGCCGATGTGATCCATACCGCCCGACGCCGCTTTCCGGCGCTGCCGGTGCTGCTGATCAGCGGTCAGGATTTGCGCCCGGCGCAGAACCCGGCCCTGCCGGAGGTGGAGTGGCTGCGTAAGCCCTTTACCCGCGCCCAGCTGGCGCAGGCGCTAAGCGCGGCGTACGCGAGGATTTGAGATTCCTCCGCTACCCGGGCGGCATGCCGTTGATTAAGGTAGCGGCAGGACTCTGATGAGATTGGCCCCGATGAAACGTTACGCAACCGCACTGCTCTTTTGCACTCTGTCGCTGACCAGCCTGGCCGCTCGCGCCGATATTATCGATGACGCGATCGGCAATATTCAGCAAGCCATTAACGACGCCTATAACCCGGGCAGTAGCCGTTCCAGTGACGACGACGACAGAGACAACGACGATGGCCGTTATGATGACGGGCGCTATCAAGGGAGCCGCCAGCAGAGTCGTGACAGCCAACGCCAGTATGATGACCGGCAACGCCAGCTGGACGATCGTCGCCGTCAGCTGGATGAACGCCAGCGCCAGCTCGATCGCGATCGCCGTCAGTTAGAAAGCGATCAGCGTCGTCTGGACGATGACTATTGATCGCCCCGCTGCAGACCGACGCTTAATCCAGTACTATTTCCATCCCGTCATAGCCCGCTTCGAAACCTTCCGGTAGCGGGTTATCCATCATCCAGACGTCAAACTGATGGCTGATATGGGTGAGGATCACTCGCGGACAGCCTATCGCCTGGTTAAGGGCGCGAACGGTAGTGAAATCGTTGTGGTTACGCGGGGTCTGCGCGCGCGGCTCATGACTGCAGTCGATGATCATCGCCTGCGGGCGATTGTTGAGTAAAAACTTCAGCGTCTTGTCCGGCAGCCCGGCGGTATCCGAGAGCCAGGCCACCCGACTGTGGGCCGACTCCAGCAGATAACCGAAGGTGAGCTTCGAATGGTTGAGCGGCAGGGGCGTCACCCGCAGGCCCTGCAGCTCAAACACCACAAACGGCGTGACGGTATGGCTGAAGTCGAGCAGGCCGGGGTGCTTGAGCAGATCGTCGCAGCCGGCGTCGTCCGGCGGGCCATAGACCGGGATCGGCCCGCCCACGCCCCAGCGCAGCGGAAACAGCCCCTGCACATGATCCAGGTGATAGTGGGTTAGCAGCACTTGCTGAAAGCTGCCGGCGGGATGATGTTCCATCAAATCCGGCCTGCCGGCGTCCAGCAGCGTCACTGCGCTGTTGAACGTCACCACCCCGCTACAGGGGCGGCGGCGATGGCTTTCCTCACGGCGGGCGCGGCGGCAGGCCGCGCAATCGCAGCCGAAGACCGGCACCAGCTGAGCGCCGCCGGTGCCGGTTAAGCGGAGGGTCAGGCTCATCGTGTCACCTTGTGTTTATACCAGCGGATCCGCTTCGCGCACCGCGTGGCTGCGCAACAGGCGGAAAAATTCATCGACCGATTGGCGGAGACTGCCGTCGTTATTCAGCGTCAGGCAATCGTCCGGCTTATAGCGCGCGGCGCGGTCCAGACGCTGGGCGATGTCCACCGCATTTTCCCGGCCGCGCTGCTCCAGCCGCTGGCGCAGCACCGGCGGCGAGACGGCGAGACAGATCGGCACCAGCACCTCGCCGTAGCGTTCCCGCGCCAGCGCCAGATGGGCGCGGGAGCCATTGGCCACCACGTCGAAGCCGGCGTGCAGCCAGAGGTCGATCTCCACGCCAATGCCATAGTAAGTATGGTTGGCGTGCCAGCTGAGGGCAAAGAGATGCTGCTCGGCGCGGGTAAAAAATTCATGTTCGCTGAGGGCGATATGGTTTTCGTTACCGGCGTTAAAGGGCCGGGTAATGTAACGATGCGCCACCAGCAGCTGCGGGTGCTCGCGCTGGCGCAGCGCCGCCAGCAGGCTGTCTTTACCGGAGCCGGAGGGCCCCACCAGCCAAATCAGTTTCCCCGGCATTAAAAGACCCTCCTTCCCTGGCGCCAGACATGGTCGATGTGGACATGCTCGCCGCGACGGTGCGCCAGCACCAGGTCGGCGCGTTTCCCCTCGGCGATGACGCCGCGATCGTCAAGGCCCAGCGCCTGCGCCGGATGTTTGCTGACCAGACGGATCGCCTGCGCCAGGGTGAAGGCGTTATCCTCGGCGTCGGCGATGCGGAATGCGGCATCCAGCAGGCTGGCGGGGTAGTAGTCGGAAGAGAGAATGTCGAGCAAACCGTGGTTCGCCAGCTGGTGGGCGGCGACGTTGCCGGAGTGGGAACCGCCGCGCACGATATTCGGCGCCCCCATCAGGACGTGCATCCCGTGCTGACGTGAAGCCTGCGCCGCGGCCAGGGTGGTAGGAAACTCGGCGATCACGCTACCCAACTGGTGGGATTCAGCCACATGCGCCTCGGTGGCGTCGTCGTGGCTGGCGAGGGCGATACGGCGGGCGCGGCACATGGCGGCAATGGTCTGGCGATTGGGCTGCGACCAGGTGGCGGCCAGGGCCATCTGCTCGGCTTCAAAACGATCCATCTCGTCATGCGTCAGATGGTACTTTCCCTGATAGTAATCGCGGTACTTGCTGCGATCGGCATACTGGCGCTGGCCCGGGGAGTGATCCATCAGCGAGACCATGCTCACTGACTCGCGGTCAATGAGCTTTTCAAACAGCGGCAGCGTGGTGTGATGCGGCAGCTCGCAGCGCAGGTGCAGGCGGTGCTCGGCGCGGTTGAGGCCGCGCTTTTGCGTCTCTTCCACCGCATTGACCATCTTCTCCAGATTCTCAAGGCGATCGCCGCCATCGCGCACGTCGCCGATCGCCACGGCGTCGAGCACGGTGGTGATGCCGCTGGCGACCATCATTGCATCGTGGCTGCTCATCGCCGAGTGGGCCGGCCAGTCCACCTTCGGTCGCGGGGTAAAGAATTTGTCGAGGTTATCGGTATGCAGTTCGATAAGGCCCGGCAGCAGCCAGCCGCCTTCGCCATCCAGCGCCTGCGGCAGCCGGCTCTGGCTTTCCGCGAAGGCGAGAATGCGACCGCCCTGGACTTCCAGCGAACCGTGTACCACGTCGTCGTCGAGAACCAGATTTACGTTATTGATAATCATGCTGTCATTCCCATGGGGTGCAGCCGGTCGGCGACCTGGCGGCGTACCCCTTCGTCATGGAAAATCCCGACGATGGCCGCGCCGCGCGCTTTGGCATCGTGGATCAGGTCGACCACAGCAGCACTGTTTTTGGCATCCAGTGAGGCGGTGGGTTCATCGAGGAGCAGGATCGGATAGTCGACCGCAAAACCGCGGGCGATATTGACCCGCTGCTGTTCGCCGCCGGAAAAGGTCGACGGCGCAAGATGCCACAGACGTTCGGGAACGTTGAGGCGGGTCAGCAGCTGGGCGGCTTTGGCGGCGCTCGCTTCACGCGGCGTCCCGAGGTCGAGCAGCGGCTGCATCACCACCTCCAGCGCCGAAATGCGCGGGATCACCCGCAGAAACTGGCTGACCCAGCCGATGGTGGTTTGACGCACTTCCAGCACCTTGCGCGGCGTGGCGGTGACCAGATCGACCCATTCGTCGCCGTGGCGGATATGAATATGGCCGCTGTCCGGCAGATAGTTGGCGTACAGCGAGCGCAGCAGGGTCGATTTGCCGCTGCCGGAGTGGCCATGGAGCACCACGCACTCCCCGGCGTTAACGGTCAGCGAGGCGTCGGCCAGCACCGGCAGACGCACGCCGTGCTGCTGGTGCAGAACAAAGGTTTTATGAATGTTTTCAACGCGGATCATGTTAGCCCTCACGGGGTTGAGTTGCCGGGTGGCGCTTCGCTGACCCGGCCTACGAATAACGCATCTGCAGGCCGGGTAAGGCGCAGCCGCCGCCCGGCAAAACAGCGTCAGTTCTGCAATACCGACGACACCAACAGCTGGGTGTAAGGGTGATGCGGATCGTCGAGCACCCGGTCGGTTAAGCCACTCTCCACCACCTGGCCCTGCTTCATCACCAGCAGTCGGTTCGCCAGCAGGCGGGCGACGCCGAGATCGTGGGTGACAATCACCACCGCCAGATTCAGCTCCACCGCCAGGCCGCGCAGCAGATCAAGCAGCCGCGCCTGCACGGACACATCCAGCCCGCCGGTGGGTTCATCCATAAACACCAGCTTCGGCTGGGTGACGAGATTGCGGGCGATCTGCAGACGCTGCTGCATGCCGCCGGAAAAGGTGGTGGGCAGGTCGTCGATGCGCGAGGGCGGGATCTCCACCTCCTGCAGCCACTTTTCGGCGGTGGCGCGAATGTTGCCATAGTGGCGGGCGCCGGTGGCCATCAGCCGTTCGCCGATGTTGCCCCCGGCGGAGACCTGGCGACGCAGGCCGTCCATCGGGTGCTGATGCACCACCCCCCATTCGGTGCGCAGCAGGCGGCGGCGTTCGGCTTCGCTCATGGCGTACAGCGAGCGCTGCTGGTACAGCACCTCGCCCCGCTGCGGCGTCAGGCGGGCGGAAATCGCCTTCAGCAGGGTGGTTTTACCGGATCCGGACTCCCCAACGATGCCGAGCACTTCCCCCGGCCACAGTTCGAAGGAGACGTCGCGGAAGCCTTTATCTGGGGCATAGAGATGGGTCAGGTGATTGACGGCAAGTAACGGCTGGCTCATTTTTTCTGCCCCTCGCTCTGCTGGCGGCAATAGTCGGTATCGGAGCAGACAAACATCCGCTGGCCGCTGTCATCCAGCACCACTTCGTCGAGGTAGCTGTGGCGCGAGCCGCAGATGGCGCAAGGCTCATCCCACTCCTGGACGGTAAACGGATGGTCGTCGAAATCGAGACTTTCCACCGGGGTATAGGGCGGCACGGCGTAGATCCGCTTTTCGCGCCCGGCGCCGAACAGCTGCAGCGCCGGCATCATGTGCATTTTCGGGTTATCGAATTTCGGGATCGGCGAGGGGTCCATCACGTAGCGGCCATTGACCTTCACCGGGTAGGCGTAGGTGGTGGCGATATGGCCGAAGCGGGCGATATCTTCATACAGTTTCACCTGCATCACGCCGTACTCTTCCAGGGCGTGCATAGTGCGGGTTTCGGTTTCGCGCGGCTCGATAAAGCGCAGCGGCTCCGGGATCGGCACCTGATAGATCAGGATCTGATCCTCCACCAGCGGCGTCTCCGGGATGCGGTGGCGGGTCTGGATCAGGGTGGCGTCTTCAGTGCGCTCAGTGGTGGCGACGCCGGTCACGCGCTTAAAGAACTGGCGGATCGACACCGCGTTGGTGGTGTCATCGGCGCCCTGGTCAATCACCTTCAGCACGTCGTTCTCGCCGATGACGCTGGCGGTCAGCTGGATGCCGCCAGTGCCCCAGCCGTAGGGCATCGGCATTTCGCGACCGCCGAACGGCACCTGATAGCCGGGAATGGCTACCGCTTTGAGAATAGCCCGGCGGATCATGCGCTTGGTTTGCTCGTCGAGATAAGCAAAGTTATAGCCAGTCAGTGGGTTAGCCACGTTCGTTCTCCCGTTGCAGGCGTTTCAGCAGCGCCAGTTCGGCCTGGAAATCGACATAGTGCGGTAGCTTCAGATGCGAGACGAAGCCGGCGGCTTCAACGTTATCGGCGTGGGCCAGCACAAACTCTTCATCCTGGGCGGGACCGGCAATCTCTTCGTCATAGTCCGCCGCCTGCAGGGCGCGGTCGACGAGGGCCATGGCCATCGCTTTGCGCTCGCTCATGCCGAAGGTCAGACCGTAGCCGCGGGTGAAGTGCGGCGGTTCATCCTGCGGGGCGACGAAGCCGTTGACCATTTCGCATTCGGTCAGCAGCAGCTCGCCAATATTGACGCTAAAGCCCAGCTCTTCCGGGACAATCTCCACCTGCACGTAGCCGCTGCGGATCTCGCCGGCAAACGGATGGTTGCGGCCATAGCCGCGCTGAGTCGAATAGGCCAGCGCCAGCAGGTAGCCTTCATCGCCGCGCATCAGCTGCTGCAGGCGCGAAGAACGCGAGCAGGGGTAGACCGGCGGGGTGCGGGTGATATCGTCGGGCGGTGTGCCGCGATCTTCCTCGGCCTTCGCCAGCCCCTGCTGCGTGAGCAGGCTGAAAACATGCGGCGAGGTCGGCGCTTCGCTATCGGCTTTCGGCACAGACGGCGCGTCGCCGTTCGCCAGCAGGGTAAAATCGAGCAGGCGGTGGGTGTAGTCGTAGGTAGGGCCCAGCAGCTGACCGCCGGGGATATCTTTGTACACTGCCGAGATGCGGCGTTCGAGACGCATTCCGGCGGTGTCGATCGGTTCGCTAACCGCCAGCCGCGGCAGGGTGGTGCGGTAGGCGCGCAGCAGGAAGATCGCTTCGACGTTATCGCCGCTGGCCTGCTTGAGCGCCAGCGCCGCCAGTTCGCGGTCGGCGATGCCGCCCTCGGTCATCACCCGGTCCACCGCCAGATTGAGCTGGTCGCTTATCTGGTCAACGCTCAGTTCGGGAAGCCGTCCATCGCCCCGTCGTTTCTGTTCCTGTAAGGCGTGAGCGGCGCGGATCGCCTTCTCGCCGCCCTTGACGGCAACGTACATTTAGCAAACCTCCACGTGGGTGGTGCGCGGGATCGCCAGCAGGCGCTCGCCGCAGGTGAGGATCAGGTCAATGCCCAGCGGGAACGGGTGCGGGCGCTCCGTCAGTTCGTCAATGATGCAGTCCGGCAGCTGAGGGGCGATCATTCGCTCTTCGGCAATGCCTGCCCCGGTCAGGCGCAGCATGCGCCCGCCGCTCAGGCTGGCGAGCTGGACGATCAGCGTGACGCCGGTCTCCGGGGCGGTGACGGTGCCCGCGGAGAGGACGTTGAGCTGCTCGGCGCTGATGCCGTCATTGGCGACCGCAAAGATCGCCTGCTGCGGCTGGTCCACCAGCGGCGCGCCGGTATGGAAGCGCAGATTCTGTCCCACCAGATCGTTATGCAGGGCGCTGGCGAGCCAGACCGGCGTTTCGTGATCGGCAAGGGTCAACAGCAGGCTGGTGGAGGCGACGTTCAGCGGCTGCCAGCCGTGCTGCAACTGCTGCAGGGAGACAATCACCCCCGGCTCGCTCATCGCTTTCAGCAGGCGACGAAAACTGTGTTGGGCATCCTGCACAGCCAGGGTAAAAGCGGGTTGTAAGGTCATGCGTTATCTCCGCGAACCAGGGTAAAGAAGTCGACCCGGCTGGCGTTGACTTCGGCGCGTCGGGCTTCAATGCGCGCGCTGCGTAGCGCTTCCAGCGGGGTTATCAGGGTTTCCATTAAATTGTGAAAATGGCGGGGCGACTGCAGCAGGGCGTCGATGGCCGCGCAGCGTTCGGCGTGCGGGCGGTCGCGGCCTAAGATCCAGCTGTAGCCGAGCGTACCATCGGCCAGACGTACCGCCGCCCGGGTGAGCGTGGCGTCGCCGGCGAAGAAACGGTCGCCGATACCGCCCATCCGGGCCTGAAGCTGCACCAGGCCTGTCTCGGGAGAGCGGATCAGCTCATACTCCGGCGCCAGCTGCAGGGCGTGCATGCGTGCCAGAAGATCTTGCGGTTCACTGTGGGCCAGCACGGACATCCAGCGCTGGCGGGTGGCGGTATCGAAGTGCATTCAGTGCTCCATGGTGAATTCAATCATGTCGGCGCGGGTCAGGCTGACGGAGTATTCGGTGACGGCCTGCTCGCCCTGGCGGCTGTTGAGGGTGCGCACGCAGAGCAGCGGCGCCATATTGGGGATCTCCAGCAGCTTGCTCTCTTTCGCCTGCGCGCGACGGGCGCTGATTTTGGTGCGCACCCGGGTCAGTTCGACGTCAAGCCGATCGCGGAGCAGGTTGTGCAGCGAGCCGTGGCTGAAGGTCTGCAACACCGGCCAGAAGTGCAGGTCGGCAAAGTAGTGGTCAATCAGGCACAGGGCGACGCCATTGACCCGGCGCAGGGTGCGCAGGTGGATGACATTCTCGCCCTCGCTAATGCCAAAGGCCTCGGCAACGTGCGCGCTGGCGGGGCGCAGTACCGACAGCAGTTTTTCGCTGGTGGGATCGCTGCCTTGTTCCAGCAGGTTCTGGCTGAACCGCGCCTGGGCATTGAGCGGGTAATCGATCGGCCGCATCAGCACCAGCACGCCGACGCCCTGACGGCGTTGTACCCAGCCGCGCTCAACCAGCTGGTCGATAGCCCGACGCAGGGTATGGCGGTTTACGTCGAAGCGCGTCGCCAGCTGCTGCTCGGCGGGCAGATAGTCGCCGCAGCGATAGTGGTGGCGCAGCTCCTGCTCAAGCCGGGCGGCGATTTCCTGATAGCGCGTGGGATAACTGGTCGGATGTCTGGACAGGTGCATGGTCATCAAGCCTCACACAGCATAGGCGAGGAGCCTCCTCGCGTTGTGAGCCGATCCTGACCGGTTTATGTTGCAGTTCTGTTAAGTGATGATGACTAAAGGATGAAGAGTTAATGCCAGACGGATGACAGGGCGGCCAGGCCGCCCTGGCGGGGTCAGCCTTGTTTGACCACGTTGATCATCCATGGGACGCCAAAGCGATCGACGACTTTGCCGAAGCCGTGGGCCCAGAAGGTTTCCTGCCAGGCCATCTCAATGCGCCCGCCGACCGCCAGCGCGTCGAACCAGCGCTGGCCTTCAGCGACATCGTTGGGATCGAGGACGAGGGTGAAGCCGGCGTAATGCACATCGGGCCCGAAGGCGCTGTCGCTTAGCATCAGCTCGCCGTTGCCGATGCGCAGGCTGGCGTGGGCGATGGCGTCATCCGCCATCTTCTGGCCAGACGGGCAGCCGTCAGAGGCTTCCTGCGCCGAAGGCGGCATTTCGCCAAAGGTCATTTTAAACATCAGCTCGGCGCCCAGCGTCTGCTGATAGAAGGCGATCGCCTCGGCGCAGTTGCCCGCAAAGGCAAGGTAGGGACTTAAGGACATGGTGAATACCTCAGTGACCGTAACCCGTAAAGCGTAGTCGCCCATAGCGGGATTGAGCCAGACGGCAGCGCGAAAATGGGGCGGGAATAGTGCTGCAGGCGGCAGCGTAAATAGCGGCGGCTGGCGGGATAAATAACCGGATGCGCAGGGAGGCGAAGGGCAGTGAGGATATCGGGAGCGGCGACGGCGATAGGGGAAAATAATCGCGTCGCCTGCCCGGAAATAAATCAGTTCTTTTTGACGAATTCCGATTTCAGCTTCATCGGGCCAAAACCGTCAATTTTGCAGTCAATATTGTGATCGCCTTCGACCAGGCGGATATTCTTCACTTTGGTGCCGATTTTCAGCATCGAAGAGCTGCCTTTAACCTTCAGATCTTTCACTACCGTGACGCTGTCGCCATCGGCCAGTAAATTGCCATTGGCATCTTTAACGATCAGAACGTCGTTTTCTTCCGTGGCTTCGGCAGGGTTCCACTCATGGGCGCATTCCGGGCAGATGTACATGCCGTTGTCTTCATAAGTGTAAGTCGAATCGCATTTAGGGCAGTGTGGCAGTTGCATGACGTTCCTCGTGATGTCGTCGAAAAACAGGACGTTGGTCCTTTAAACAGCGGCTGAGAGCCGAAAGTGGCTATGATTATAGCGCAATCACCCACTTTTGTCGGGTGTTTTTTTGCTAAAAAATAGCCGGGGCGCTATTCCGGGAAGAACCGAATAATTGCTGAAATTAACCGCCGGCGATGGAACAACATCGACGAAATAATTTCCGGGCGATCGGCAGGAAATGAACTTATTTATTTTCTGGGACTCTGTAATTAGGCGGTAAATTTATGTGAAGTTGATCGCAGATATAAACACTGTTAGGGTAAAAAAGGGGAGCAGGTCAATTTCATCAATGATGACGATGAGCCGCTCCATTTATTCACCAGTAGCCACAGCAGGCGTCAACAGGTTCGGTTGTACATTCTGTCAGCAGACAGTGCAGGCAAACCTGCTACGCTTGAAATGAGGAGCACAGCAATTCACCGCTCCTGACGCACGTTGCGAATGGCTTTGCCATTCGGCGAAGAGACGTGCATTCAAGGCGGAGTAGCAGAGGAAAAATATGCTTAAAAGGAAAAAAATAAAGCCCATCACCCTTAAGGATGTGACCATCATCGACGATGGTAAACTGAAAAAGGCGATCACCGCGGCCTCGCTGGGCAACGCGATGGAGTGGTTCGATTTCGGCGTCTACGGCTTTGTGGCCTACGCCTTAGGTAAAGTCTTCTTCCCCGATGCCAACCCAAGCGTGCAGATGATTGCCGCACTCGGTACCTTCTCCGTTCCATTTTTAATTCGTCCGCTGGGCGGCCTGTTCTTCGGGATGCTGGGCGATAAATACGGTCGGCAGAAAATTCTCGCGATAACTATCGTGATCATGTCGATAAGTACTTTCTGTATCGGCCTTATTCCTTCGTATGCCACGATAGGTATCTGGGCGCCGATCCTGCTGCTGCTGTGTAAAATGGCGCAAGGCTTCTCGGTCGGTGGTGAATATACCGGGGCGTCGATCTTCGTCGCGGAATACTCCCCTGACCGTAAACGCGGGTTTATGGGCAGCTGGCTGGACTTTGGCTCCATCGCCGGGTTTGTGATGGGGGCCGGCGTGGTGGTCCTGATCTCCAGCGTAGTGGGGGAACAGAACTTCCTTGAGTGGGGTTGGCGTATCCCGTTCTTCCTGGCGCTGCCGTTAGGCATCATCGGCCTCTATCTGCGCCATGCGCTGGAAGAGACCCCGGCGTTCCAGCAGCATGTGGACACC
Organism: Klebsiella sp. GB_Kp056; assembly: GCF_040064755.1. Classification (NCBI taxonomy): domain Bacteria; kingdom Pseudomonadati; phylum Pseudomonadota; class Gammaproteobacteria; order Enterobacterales; family Enterobacteriaceae; genus Klebsiella; species Klebsiella sp. GB_Kp056. The sequence goes on along the minus strand of NZ_JBEAJA010000061.1, from coordinate 6,947 downwards.
ATGGAGCAGGGCGACCGTGAAGGTCTGCAGGACGGGCCGAAGGTCTCTTTTAAAGAGATTGCCACCAAACACTGGCGTAGCCTGCTGACCTGTATCGGTCTGGTGATTTCCACCAACGTGACCTACTACATGCTGCTGACCTACATGCCGAGCTACCTGTCGCATAACCTGCACTACTCGGAAGACCATGGGGTGCTGATCATCATCGCCATCATGGTCGGGATGCTGTTTGTACAGCCGGTTATCGGTATGCTTAGCGACCGTTTCGGCCGTCGCCCGTTTATCCTGATTGGTAGCGTGGCGCTGTTTGCCCTGTCGATCCCGGCCTTCATTATGATCAACAGCAACGTGACGAGCCTGATCTTCGCCGGTCTGCTGCTGCTGGCGGTGGTGCTGAACTGCTTTATCGGGGTGATGGCCTCCTCGCTGCCGGCGATGTTCCCGACGCATATCCGCTTCAGCGCCCTGGCCAGCGCCTTTAACATCTCAGTGCTAATTGCCGGTCTGACGCCAACCCTGGCGGCGTGGCTGGTGGAAACCACTCAGAACCTGATGATGCCGGCATACTACCTGATGGTGATCGCGGTGGTGGGTATGGCGACGGGTCTGTCGATGAAAGAGACGGCTAACCGTCCGCTGAAAGGGGCGACCCCGGCGGCGTCGGATATTCAGGAAGCGAAAGAAATCCTTGGCGAGCACTACGATAATATCGAGCAAAAAATCGAAGATATCGATCAGGAGATCGCCGATCTGCAGGCAAAACGGTCGCGTCTGGTGCAGCAGCATCCGCGTATCAACGACTAACTGTTTTCACTGCTAATCATGCCGCCTGGGGAAACCCCGGCGGCATTTTTTATGCCTCCGGCAAGGCCAGACCGTGACGACGCTGTTGGCTGAGTTTACGGTACTGCTGCGGCGGCATCCCCACGTAGCGGGTAAAGGTGCTGTAGAAGCGGCTGCTGGAGCGGAAACCGGCGGTGAGGGCGATATCCAGGATGGTCTTGTCGGTATCGCTCAGCAGCGCCCGCACGTGATTGATGCGCATGGCGGTAATGTACTGCTTCATGGTTTGCTGCATCACTCTCTGGAATACCCCCATCGCATAGTTCGGGTTGAGCTTAACGTGCTCGGCGACGGCATTGACGGTCAGCGCCTGGTCGTAGTGGGCGGCGATAAACTCCAGCATCTGGCTGACATAAAACTGCGCATGGCGCGAGACGCTGTTCTTATGGGTGCGCGAGGTTTTGTTGACCAGAATCGGCTGCCAGCCGGCGAGGCTCAGCCGCTTCAGCATCAGGGCGATTTCATCGATCGCCAGCTGGCGAATCTGTTCATTGTCGTGGTTCAGCTCCTGCTGCCAGCGGCGCACCTCGAAGGCGCTCAGCTGCTGGGCGGCGAGGGATTTAATCACCATCCCGTGAGTGACGTGGTTGATCAGCTCCCGGTCCAGCGGCCATGAGAGAAACAGATGCATCGGCAGGTTAAAGATCGCCATCTGCTGGCAATCCCCCGGGCGGGTCAACTGATGCGGCGTACAGGCCCAGAACAGGGTGATATAGCCTTTCTCTATGCGCACCACTTCGTTATTAATCAAATATTCCACGTCGCCATCGAACGGCACGTTGACCTCCACCTGGCCATGCCAGTGGCTGGTAGGCATGGCGTGCGGCGGGCGCAGCTCGATATCCATACGCTGATACTCAGAGTAGAGCGCCAGCGGGCTGCGGCTCTGCTTTTCATCGCTGCTGCACATAAAGGGATCGGGGGGCAGGGAGGTGAAGCGGTATTCCATCGTTAGCGTATTCCTGAATTGTCAGAGTGGCTGCATTTTTCGCCAGAACTGACGACAGCTTAGCGGAAGAATCGGCCCATTTTCTCTCCTTTTTGCGCAATCTGTTCCCGAAAACTCAGATTTTGTGGCGCTTAATGGCCGATCTGAGCTTTCGGGAATGCTCCGGTGGGAACAGGGCAGCGCAACGCTGAACGGCGTGCCACTCTGCAAGGGTTCAATGACCAGATGGAGAGAGCGTAATGACCGCCCCAAAAATTACCTTTATCGGCGCCGGTTCGACGGTGTTCGTTAAAAATATTCTCGGTGATGTTTTCCAGCGCCCGGCGCTGAAATCGGCGCATGTCGCGCTGATGGATATCGATGACACCCGGCTGGAAGAGTCGCATACCGTGGTGCGCAAGCTGATGGATTCCGTCGGCGCGAAGGGCGAAATCAGCTGCCATCGCGATCGCAAAACCGCCCTGCAGGGCGCTGATTTCGTTGTGGTCGCCTTCCAGATTGGCGGCTATGAGCCCTGTACCGTCACCGATTTTGAGGTCTGTAAACACCATGGCCTGGAGCAGACCATCGCCGATACGCTGGGTCCGGGGGGCATTATGCGCGCCCTGCGCACCATACCTCACCTGTGGGCTATCTGCGACGACATGACCGAGGTCTGCCCGGACGCCACCCTGCTTAACTACGTCAACCCAATGGCGATGAACACCTGGGCCATGTACGCCCGCTACCCGCATATTAAACAGGTTGGCCTGTGCCACTCGGTGCAGGGAACGGCGGAAGAACTGGCGCGCGATCTTGACCTCAACCCGGCGGATTTACGCTACCGCTGCGCCGGGATTAACCATATGGCGTTCTATCTCTCGCTGGAGAAAAAGCTCGCCGACGGCAGCTATGTCAGCCTCTATCCCGACCTGCTGCAGGCCTACGCCGATGGGCGCGCGCCGAAGCCTAACCTGCACGGCAACCCACGCTGCGAAAATATCGTCCGCTATGAGATGTTCAAAAAGCTCGGCTACTTTGTGACCGAGTCATCGGAGCATTTTGCCGAATACACGCCATGGTTTATCAAGCCGGGCCGCGAGGACCTTATCGCCCGCTATAAAGTGCCGCTGGACGAATACCCGAAACGCTGCGTCGAGCAACTGGCCAACTGGCATCAGGAGCTGGAGAGCTATCAGCGCGGCGAGCGCATCGAGGTGAAGCCATCCCGTGAGTATGCCAGCACCATCATGAACGCCATCTGGACCGGCGAGCCAAGCGTGGTGTATGGCAACGTACGCAATGACGGCCTTATCGACAACCTGCCGCAGGGCTGCTGCGTGGAAGTGGCTTGCCTGGTGGACGCCAACGGCATTCAGCCGACCAAAGTGGGCGCGCTGCCGGCGCATCTGGCGGCGCTGATGCAGACCAACATCAACGTGCAGACGCTGCTCACGGAGGCGATCCTCACCGAAAATCGCGATTACGTCTATTACGCCACGATGATGGATCCGCACACCGCCGCGGTGCTGGGGATCGAAGAGATCTACGCGCTGGTGGACGATCTGATCGCCAGCCACGGCGACTGGCTGCCGTCCTGGCTGCATCGTTAATCTTCTCATGCCGCCGGGGGCAACGACCCCGGCGGCGTCCTGCATGCTCTATCAAACACTGAAGGAGGCGCTGGCGACAGCGACCTGTACCCTATGAGTATTTCAATGACAACAAAGCTCAGCTACGGATTTGGTGCCTTTGGTAAAGATTTCGCTATCGGTATCGTCTACATGTACCTGATGTATTACTACACCGATATTGTTGGACTGTCGGTTGGGGTGGTCGGCACCTTGTTTCTGGTGGCGCGGATCCTCGATGCGATAGCCGATCCGATCATGGGGTGGATCGTCAACTGTACGCGATCGCGATGGGGGAAATTCAAACCGTGGATCCTGATTGGCACGATAACCAACTCGGTGGTGCTGTATATGCTGTTCAGCGCCCATCACTTCTCCGGCGGGGCGCTGCTGGCATGGGTGTGGCTGACCTACCTGCTGTGGGGGTTCACCTACACCATCATGGATGTGCCGTTCTGGTCGCTGGTGCCGACCATTACCCTTGATAAACGCGAACGTGAACAGCTGGTGCCGTATCCACGCTTTTTCGCCAGCCTGGCGGGATTCGTCACTGCCGGCGTCACGCTGCCGTTTGTCAGCGCCGTGGGCGGCGCCGACCGCGGTTTCGGTTTCCAGATGTTCACCCTGGTGTTGATCGCCTTCTTCGTGGTTTCCACCCTCGTCACGCTGCGCAACGTCCACGAGGTTTACTCCTCGGATAGCGGCGTGAGCGAGGATGCCAGCCATCTCTCACTGCGCCAGATGGTGGCGCTGATCTATAAAAACGATCAGCTGGCCTGTCTGTTGGGCATGGCGCTGGCCTATAACACGGCGGCGAATATTATCGCTGGCTTTGCGATTTACTACTTTACCTACGTGATTGGCAGCGCGGAGATGTTCCCGTATTACATGTCCTACGCCGGCGCGGCGAACCTCCTGACGTTAGTGCTGTTTCCGCGGCTGGTGAAAGGGCTGTCGCGGCGCATTCTGTGGGCGGGCGCTTCGATCATGCCGGTGCTGGGCTGCGGCGTGCTGTTGCTGATGGCGCTGAGCGGGGTCTACAACGTCGCGCTGATTTCGCTGGCCGGCGTGCTGTTGAATATCGGCACCGCGCTGTTCTGGGTGCTGCAGGTTATTATGGTGGCCGATACCGTCGACTACGGCGAATATACGATGAACATCCGCTGCGAAAGTATCGCCTATTCGGTGCAGACGCTGGTGGTGAAAGCGGGCTCGGCGTTCGCGGCCTGGTTTATCGCCATCGTGCTCGGTATCATCGGTTATGTGCCGAATGTGGCCCAGTCGTCCCAGACGCTGCTGGGGATGCAGGCGATTATGATTGCGCTGCCGACGCTCTTTTTTGCCCTGACGCTGTTTCTCTATTTCCGCTATTACAAGCTCAACGGCGATATGCTGCGTCGCATTCAGATTCACCTGCTGGATAAATATCGTCGGGTACCGGAAAATGTGGCTGAGCCGGAACGGCCCATTGTGGTACCCAACCAGGTGTAAAAAGCGTTCGAAAACAGCTGACGAAAGAGGGGAGGGATGCTCTCTTTTTTGGACAAAAATGAGCGTTGAAAGCGGACGAAAAGAGAAATCGCATTTCTCTAATTTGTCTCAAAATATTCTCTCTTTAGGTTCGTGAAGTTGTTATTTGCTCTAATTGTTCTCAATTAAAACTCATATTTGTCTCTTTTTCGTGCTCTTGCGCTGCTTTTTAACTCTTGCTACTCTTTTTGGGTGTTACATTTTTCTCTTATTTGTCTCAGTGATGGAGCAATGCGATGCGCATTTTTATCGATGATGGTTCAACCAATATCAAAATGCTGTGGGAGCAAGATGGCGAAACTTTCACCCATATCAGCCCCAATAGTTTTAAACGCGGCTGGTCTGCCACCTTCGGTTCCGGGAAGCCCTTTAACTACACCGTGGATGATGAAAAGTACTCATTCGACCTGATCACTCCCGACGCGCTCCCGACCAATAATATTGACTGGCAGTACAGCCCGTTGAACTCCATCGCTGTCCATCACGCGCTGCTGACCAGCGGTCTTGAGCCACAGGACGTCGAAATAGTCGTGACGCTGCCGCTGACTGAATTTTATGACGAGGATGCGCAATATCGCCTCGACAACATTGAGCGTAAGAAAAAGAGCCTGCTGCGCGAAGTTAAACTGAATAAAGGCGTGGTGTTCAACATCACCAAAGTCACCGTGCGCCCGGAATCGATTCCGGCGGGCATTAGCCTGTGCGATGAACTCAAGCCCTCCCATTCGGTGCTGATTGTCGACCTCGGCGGCACCACGCTCGATATCTCGATGGTCGCCGGGCAGATGACCTCGGTTTCGCGCATTTACGGCGACCCGAAGCTGGGCGTATCGCTGGTGACCGACGCCGTTAAGCTGGCGCTGGCGCGGGCGAATACCGATACCTCAAGCTATAACGTCGACCAGATCATTATCAATCGCCATGACGAAGCGTACCTGACCGATAACATCAACGATCCGGATGCGGTTTCTGAGGTGAAAAAGGTGATCACTAACAGCATCGAACGTCTGACCACCCGCGTCCTGACGGCTATCGATAGCTTTAAAGGCTACTCGCATGCCATCGTGATTGGCGGCGGCGCGCCGCTGGTTGCCGATGCCATTCGTGAACGTATGGGCCTGCGTGAGGACCGTTTCGTGGTGGCTGAAGAGCCGCAGTTCGCCCTGGTGCGTGGTCTGAAAATTATTGGCTAAGGAGCGTCTATGACTCTGGAACGCAGAAAAGTGCTGATTTACCTGCGCCCGGATATCAGCGCCAGCGAGCGCTTCGCGGACGCAAAAATTGAAGCCCACCATCGCGGCGACCGCGGCGATATGTCGCGCACGGCGCTGCTGGCGGGGCTGGCGTTAGGGGAAGTCGATAGCCGCTTGCCGTCGATGCTGGCGGCGCTGCTGGCGGAAGACACTAAACCGGAAACGCTGCGCAAGATGCTGGCCTCGTTCCTTGAGATCCAGCCGGCCTCTTCCGCCCCGACAGCCGCACCAGCGGCCGCCCCGGCTAAGGCGCCGGAGCCGCCCGTGCCGGTCAGCGAGAGCGTTTCGGCGCGCAACCTCGCCGGTTCGCTGCCGGACTAAGCGCTATTCGCGGTTTGCGCTATCCGGGAAACTCCCCGGCTTGCGCTGCGCTTAGCCGGGCTACTGTTTACACTGTCCGGTAGCCCGGGTAAGGCGGAACGCCGCGACCTGGGAAATTCCCCGGCTTGCGCTGTGCTTAGTTTGTAGGCCGGGTAAGGCGTAGCCGCCACCCGGCATACAGGCGGCTCCCTGGCTGTGGCCATGCCCGGCGGCGCTACGCTTGCGCGGGCCTACGGATCCAGTGCAATGGTGGGCCTGGTCCGGTAGCCCGGGTAAGGCGGAACGCCGCGACCCGGGAAATTCCCCGGCTTGCGCTGTGCTTAGTTTGTAGGCCGGGTCAGGCGTAGCCGCCACCCGGCATACAGGCGGCTCCCTGGCTGTGGCCTTGCCCGGCGGCGCTACGCTTGCGCGGGCCTACGGATCCAGTGCAATGGTGGGCCT